>JBGSNA010000190.1:0-13112 GCA_041739875.1 Pirellulaceae bacterium
AAATGAAACATGGGTGGAGCACATTGCCCGAACCTTCGATTTGGAGTCAACCATGCGTCCCCATGGACGACCAAGGAAGACGCTGACCAAGAAATGAATCTCCGAAACTTGAAAACGGTACCGGACACCTTTGCTTCACCCGGACACCTTTTCTTCACCATGCCGGTCAGGGGCCAGCCCCCGAACCCCCGAGATTTTCCAGGCATTGCGCCAGATGTTCAAATGATTTTACAATCCCTCAGCGCAGCATTAAAATGCAACCGCTGGGTGAAACAGATTGAGGCTCTGCAGAGATGCAACCTCGTGAGGGATAGCCTAGTCGCCGATGCGTCAATGATGTTTCGAGCACGTGAGGCGATCAGAGTACTCGTTTAACGACGGTGCTGTGGTCGCCTCTTTTATTTCGATAGGCTCAGTTCCGCCTTCCGCCATGATTCACCATTGCGAATCATGTCATTGAGGATCGTGACCAGCTTACGCATCGCTGCGGTCTGGGCGACCTTGGTTTGTTTTCCGCGTGAAAGCAAGCGTGAATAGAACTGCTTGATGACGGGGTTGTGTTGGGCTGCAGACATCGCGGCCATGTAGAGTACGCAGCGAACTTGTGAACACCCTCCTCGAGCACGACGTTTCTTGTCGGACTTGCCGCTCTGATTGATGATTGGCGCTACCCCGACTAGCTTCGCGATCTGCGCCCGACTGAGTGTCCCCAATTCGGGTAACTCTAACGGTTTAATCCGGCAGTACTTTCCCAGGACGTTAAACTACAGTTACATTAGCTGGCAGCAGGTCGCAAAAGTTCAATCGTTATTGAACTCAAGACCACGCCTAAGACTCGGCTTCCAAACACCCTCCTCTCAATTCCTTTGATTTTGGAAAAAATTGCGTTTCGGATTTGAGTTCACCAGGATGGTTAACAATGCAGTGCACCGGACCAGCGAATTCGAGCGTTTTTAAAATGGGGGACATTGGAGGCGGAGGTCCAACGTTGCGAGACTCGCAGAAGTTGGATGGCGTGTTTTTTTCCGCCGGTTTCATTTCGTTGCACTTGTTAGCCCGTTGCGTTTGTTAACATGCGATTGTTAGTTTGGGTGAATCGATGGATGGACCTTGCGGTGTCCTGTACAATTACGCCATTCAACTTTGCCCAATAACCCGACGACTTACTTGATGGACCTTAGTTCGCTACGCAAAGAATATTCTGAAGAAATTCTCGATATCGATTCGACTCTCGAGAATCCGTTCAAGCAGTTTGAACATTGGTTCGAGCAAGCGATGAAAGCGGATTTGGTTGAACCGAACGCGATGACGTTGGCTACGGTCGACGAAAAGCATCGACCCGCTGCTCGCACTGTCTTGTTGAAAATGTTCGACGCGGAGGGATTCGTATTCTTCACGAATTACAACAGCCGCAAAGCGAAGCACATCGACGCGAATCCGAATGTGACATTGCTCTTTCAGTGGTTGCCGCTGCAACGCCAAGTCGAGATCGATGGCACCGCCGAAAAAGTCTCCACGGCTGAATCGTTGAAATACTTCATGGTGCGGCCTCGAGGCAGCCAACTTGGTGCGTGGATATCGCAACAAAGTGAGGTGATCTCCAGTCGCTCGCTATTGCTCGCCAAGTTGGATCAACTGAAACGCAAATTCGGTGACGGCGAAATCCCGCTTCCGGACTTTTGGGGTGGCTATCGCATCACGCCTCGACGATTCGAATTTTGGCAAGGCGGTGGTAACCGATTGCATGATCGTATTGAGTATCTTCCTAGTGAATCGGTGGACCAAAACGTTCCGTCATGGAGACGCCAACGGCTCTCGCCATAAAAGTTCGTTCTTGATTGCCCGCAAGTTTCGCTCTCCTCCACGTCTTGATTGCCCCGAGTTTTTGGTTTCCCCAATGCATCACCATACTTCAGAGTTTCGCCGGGTTACAGAGTTGCTTCGGGTAACAGAGTTTCGCCGGGTTACAGCGGTAGGATTTGCAATGCTGGTGACTGTCGTTGCCACAGCTTTGCATGCCAGCGCCGAGATCTCAAGCAAGCTTCCGAACCTTGTCGTCTATATCTCGGATGACTTGGGGCGTTTGGAGACGTCGGTTTACGGCAACGACGAGATTACGACGCCGACGATGGATGAGCTGGCTGGTTCTGGCATGACGTTCAACAACGCGTACGTCGCATCGCCATCGTGCTGTCCCAATCGATTCTCTCTCCAGACGGGCTTGATGCCCGCGCGGCATGGCGCTCACGCCAATCACAGTCAACCGAAGCCTGGCACCAAGTTTTTGTTGCCTCAGTTGCAGTCTCTCGGCTATACCGTGCTCTCATTCGGCAAAGTGGCTCACGGTCGCGGCAAAATGCCTGGCACCGACTTCCATTCGCCGATACCAAAAGATTTGCATCAGCACATCACAGATTACTTTGCGAAGGAAAAGCCGACTGGTCCAATCTGTTTATTGGTTGGCGATAGGCGGCCTCATGTTTCCTGGACGCCGGAGATGGATTACGACCCGAATTCACTCACTTTGCCCAAACACTTCATCGATACGCCGGAAACACGCCAGCACTGGAGTCGCTATTTCACGGACATCACGGGCATGGACAAAGAGATGGGTCAAGTCCGCGAATTCGTGCAAGCACAACTTGGCCCCAACACGCTGTTTCTATTCACCAGTGACCATGGCGGACAGTGGCCGCTTGGCAAATGGAACCTGTACGACTACGGCACACGAGTGCCCTTGATTGTTGCTTGGCCAGGCAAAATAGCTGCGGGCATTCGCACGGATGCCATGGTCAGCTGGGTGGATATCGTGCCCACATTGATTGATATCGTTGGTGGAGAAGTTCCCGGTGACCTTGACGGCAAATCGTTTGCACCCGTGCTGTTGGGAAAGACAGACACACACCGAGATGAAATATTCACAACACATACGGGTGACGGGAACATGAATGTGTTTCCGATCCGGAGCATTCGACGCGGGAACCTGAAGTACATCGTTAACCTGAGGCCCGACGCGTACCACACGAACCACTCCGATCGTGACCGCAAAGATGGCGCCGGTGCTTATTGGGACTCATGGGACGATGCCGCTAAAACGGATACCGAGGCTGCCGCCAAGCTGCATGCTTACTACACCCGTCCGTCCGAAGAACTCTTCGATGTCGAATCGGACCCGCACGAAAGTCACAACCTCGCCTCGAATCCCGTCTATGCGAGCGAACTTGCGAACCTGAGAAGCCAGCTATCCCAGTGGACAACGGTCCAAGGCGACGACCTCCAACCCCACCGCGAACCCTATCCCAACACCGAACCGCTGCCCAAGGTAAAGTAGCCAAGGTGAAGTCACGGATACGAGTCGCAGGGAGGTTGTGACGCGAAGCATTTCTGGCCTCATAGGCTGTGAATCGATTAACAAGTCAGGCAATTGCGTCGTCGTTTGCTCCGCAAACGATACGATAAAGTCCGTTTCGTTCGCGGAGTGAACGACGACGATCATCAATCCAGTGATGAGCTTGACAGCCCCATCGCTCATCAGAACGTGGCAAGATTCGAGACTGGTAATGGTTTCTGCTGGCGAATCGACTCTTCCGCAACAAGGCATAAGCCGGCGGACCATAGTCCATCAAGTCCGGTCGCTATCGGTTTGGTTCCACGACGCACCATTTCAATGCATTGTGCGATCTCTTCGCGGAGCTCAAACACTTCGCCACTCATCCGTTCCATTTCAATCTCGTGAACTGTCTCGCCATCGAACACGCGAAGGAAACTTGTGGGCTCGAGGGTACGATCCAGTGCGCCACTCCAACCGGCCCACAACGCTCCCTTTGTGCCACTGACTTTCACTGTTTGGTGGTGCTCGAACGCCGCCAGCGTCTGGGATACGACGGCATAGGATCCGTTTGCATACTTGAACATGGCACTGAAGTTATCAAACAATCCCTTTCGTTCGTTGTCTCGCGAATTCCCGTACGCGTACAGCTCCACCGGATCGCCACTGGATTCCAAATACCAACGCGCTAGATCAAAGAAGTGAATCGGTTCTTCAAGCACCCAGCTGCCGACGCGGTCTTGGTCGTAGCGCCAACCACTTGCACCCATGCGGTACGGTTTGCGAAGCAGTTCAACGAGCACGTATTGTGGTTCGCCGATGGTGCCGCGATCAATGATCTTCTTGATTTCGCCCCATTGCGATGAGAGGCGAAGCTCGTGGCCGACTGCCAAATGAATTCCCGCTGCGTGGGCCTTGGACACGATCCCTTGGCAATCCTCCAATGTGATTGCCATCGGCTTTTCCAAGAGAATGTGCTTTCCCTTTTCGATGGCTGCCAGCGCGATATCGCGGTGCGTGTTGCTGGGAGTGACAATATCGATGATGTCAAACTCAGCCGTCGCGATCATCTCAATCGCGTCGGCAAAGATCTGGGCGTTCGGATAAAGCGAAGCTGCCTCACGGCGTGAAGCTTCTGTGGGTGCGGCGATCGCAACGAGTTCGGAATTCGGATTCCCGGCGATTGATTGAGCATGGAACTTTCCCCAAGCACCAAAGCCGGCTAAGGAAAATCGTACAGGTTCCGACATAATGGCCAGGCTAGATAAAGTATAAAAAAAGTGTGAATTGCAAGACAGATAACGTGCCGGGCTTATCGTCGCGGCGCAGTCGTAAGCGGTGTGACGGGGTCAGGCACGAGTCGTCCTTGGGCTTTGTTGAGCCGACACGTCGGGATGCGAGGTAAGACGTATTTCGCAAATAGATCGCATTCTTCGAGATGCGGGTACCCGCTCAGAATGAACGAACGCATGCCCATATCCATGTAGTGGTTCAGCTTCGCGAGCACTTGCTCTGGATCACCCACAATCGCACTCGCACAACCGCTTCGGGCGAGTCCAATCCCGGACCACAAGTGGTTTTCGATATACAGGTCTTTGCTTTGCGCTCGCAACTCGTCTTGCCGTTTAACGCCGGCGCTTTCGCTGTCCATCGATCGGCGTTTGATCTCTTGCCCCTTGGCGAGATCGAGCTTTGAGATGAGTCGATCGGCGGCTTGCTTGGCTTCCTTCTCTGTCTCGCGAACAATCACGTGGGTTCGAAATCCGAAATCGATGACGCGGTTGTAGGATGCCGCTTTGTCGGACATGCCTCGCATCGTTTCGAGAATACGGTCTTCGGTTTCTGGCCACATCAGAAACACGTCGCAGTGCTTGGCGCAAAGGTCCTGGGCCGCCGGTGAGATGCCACCAAAGTAAAGCAGCGGCCCACCGTGCTGTTGATACGTCTTAGCTGCATCTGTGGACGGCAAAGAGATCTGGTAAAATTCTCCCTGCCACTCAAACGGCCCGTCCGTCGTCCAAAGATTCTTTAGAATTTGAATGATCTCGCTGCTACGTTGATAGCGGACTTCGTTGCTCTCTTTCGTGCCAGGCATGTCCGACGAAATGATATTGATGCACAGTCGACCCTTGGCGATGTGATCCACCGTTGCGATTGCTCGAGCGAGCATCGGTGGCCAGACTTCGCCCATTCGCAAGGCAACGAGTTGATTGATTTGTGTTGTTTGGGGTGCGAGAGCGGCAGCGAACGTCAACGCATCCTGGCCAACGATCCAACCCGACGGCAACAAAACGTTCTGGAAGCCATGGGCATCCGCTTTGCGAACGATGTCACCACAATGCTCATAGCTGCTTCGAAGCGAATCATCATGCACACCAAGAAATTCGTAATCGTCACCGCACAACGCTGAGAACCAAGCGACTTCAGCGGTTCGATCCTTGGATCGGATGTGGATGGATGCCATGATGATCGATTGGGTACGGGTAAAATCTCGTCGCGGGGCAAAACGCGAATGACGTTTCAGACACCCTATGTCTTAAGACGATTCTCGGGCGCTGGTTATTCAGCCACATGTTATAGCGGACTGGCATCGCCGAGTGTCAGGCGGGGGCAAGCCGTTGACGTTGCAAGTCCAGCAACGATCGCGATACGATATGTTTGCTCAACGTAGCTTGAGGGAGTAAATTCGTTGGACCAAGCGTGAGATGACTGCGCACTCGTTAACCGATGATTCCCACCTTCACAGAGCTTGTCTCATGTCCAACGATCTTTCTCGATTGAGTCGACGCCGATTTGGCACGGTGGCTGGCGCGGCATTCGCGGCGCCCTGGGCGTTGACCACTTTTGCTCAGAGTAGACAACAGCGGCCGGCTGTGAGTGATCGCATCCGCGTCGGGTTGATTGGCGTTGGTTCGCGTGGTTTCAACTTGCTGGACGAATTGCTCAAGTTGAGTGATATCGACGTCGCGGTGGTGTGCGACGTCGATCGACTTCACTATCGCGACCATGCTTGGGGCAAAGGCCAGTCGTTTGGTCGTGTGGCGGCGCAAATTCACATCGAGAAACGAGGGAAGCTGCGGCCAGATGCTGTTGCCGACTTTCGCGAAGTTTGTGGACGAGAGGATTTGGATGCGGTGGTTGTCGCGACCCCAGATCACTGGCATGCGCTTTGTACGTTGACGGCGCTTCGAGGTGGCAAGGATGTGTATTGTGAAAAGCCAGTGACGCATTGGTTTAGCGAAGGCTTGGAAGTTTGTCGGGAAGTCAAGGAACGTCAGGCCGTGTTTCAAACGGGCTCCCAGCAACGGAGTGACCAAGAGTTTCGCCGTGCTGTGGAATTGGTGCGAAACGGCGTGGTTGGAATGATCCAGCGTGTTGAAGTTGGGTTGCCAGCGGGTTACGAAAACGTTCAGGCAGGAACTGAGATCCTCGAGCCGCGAGCAGATCTCGATTACGATTTTTGGTGTGGTCCAGCTCCAATGCTTCCATACATGCGTGCTCGGCATCACCGTTGGTGGCGTGGCCATCGTGCATATGGCGGCGGTGTGCTCATGGATTGGATCGGGCATCACAACGACATCGCGCACTGGGCATTGGATCTCGACGCGAGCGGACCAACGTCTGTGGAAGCCGTTGGCTGGCAATTTCCCGCGACCGACGTCTACGATACACCGTGGCATTATGCGATTCATTGCAAATACGCCAATGGTGTGACATCGGTCATCTCGGACACGAATCAACTTGGCACAAAGTTTATCGGCGAGAATGGATGGTTGCACGTCACACGCGGCAAGTTGACCACATCGGATGCGAGATGGAGTCATCCGGAATTTGATGCAGGCTCGTTCCAGCTACCGGTCACTGGCGGCCACATGCGGAACTTCATCGATTGCGTGCGTTCGCGAGAGACCTGTGTCGCCAGTGCCGAGATTGGCCACCGCAGCATCACCCCGGGCCACTTGGGCTATGTTTCGCAAGCGGTCGGGCGTCCGCTTCGATGGGACGCGGTGAATCAAGCGATCGTCGATGACGCTGAGGCCGATCAATTGCTACGCGGCGGCACCTATCGCGAACCATGGCGCATGACCTAGCCTCCCTCGCGACAATTCATGCCCTCGTAAACCTTCACGTCGTCGATGCGAATGCCTCCGTGATCGATGCCTTTGAAGTCGATCTGTTGTTGGTCCACCATGTCAATAGAAGCGTCTTCGACGACTAACTTCTTGCCGTTGAGGGCAACCACCATCTTTCCCTTCTTTAGCTCAATCGCAACGTCTACCCACTCGTTAATCGGAAGCAGCATGTCTTCGTTTGAAATCACCTTCTCGTTCTTCTTGATCGACAACGTGGTCTTTTCCTTCGAGAACGTGAGCGTGTGAATGTGGTGGCCGACGTCGATCAACGGAAATCGTGGAATGTAGTCTTGTCCATCGAAGCGTACGCGAAACTGCACCACGAGATTCGTTGGCACTTTCTCGAGCCAAATCACTGGCTTGAAACCCTGATGCGCTTTGTCGCCTTCCGCAATCTTCTTGTCTTGAAACTCTTTCGGTGACGGTCCACCGACGAGGACTCCATCCTTCACCGCCCATGTGGAACCTTGCCGAACTTGCCAGAAGTCTGTGTTGAGCGTTGCGCCGCTGAAGTCGTCTTCGTAAACCAACTTCAACGATTGAAACAGTTCGGGCTTGTAATCGTCTGCGTGCAGGTTGGAAGCGACAAGAATGAGGGCCATGCCAAGTGAACTGAGTTTCATTGATTTGAATTTCATTGCGTCATCTGATGAGTGCGGGTGGGAAAGGAGCTCGGTGCGCGAGCCGATTCCCAAACGTTATGATCCAATGCGTCTGTGTTGACAAGCCAATCTGAGCCAGATGATCAAGACTGGGTAGCCGCGAGCGATGTGATGGCTTGAGTGATCTCGCTCACGCGAAACGCGGTCGCAGCAAGAGCGAAGACGAAAATGAGCGTCAGTGCGAACGATGGCGATACATTCGCCGGCAACGCATTCAGTGACAACGCTGACGAGAAGGCCACACAAAATGCGTAGCAAATCACCGCCAAGTGGCTCCAACGAACTGGTCCAACTCGCAGAGTCCGAACACTTTGCGGCTGGATAATCATAGCCACGAGAGCTTTGGATGTGAGTAACATCGCAAACGCCGACGCACCAAAGAGCGGCAGCAAACCACGAAGGGATTGTGAACGAATCATCGCCGCCAAAAAACTCGTGATTGCGATCGACCCAACAACATGCAGAATAATCGCTAGCAGCGTTATGCTGTGTTGTCGGTGTTTCTGGCTCGTGAGTAGTATCAAGCCCAAAAACGATAGCACGACGCCACCGCCGATCCCGCCAAGCACCACAAGCGATGGCAAAGTTGAGAGCGTTTTGGCTGACGGAGACATGACAAGTAGCTGCAACGCTAGAGCACTGACACAAACAAGTTGAAGCGAATCTCCAAGGCGAATGACACGTAGTGCACGAAGCGTCCATCTGATTGCTGCCTCGTTTTGGCTGTGTTCTCCATGGCCCAAAAAATCAGTTGGATCGTCGTCATGTCTGATGTCAGGCAGCGGGCTTTGGTAGGGATTGAGCGTCATGCGTCGTTGAACTGATATCGCTAGTCGTGAAATGGAAGCTCAACTCAATCAATAAAATGCGATTGTAACGTACTTTCGACTTTCGTCACGATCACGCTCAATTCGCGTAGCGACAAATGTTCGCAAAACCAGTCTTCATGTAGATCTTCGTAAACTCTTCATCGCGTCTACGCTAAGTGACAACAGAGTTAACATGACTGCACTCTAAAATCTCGCCCACTGTAGGATCAAAGGCGTTGGATAATGGGATGACTAACTGTGCTTTCAAGTCGCATTGAAAATCAAGCTCTGAGTACACTGTGTGAGCGTGTGGGTGTAGCGTTCGAAGTTGGGCTGGATCCGTACCGTGTGTTCGATCGCGAGGCTGGTGGCGCTCACTCGCTTTACGGTCGGAAAATGCGATCCGTTGCCGATCATGTTCGCGAAGGTTCGTCGCTTTCGGATGCGGTGAAGGCCCAGGGAAACTACTTCCCGCCTCACTTTGCTGAGATGCTCGAGGGTGGGGAGAAGTCTGGCCGTCTCGATCGTGTCCTCGAACGACTTGCCGAATACTACCAACAACTGGCTGAGTTTAAGTCGGTGTTCTTCTCGTCGATCCTGTGGCCGATCGTGCAACTCGTGATGGCGGTTGTTGTCGTTGGATTGATGATCTATTTGCCCGCCGTGTTGTTGCCTGGGGAAACGAAAGAGAAGCAAGACTTGATTGGTATCGGGTTGGTCGGCGAAAGCGGTTTAGTCACGTATGGATTGATCGTGGGAGGCGTGGCGTTGCTTGTAGGAGCGATCTATGTGCTGATCAAGAACGGCTACATGTCTTTCGTCGGTGATTGGATCGCTCGCGTCCCCGTTCTTGGCCGCAACTTGCGAGTGTTCGCCGAGGCACGGTTTGTGCAAACCCTCGCGATCACCATCGAGGCAGGCGTTGATGCCGCTGCGGCGATCGATCTCTCTTTCCGAAGTGCAGGAACGGGTCAGTACGCAAGCAAGGCGGAACCCGCGAAAGAGGCGATTCTGCAAGGCCGCGAGATGCATACGGTTCTCGCCGACACGCACCTTTTCCAACCGGACACGATCGAAGTCGTCGAACTTGGTGAAGCCTCAGGAAGGCTCGCAGAATCGCTCGACAAACACTTCCATCAATTGAAACGACAAGTCAAGAGTTCGATGGCGAAGCTCACGTACTTTGCCTCCGCGATGATTTGGATGCTGATCGCCGCACTGCTGATCATCATTATTTTCCGAGTCTTCTCGATGTACGTCAACGGACTCGAAGATCGTGCGACCGATGCAATCATGCAAAAATCGATCTGAGTTTCGCATCAGTCATCGACGCAATCAAGATTCACTTCCAAGGACCCTCGTGTGATTCAATCTTTAAAACAGCAGAAAAACGGAGCAGTGTCTGAAACGGACAATTCTCTTAATGCCCAATTGGCGAGACTTAGCGGGCGTCTGAACCAATTCAGTCCCAAGTCGGCGGCCTATGCGACGCAGTTCGTGGCACAACTCCTGGACTTTGCCGACAGCATCGGAACGAGCGACGTCCACTTGCAGCCGACACTCGGTGGACTTGAAGTCAAGTTCCGTTTCGACGGTGTGCTTCAACTGCTTGGCGAGTTTCCTTCTGGGGCGAGTTCTTCGATCGTTTCGCGTTTGAAGGTGCTTTCCAATTTGCTGACGTATCGCAATGACATTCCGCAAGAAGGCCGCATTGCGTTGCCTGGCGAAGCCGCGGAAGTGCGAGTCAGCACGTTTCCGACTTTGTACGGCGAGCGTGCCGTTTTGAGGTTTTTTGGGCGCGGCGGGAACCTCAAGCGGATTGAGGATCTCGGTCACACGGCGGGTGTCACCCAAGCGATTTACGATACGCTTGCCGAAACCAGTGGCGCGATGCTGGTGACTGGGCCGGCGGGCAGCGGCAAGTCGACGACGTTGTTCGCTTGCTTGCGTGAACTGGCGCATTCCTCGGGCGGAAATCGCAGCCTGTTGACCATCGAAGACCCCATCGAAGTCCCATTAGTCGGCGTTTCGCAAAGTCAGGTCAACGTGCCCGCCGGGTTCGATTTGCACACCGGATTGCGTTCGCTGCTTCGCCAGGATCCTGAGGTGATCATGATCGGCGAGATTCGCGATCCGTTGACTGCCGAGATTGCCATTCAAGCGTGTCTAACGGGTCAATTGATGCTGACCACCTTTCACGCCGACAGCGCGGCAACTGCGGTGACTCGATTGCTCGACATGGGGATCGAGCCGTATTTGATGCGCAGCGGCGTGATCGGCATCATGAGCCAGCGGTTGCTACGCAAGGTTTGCGATTGTGCAACGAATTCTACCAACGAACAGGATTTCTGTGGGTTGCCAGTGAATTCGTGCTCTATGCCAAATGGTTGCGAGAAGTGCAATATGACGGGATACGTCGGACGCGTGATGGCGAGTGAGTTCCTGTCGTTGAAAGACTCGAACCTTGCTGACCAAATCCTCGACACACGAGACAGTCGCGCGATCTATCGCATCGCAACGGCGAGTGGAATGAAGTCCATTTGGGAGAACGCGACCGACTTGGTACGCAGCGGACTCACCAGCCCGCAGGCAGGTCGCCGAGTCCTCGGTGTGTCGATGCGGATTTGATGAGCGGATTTGGTGAACTGTTGGCTGTCACACGGATTGGAGTCAAAACAATGGCGATCGACCAAATGAAACCGATGGACTTGAGCGAGCCGACAGGGCGGCAATTACGTTGCGACGAATGCCACAAGGCGTTGGATCGTCCGTTGCCGCACAACTCAACCGTTGTGTGCGCGAATTGCGGTGCGTCCAAAGCGATTCCGCGTGCTCTTGGTTTCGAAGAAAACGAAGGTTCTCGCGTAGCCTCGTCGGCCACAGAGAATCGATTAGTCGCAGGTCGCGACGACGAAGATGATGATTCGGAGTTCATGTTGCGGATTGACGCTGGACGTCCACGAGCTGTCTCAGTGAACACGGCGAGTTTGGCGATGAGCGTTCATGCTGAGCTTGACGGCAAGGACGAGGAGTTCTCGTTGCGGTCAGTGCCCAGGGAATCGGTTGCTCGAAAGACGGGCTATGCAACGAGTGAATCCCGGGTCGGCAGTGACTATCGCGCAGACCAAGCTCGCTCCTCCTACAACGAGACGTCTGGAATCTACCCGCGTGAGCGACATTACCCGACGCTCGAGTCGATGCAACGGATTTACAAGATTTTTGGATACGCCGCCGTTCTTATCGTGTTTCCGTATCTTGGCTTTCGATTTCTCTACATTCTTTCGACGGTGAAAGAAGGGCTTTTGGCTCAGTTGGGTGAGTTTAGCGAGTTTGCTGTGCCGCTCTTATTTGGGTGCGTCGCGTTCACCGCGAGTCTGTTCGGACTTTCCGAAGGCATCAAGCTTGTGATGGACATCCAAGACAACACACTTCGTATTGCGAATCGTCACGGTCGGAAGAAGATTGACTAGTGTTTTTTTAACATGATCGTCCGGATTGGCAAAGTGAGCCCACGGCGCTAGCCGAGGGTGTTGTGCGGAACCCGACGCTAGCGAGTTCGGCTCATCCTGAAATGAAGACTGGACGAAGCACGACGCACTGAAGTCTGGCGACTCTTGCTACTCCCCGGCTGCTGCACACAGTGAAAGCGGATCACTCGAACGAGGATGGCTGTTGATGAAGACTGAAACGGAAATTAAACCAAAGTATCTTCCTCGTGTTGTTGACGAAAAGGCGCCGGTGGTTCGTGACGGGACGATCGAAACTGTCGCATTCATCCTCAGCGGAGTTGATCCGTCGGAACGGGTGAACGCGGAGCGATTTCACTTGAGCCTGAGGCAACTGATCGCGGATCCAACGGTGAAACGTATCGGATCTAGCACTCTTCTTCGCGATGACCACAAAGCAATTCTGTCGCCGCGATTCGACTTCAGTGAGGTCGAGTTTGAAGACGTATGGCGCGACGCAAAGGATGTCCCAACAGGCCAGGAGTCGACGGAATTTTTGAAGCTTTGCAAGCAGCTGCAACGTTTGGAGTTGGACCAAGCCGGAACTGAGCTTCGTTCGCCCAAGTACGCTGAGACAGTCAAGTTGCTCCACACGTTTGCTCATAAGCTATTGCATCGTATCTACCGAACAGCCATCCGGCATATCGAAGAAATCTCAAAGCGACCGATGCCTG
>JBGSNA010000027.1:0-4969 GCA_041739875.1 Pirellulaceae bacterium
GGCTAACCGGATGCACGCTTGGGGAACAAGCGGTACAACATGCAAGTCATTCGACCGATCGTGATTCCCCTTCGTACGTTTTAGTTGATCCATGAAGATTACCTGCCAACGCGAACCTCTGACCGCCGCATTCAGCCTTGCTGCGAGCGTTGCTCCCACACGATCACCCAAAGAAATTCTCCAGAACGTGAAGATCACCGCCTCGGGTGGAAAAATCGTGCTAACAGCCACGGACATGGAAGTTGGTATCCGATTGGATCTGACTGAAGGCGTGACCATCGACCAGGAAGGCACAGCATTGCTACCAGTCCAGCGAACGATGGCGATTCTTCGCGAGAGCAATGACGAGACGCTGACGCTCGAAACCGACGACTCGGGCATTCGCGTCAGCGGCAGCCGCAGCAAGTTCCGTTTGCCAGGCAACAACCCAGACGAGTTCCCTAGCGTTTCCGGCTTTGAAGAGGATAAGTACCACGTCGTTCCCACTCGTTTGTTCCGCGAGATGGTAAAACGGACCGTGTTTGCTACCGATGCCGAAAGCAGCCGCTACGCTCTCGGCGGTGTACTTCTTGAAATGGAAGGCAACTCAGTCATCGGCGTTGGCACGGACGGTCGTCGTCTCGCTCGTATGGAAGGAAAGGGTGAGAGCGTTGGCGGTCACCAAACAACCGGTACAAGTACGATCGTTCCCACCAAGGCAATACAATTGATGGAGCGAGCCTTGAGCGACAAGGAAGAGTCAGTTGATGTCGCGGCTCGACCCAATGATCTTCTCCTTCGAACATCACGAGCGGTGATCTACTCTCGACTGGTCGAAGGCCGCTATCCAAATTGGCGACAAGTGTTCCCTAAACGCGAAAAAGCTGTCCAAATCGACATGACGATCGGACCACTGTTCGCCGCACTGCGTCAAGCAGCCATTGTGACGGATCACGAAAGCCGCGGTATCGACTTCACGTTCGCCGATGGCACGCTGACGCTTGAAGCCAGCACCGCCGAGATCGGTGAGTCCAAAGTCGAGTTGCCGATTGCTTATGACGGTGAGTCCATCACGTTGACGATGGATCACCGCTATGTAGCGGACTTCTGTAAAGTGCTCGATAGCGAGTCGAGTTTTGTATTGGAGATCGAGTCCGGCGCAGCACCGGCGCTTCTCACGACCGACGACGGCTACGGTTATGTCATCATGCCGATGGCTCGAGACCGCTAGGTAAACACACACACCAAGGCGATTCGATTGAGCAAGTCACATCCGGTTCGTAAGATCGGTTCGCTCGTCAGCCAGCTGATGTCTCGTAAAGGCTATGCACAAGCCACAGCCAACGATGAACTCCAAAACAGCGTCAACGAATCCGTCGGTGAGGTCCTCGCCAAGAGTGTCCAAGTCGGAAAACTCAACCGTGGAGTCCTCCAACTCTATGCATCCGACTCCGTCACGATGCAGGAACTGGTCTTCCAAAAGCGAAAAATTCTCGCTGGCATCCAATCCAGCATGCCGCAATCCAAGATCACGGACGTGAAATTCAAAATCCAAGCCAAATAAGCCCCAAGCTACTTGGCTTTCTTTTTAGCCCGAGCCGGATTGGTACGAGCTGGATTAATACGAGCCGGAATATTGCCATCCGTGAACGGCGAACGTTCAAAGACGACATCATCACTGACTCGAGGATCCCCAGTCGATAGAAGCTCATTCATCAACCGCTCATGAAGTTCTTTCTCGATGTCAGCATACTTGGTGACTCCAGCCAAATTGCTCAAACAATCCGAATCCGTGAGCACGTTGTAAAGCTCGACTCGGGGCCGCAAGCCAAACGCGTATTGAAATTCGTTGGGAAATTCTTTGCGATGAGAAAACACAAACGCTTTCGTCGGGCTCGCATCCATGTCGCCGAAAGCCGCGAATGTATTGTTGGTTAATTCTAGATCTGTCGGTACGGGTTCCTCTGGTTTACCAAGCCCAGGTCCAAACCCCATCGGCCATCGATCCGGCTCGAAGTTGATGATATAGAGGTACTTTTCCGTACGAATAGCTCGCTGTGGATACGGACGATTCTCATCACGAACGGTCGCCACGTGTCGTTCGCGACCAATGAACACTGCATCACGACTCGGATCGACTTTCCCTTCTTTGTCGCTAAGCAGCACGTTCATTAACGACTTGGCGATCATCGACTCCGGCTTCGCCACGCCAGCGGCGTCCATGAAGGTTGGTGCTAGATCGGGTAACGAAACAAAATCATCAACGACGCGTCCGACATGCTTCATACCGGCCGGCCAGCAAATCGCGAGCGGCACCTGAGTCCCGAGGTCATACAAGTTGCACTTACCACGAGTGACACCGGGAATACCATGATCACCACTCACTACGAAAATCGTATTCTCAAACTCACCAATTCGTTTGA
Source organism: Pirellulaceae bacterium (assembly GCA_041739875.1). GTDB lineage: Bacteria > Planctomycetota > Planctomycetia > Pirellulales > Pirellulaceae > JBBSJZ01. The sequence continues at coordinate 2,403 of JBGSNA010000027.1, forward strand.
GTTCTTCGACGAGCACGCCAATGGACGCGTCGAACGCTTGCGCCTCACCGAGATAGTCGGCGAAATCTTCTCGAACCACAGGAACATCAGGTAAATACTTAGGAAGTTTGCCTTTCAAGAGATCCGGCTCGATACCCCAGAGTTTTTTGCCGCTGCCCGCGATCCACGTACGGTGCGTATTGGTCGGACCTAACCAGTAACAAAACGGAGCATTCGGATCGGTCTTGCCATCTCCATCCGGATCAAGAAAGGAGCGAACGTTCATTCGGACTTCATCGAACAAGTCTTGTTTCGCTTGTTCAGTATTGTTTTGACCGGATACGTATTGCGAGAATTGATTGAACTTCCTCCCAGCCGACACAAAACTACGCTCGGCTCCTCCATGTGGTGCGTCCGCTGGTGAACCGGGACTCCACACCTTGTACGTGTGTCCGATTCGATAACCTTTTTTCTCGAGTTCGAGCGGATAACTGGCGATCGACGGATCCCATATCGCACCCAACAAAATCGCACCGCGTCCACAGCGCCAAAAATGTTGCCCACTCAAAAGCGAGCTGCGGCATGGCGTACACGACGGAGCACTCACATGGGCTCGGGTGAACAACACGCCCTGCTTGGCGATCGAATCGAAATGGGGTGTCTCGATCACGTCACAGATACCGCTCGTGTCGATACCGCGATACGCACTGGCATAACGACCCCAATCGTCAGCGAACGCCATCACAATATTAGGACGCCGAATCGAATCAGCCGACGTTTGAGCATGGGACAGGGAAGCGTTGGCTAGGCAACAACCAACAAAACCAACAACCCAAACGGTCAATCGAAAGTGACGTTCTAACATGCTGTCTATCAATGAGAAAAAGGGACGAACAAAGCAACATCATACTCCAATCCCGAGGCCCAAACGGTTCACGGTCAAATGACTAGACAATGTTTCTGAGCTACATGCGGCTGATAATCCCAGCCTTCTCGAGCGGATGCAGCCCATACAAACCCGTCGGCTCACCTTCACCCGTCGGGAACATTTTGTCTCGATTCGCGATTTTTTTGGGATCCAGTTGGTCTCGAATTCGGCCCATCAGCTCCAAACTCCGTTGATCAAACATCTGGCCTAGAAATTCTCGTTTCTCGAGTCCCACACCGTGCTCACCCGTGATCGATCCGCCAAGCTCAATACACAACTTCACTATTTTTGCGGCCACTTGCTCCGCCGCATGCAGGGCACCATCGATCCGTCCGTCGTACATAATCAGCGGGTGCAAATTCCCATCGCCCGCATGAAAAACGTTGGCGACGGGGACGCCACCGTCTTTGGAGATCTCAGCAATACGAGTCAGCGCGTAACCCAGTTTCCCGCGTGGTACCACGCCGTCTTGCACGATAAAGTCGGGACTGAGTCGACCGACCGCTGAGAAAACACTCTTGCGACCAGCCCAAATCGAAGCCCGCTCGGCTGCACTTGATGCAACAGAGACGCTGATCGCACCCGTTTTTTCAAGCAGCGCATTGAGCACAGGAGTCTCCGCGAGGACAGTTTCCTTGGACCCGTCCAGTTCAACAATCAGTACTGCAGCACATCCCTCGGGATAAGTTGCGCCGACACCCTCGTGTGCGGCGCGCATCGCGACCGCGTCCATGATCTCCATCGCACCCGGCAACAAGCCAGCCGCGATGATCGTCGCGACCGCATCCCCGGCAGCTTCGATTTCCGTATAGCCGGCCAAAACACAATGAAACGTTTCGGGTGGCGGAATCAAACGCACCGTCACCTGAGTCACCACACCCAGCGTGCCCTCACCTCCACACATCAAGCCCACTAGATCGGGTCCTTCTTGTTCGAGACTCTCGGACCCAAGTGTCACGATCGCTCCATCACTCAGTACCGCTCGGAGTCCAAGCACGTGGTTCGCGGTCATGCCATACTTCAAGCAATGTGCGCCGCCAGAATTAAAAGCGACATTTCCACCGATCGTACAAACTTGCGCACTACTTGGATCGGGAGCGTAATGCAGCCCTACGGTCGCAGCCGCTCTTGATAAGGCGGCCGTAATTAAACCTGGCTCGACGACCGCAATCCGGTTGACTGGATCCAAGCGAATGATTTGATTCATGCGATTCAACGCAATCACGATTCCACCTGGCACCGGTACGCTGCCACCGGACAAGCTCGTACCACTTCCTCGGGCTGTGAACGGGACGTTATGCTCATGACACCAACGGATCGCTGAGACGACTTCGTCTTCATTCACTGGGATCACAACACCAATCGGTTTACCCGAAAGCGCCGTCACTCCATCGGACTCAAACGTCGCGAGTGATGCCGCGTCAAGCAAACATCGATCGCCAAATAGCAATCGCAATTCGTCTAAATTCGCATCGTTAGATTGCACAATGCTCATGGATGTGATCCCTGCATAAAGAAACCCAGTCGGACACCAAGTTGAATCTTGTAGTTTAGTTCTCTGACATTGACCCACATACACCCAGCATCACGATATGCTGAAACCGGCTCAGAAGCAAAAACGCGAGAAACTAGGCGGGAAGTTACGATGACATATGTTTTG
>JBGSNA010000220.1:0-1695 GCA_041739875.1 Pirellulaceae bacterium
CCAAAGCGTGCACGAGCGGCTCGTTCTGTTTTTGGACGTATTGGTACCACACTTCGTAAACTGCCGGCGTCGCCGGTGTTTGAAAGCGTGCAACGAGTTGGAATATTTCCTTAACGATTGAAAATCCGTCATTGGGTGATGGTTTGGTCAAAGTGTTTTCCATGTCTTCGCGGAAAATCCAAAAGGCTGGGGAAGCACCCACGTTTGCAGGTGTTGGCAAAGCGAATTCCAGTACAAACGCACCATCACCACTCTGGTTGATCGCTTAATGGGCGTACCACAAATGCGGACGTAACAAATGGCGGACGTTGACAGCCTCAAGCACTCAAAGACATGTCAACTTCCGCCGTACCCAAGCCAAAATGAAGGGAAAGGTCGTTGGTGAACCAACGCAGTTCGTTGCTGCACGTAGACTCTCGCTTTCTAGACGCAACGAACTCCGTGCCCATATCTCATCCCAGGGCATACACGCATGACACGAAAGTATGGCTTACGAATCGTCATTGTTTTACACAGAAAGTGTTGTAGTTTCAGAATCGCGAAAAGCATCTCACTCGGGAGTGGTGACGATCCGGAAAATCGACATTGGTGCACCCATCATCGTGGAAATTGTAGTGATGGTGGACGCATCCAAAACCCTGTCGCTGGCAGATTATCTGCCGATCTGGCTAACTATCGACCAGCGAGGCGAGTTTACGAACTTCAGAAAATGAGTTGCGTGTTTGGTGGCTAAGTTCGCATCCACAGTTCAGAGCCGAGACGCATGAAGCAAGAGGCAGCGCAAGGTTACATGCGTCCTTGGCCAAATTGCTGTAGCGAAGTCGCTTGATACGCGAAAAGAAATACGCTCGCCCAGCAACAGGTGCACTATTTACGTTTTTAGTGCTGACAACAAGGACGGCCAGCGGGTTATCCAGGGGCGAAAGGAAACCGTCCGCGATGCAGAGCATATCGATCCAGGATCTTGACGTTCCACGGAACCTGGCTGACTTGCCACATCAGCCTGTTGAACTGCGACAGCGACATCGACGGCGGAAGTCGCAACTCACCTTGCTGGAGTCGCTGGCGCAGCTTCGCTTTGAACTTGCCGCGAGACTTCAGCATCAGCACATGGCGTGGCCGCAGACACGACTTCTTCGCTTCGATCCAACGAGCCGACTCGCCAGTACCCTGGCCACCGACCAGTCCGCCTGCAGTCACTAGGCAATGCGAGTGAACGTGGTCGTCCAGCGACTGGTTCCATGTGTGAAGCGCACACAACAAACCCACTCGACCGCCAAGATACTTCTCGTCGCCGAGTAACTCCCGCAGCGACTCAGCGACCGTCTCGAACAGCGTGTTGGTGAAGACCACTTTGTTGTATCGCCACAGCGGATTGAACTGATGCGGCAACTTGAAGATCGTGTGGAAGTGCGGACAGGGCAGCAGCCGTTGCTGGTGCCCACTTCTCGACTGGCTTGTCGGTCAAATCCGAACAACGTAAGCGTTCGGCGGTAGTTCAGAAGTGCTCTAACTTGCTCCGGTCGATGAAGCCGGAGCAGGTTGGGGATGGACATTTCGGCGCGTCGGTGTCCCAGTCGCGAAGACACCGATGCGAGTTCCGCCCCAACCGAACTCCATTCGGTCGATGCAACCGAAAGCATCTAGGGTGAGAACTATCAAGGACGCTAAAGGCGAGGAACTCTCCGTTGGCGG
>JBGSNA010000240.1:0-57876 GCA_041739875.1 Pirellulaceae bacterium
CGCTCCGGCGCCAAAGAAGGCTCCAACCAAGACTCAGATTTTGGCAAACATCGCTGAAAGCACTGAATTGCCAAAGAAGGATGTCGCAGCTGTTTTTGACGCTCTGACAGTCGAAATCGAAAAGGCATTGTCGAAGACCGGCCCCGGTCAATTCACAATCCCTGGTCTCTGCAAGATCATCCGCCGTGATGTTCCTGCCAAGCCAAAGCGAAAAGGCCGCAACCCAGCGGACGGTAGCGAAATTTGGCTCGAGCCGAAGCCAGCCAGCAAGAAGGTCACGATTCGACCACTGAAGGCTCTCAAGGAAATGATCTAAGGATCTTTTTTGGCGATGGCACAGGACGGATCCCTTGTGGTCCGTCTTTTGTAGTAGCTGCATTTGCCAGTCTGTGTGGTGACAAGGACTGTCCCTAGCAACTGGCAATGGCAGCCGCTCATCAGAGGAAGCCTCTGTCTTGGCGTGCATCTGAAGCATTCGAAAACGCTTCGACGCCAATCGAACGAACTCGCTCTGGTCTTTGGGTGATCTTCTCCAGCCACAAAATCTCCCGCTCAAAATCCTGAGCGCAAAGTTCCAATCTCAAACGGCTTGTCAGCGACGGTGCTTTTGGCCGGCTCTGGTCACGCCTCGAGGTTGAGTCCCAACGCAATCCTGCGAGGGACAAGGTCCTGGCCTACTCAAAAGCGTCTGGCAAAGCCACGTCACTGAGAATCGCTGAGCCTGCGCTCCTATCTATGGATTTCAAGCGAGCGTGAATTTGAAGAGGCTCACTCACAGCAATCTGCGGGATTGCCCATGCCCAGAACGAGCAAGAGAACAAAAGAGCGGCTGATGAGATTCGAACTCACGACAACAACGTTGGCAACGTTGTGCTCTACCAACTGAGCTACAGCCGCTTCTCTAGATAGCACTCAGGGTGCTGGCAACCGTCCAACTTAGGACGCTGCGGAGGCAAAGAGTAGTGGATTTGGGCAGACGTTGGCAAGTCCACATCCGACCAATTTTCGACCAGCAAATTTCGTTGCCTGAATTCACAGTATACGTGGTGAGTTGTGCCTCGCAAGGGAGATCTGGGTGGAAGCCGATGAACTTGTGGGAACTCGGGCCGCGGCTTCCAGGATTGTTTAATTTGCTTCACAAAAGCGTCATCTCGGTCCTGGCTAAATCGGCCCTGCATCGCTAGACTTTCCCGATTCGGGCTCGGTTCTTCGTCTCCAGCCCAAACGGCGCTATGCATTGAAGCCTCTGGCCCAAGCACACACCGCACACTCAAAAAAACTCCCCTTTGAAGGTCTGTTGAAGGATGTCCACCTCCGCCGAGCCCGAACTCCAGCCGTCTGAACCGGAAAAGCCACCGATCCAGTTGGACGTAAAGGTTGAAAGCCCACAAGCTTGCTTGCGCGAGGTGATCGTGACGATTCCTCAAGCGGAAGTCACGCGTTACCTCAAGGAAGCTTACGACGAACTCGTACCTGAAGCCCAAGTGCCAGGGTTCCGAGCCGGCCGTGCTCCTCGCAAACTTGTCGAAAAGCAATTCCGTGATCGTGTCAAAGACCAGGTCAAAGGCTCCTTGTTGATGGACAGCCTGACGCAGGTGACCGAGCGACAAGATTTCTCCGCGATCAGCGAGCCAAACTTCGACTACGAGTCCATTGAACTGCCAGAAGACGGCGATTTCAAATTCCAATTCACCGTAGAAGTTCGCCCCGAGTTCGCAACTCCCCAGTGGCGTGGTCTAGAACTGAAGCGACCGGTTGAAGAGATCGGCGACGATGACGTCCAAACGGCGCTCGACCGAGTCTTGTCTCGCTACGCGACACTTGAAGCAACAGATGAGCCTGCCGAGATGGGCGACAAGCTGTTGATCACCGCGACCTTCAAGAACGGTGAAAAAGTCCTCAGCGTCATGGAGGAAGAGCGAGTCACTCTGCAAACGAGTCTGAGCTTCTCCGATGGCACTTGCTCGGACTTCGGAGCCTTGATGAACGGAGTCAAGGAAGGCGAATCACGCGAAAGCAAAGTCACTCTCAGCAATGAGTTGGCCGATGAATCGATGCAGGGCAAAGATGTCACCGCAGTCTTTCAGGTTGTCGAAGTTCTCAAGCGTGAGAACCCCGAGTTAACAGACGCATTCCTCGAAGAACTAGGCGACTTTGAAACCGAAGTCGAGTTGCGATCGTTCGTTCGCGATTCTCTTGTTCGCCAAGCTGAATATCGAACCCAACAGTCGGTTCGAAAAGCCGTTGTGGATTTGTTGGCTGGCTCAGCAAGCTTTGATTTGCCACCCGATTTGGTGAAGCGTCAAACGATTCGTGAAATCGAGCGTAAGGTTCTGGAATTGCGTCGCAGCGGGTTCGACGAAGAGCACGTCCGACGCTATGTCAACGCGACTCGCCGCAACGCACAAGCAGCAACAGAGACCGCTCTTCGCGAGCACTTCATCCTTGAGCAAATTGCTGAGGAAGAAAAAATTGACGCTGAGGCTCAAGACTACGAATCAGAAATCGCGTTGATCGCCCAGCAGAGCGACATGCCAGAACGACGAGTACGTGCACGACTCGAAAAGTCTGGCCAAATGGATGCACTTCGTAATCAGATTGTTGAGCGAAAGGTCATCGAAAAGATCATCGAGGAAGCCAAGGTTTCTGTAGAGAAAGTGACGAAGAAGGCGGAGCAGGAAGCCGATGAATTTGCGGTTTTCCACAACGTCCTGAGAACCAAAGACGACACAGCCATCCCTGAGGCCAAGTACGATGACAACATCGTGCCTGGTGCGGAGAAGGAAAAAGAGAAAGACAAGGACTAATCAGTCCAGCCAAAATAAAAACCGCGAGTTTCTAACTCGCGGTTTTTTTATGGACTTCACTCAACCTTTGTCACGCCAAGCAACATCACTATCGCTTTGAGCGTTGCTGCATCCACTGGGCATACTCCATGGTCGTGACGCGTCCGTCGCGATTGGCATCCGCTGGACTCGGGTCGATTAGCATATCCTTCCATTCCGTTGCGGTAATCGCGCCGTCTTTGTTTAAGTCGTATCGGCCAATGATTTTCTCAGCATATTTCAATGTTTTTTCATCAACTTGACCGACGCTCGTGGTTGACGCACTACTCGATGACGGACCACTCGTTGACGCCGTGGCGGTGGGCATAGAGCCTGAGTCCGCTGAACCCGATCCGGCACTTGAACTGGTATCGGAAGCAACTCGCGACTGGGCACCGTCGTTTACAGCACGCAAGCATTCGGACGCTGTGATCACGCCGTCGGCACTGAGGTCAAAATTAAAGAATTCCGTCACCGCATCGTCATTCCATTCGCTGGCATATTCAGCCATTGAAACTTGGTTGTCCTGGTTTTTGTCCTTGTCCATGAACCAGCCTGGCAACCCTTCGGATGAACTGCCCGGCGTCGCTCGATATGATTTTCGTCCGTCGTAGACATCGGGCACGCTCACTGTCTCTTCGCTGTCACGTTCTCGCCGGTCCTTGCGTTCGTCGCGGCTGCTTTCTTCGGTCTCGCGACGTCGCGCGTACCTGACAGCAAGCTCGCTGACAGAGAGCTTGCCGTCACGATTGCGATCGAAATCCATGGGATCGCCCGAGAGCCGGGAGACCTCACTCTTAGACAGAAAACCATCTTTGTCCGAGTCGTAACGACGCATCCGTTCTTCGGCTTCGCGGAGATCTTCGGGAGCAACCGGCGTTGCCAACATCTCTGCGGCGACGCCGAAGCCAAGCGGAGGAATGGGCATTTCTTCCAAAGGAATTCCAAAACCGGGCACAAGAAGAGCGGGCTCCTCAGGCTCCTGGTTGCCTCGTGAGGAGCTTTCGCCGCCTGATTCACGGCTTTTTTGCATTTCTTCGAAGCCTTTGGTCAGCGTCTTCAGCGAAATTGGCTTGCCGGGTTCAATTTTCATTCCGCCCTGTTGCATGCGACTAATGAGAAACTGAGCCGGTCCCTGCTGTTCTTCCGGATCAAGGATTCCATTTCCATTCGCATCCAAACGCGTAAGAAAGCTCGATGGATCAAAGCTTCCTCGAGACGAACTGCCACGATCGCCGCCGCCCGGAGGACCACCTCGTCCGCCAGACTCACCGCCCGGAGGGCCTCCGAATCCGCCCCCTGGTGGTCCACCTCGCCCTCCAAATCCGCCTCCAGGAGGCCCGCCACCAAATCCTCCACGGTCACCGCCTCGATCGCCTCCGCCGGGGGGCTGTGCGATCACAGGAACGGAAACAAAGACTATCGCCAAGGCAATCAGTTTGGATTTAAGCATGTTCATAGTCTATTTAACCATGCGAAGACTGTAGAGTTCCGTACGCGACGAGAAACCACAGGTTACCGTCGATGGAGATCGGTTATTCCGATCCTATTCGATCTGAGTAGAGAAAAGCGTACAAACCGACGAGAGTTTTGGCATCACGAATCTTACCGGAGTTGACCCAATGCGTAATTTCCTCTCGTGAAGCGATCCGGTTCGTGATCTGCTCGACGGCCTCGCGGTTGGGTTCTCCAAGAGTCAAATCGCGGGCAACGTACAGGCACATCAGCTCGTCGCAGATACCCGGAGCCGAGTAAAACTCGTGAATCAGCTCCAGATTTCCTGCCCGATAGCCCGTTTCCTCGACGAGTTCACGAGCGGCGGTGCTTTCCGCAGACTCATTTGGCTCCCTTGTTCCAGCCGGCAGTTCGAGCAGTGTTGCCGCCACCGTCGGCCGGTGATTTTCGATCATCACCACATGATCTCGATCCAAAAGCGGCAGCAGCACCACCGCTCCGGGGTGACGAATCACCTCGCGAGAATAGGTCTTTCCATCGTCCCCGAGCAACTCCATCGAGTGCACATTAAAACGACTTCCACTGAGAATGAGGTGTTCAGATTTCAACTGAGGCATTGAGATTCGTATAGGTGTGTGAGGTTGCATTTATAGCAAAATACCGTTCTGGGACGGCGAATCAGCTTGCTGTTGTGGTTGTCGCTAGATAATCTGGAAGTAGCAAGAATCACTTCGACTTCGGGTTGGCTCGTATTATGAACCTCGCGGATCTTGCCTCCAAAACAACACGAAAGAGACATCCTAAGATGTTATACACGATTCAAAGTAATACCCTCCGATTCGCTTCGATCGTTTGCGTGTTGATTAGCTGCGCCATACCAGAACAATTTGTGATGGCGGATGAGTCCGGCGCGAGGCTTGTTACGACAACGATGCAGGACGAACAACGTCGGTTGCCACCGGATAATAGCGTTTTGTTTTCCGCAGCTACTCGTTCGGTAGCGTTGCAGCTTGATGTGCTGAGCCAATTGGATTCGTCCGAGTTGGCTGGCACCATGCTCGCGGTCATCAATGCGGATGGCGAGACTCAAGAACTGACCGCCGACGCGAAGGGAGTGGTGCAAATTACCGATGTGAAGGCCGGTTCCTATGCCGTTGTTGCCAACAACGATGAGGCACACGGAACGACGATGCTTGTATTCGAAGAAGAATCGGCGGAAAAGAATTTGTTTGACGCTCCCGAGGCGATCGCTCCAAGGCAGGTGGGAACGGCACGAATGTCATTGGTGAAGATTCGTTCGACGGAGCTCATCCCAATTATCGACAAGTACTTGCCAGCCTCAAGTGATCCGGACGACCGTTTCGTTGCCTCGGATTGGACTTCAAAGAATGGCTTCGGACCGAGTGCATTTAAGGTGCGGGTTCAGGACAATAACGAGCTCTTTGGCCAGGTGATCTCATTGCTTCGGACCGGAGTAAACAGCTCCAACGTTGAAGGGACTCACGTCACCTTGTTCAATGATGGAAAGAAAGTAGGCGGTGCATTCGCTGACGCAGCGGGTCGTTTCGCGGTCCCAGATGTCGCGCCTGGTTTTTATGGAATCGTGGCTGCGGGACCAGCCGGCTACGGTGCCTTTGCATTTGAAGTTGTTGACAGCATGAATGTCGTTCAAGCTTCGAATGAAAACGCTCAGCACTTCGTTTACGCGTTGCCAAAAACAGCTCAAAACGAATTCCAGACGAGCTCACTTTCCACGCAAAACGTCGCAGATGTAGTGCCATGCGTTTGCATACCACCACAGTACGTCCCATACGCCGTGGAGACGATCCGGGACTACTATCCAGCGTTGCCACAAGACTCTGCGTTAGCGGACCTCGGCGGAGTATCGCCAGTTCCTGGTGCTGGCGCAGGCGGGTCACCCGCTTTCGGGTCAAGTAGTTTAGGTCCAGTCGGAGGTGGAGGTTTCGGAGCTCCTGTGGGTGGTGGATTTGGTGGAGCGGGTCTTGGGGGTGGTGGGTTCGGTGGTATTGGAGCGATTGGCCTGATTGGTGCTGCCGTCGCTGCCTCAAGCAACAACTCGGACTCCAACACGTTCGTTCCGTCGCTTCCAGTAAGCCCCGCGAGCCCTCCTCGGCAATAGGCCTCCTCGGCAATAGGATTGCGAATTCAACTCTGAAGAGTTTGTTACACCGCTCGCATCTTTCTCGAATCATGCTTAGGCTCTCTCCCGGCGAATGATTGCCGCGAGAAGAATCTTTCTAGCAAGAGAGGCTATGTTGGCTGCGAAACGAATTTTGATGCTTGTTGGAGACTTTGTCGAAGACTACGAAGCGATGGTTCCGCTGCAGATCCTGCAGACGTTCGGTTACACCGTCGATACGGTTTGCCCCAACAAGACCGTGGGTGACTATGTCGTGACTGCGATTCACGATTTCGAAGGTCACCAGACTTACAGTGAAAAGCCTGGCCACCGTTTTGGCATCTCCGCTGACTTTGCAACACTGGATTTATCGAGCTACGACGCGCTCGTAATTCCCGGCGGGCGGGCTCCCGAATATCTGCGACTGAACGCATCCGTTTTAGAGATGGTTCGGTACTTCAACGACGCGGACAAGCCGATCGCCGCGATCTGTCATGGGCCCCAGATTCTTGTTGCGGCGGGAGTGCTGAAGGGCCGTCAATGCAGTTGCTATCCAGCGGTAAGCGCCGACATAAAGGTCGCTGGCGGAACTTATGTCGAGCCGAGCCCTGGACTCAACAGCGCTCACACGGATGGCAAACTGGTGACCGCGCCTGCGTGGCCAGCACACCCAGCGTGGATGCGAGCGTTCATTGATGTGCTTGAGGCGTAGCACGATCGATCAACCGCGTATTGTCGACGATGGAATTGAGGAAAGCCCGGCGAATCGCGTCATAACCCCGGTCGTTGGGGTCTTCGATGTTGGTAAAGAACCAATAGTGTGGATCTTCGGCATCATAATGCTTTCGCCAAAATTGTCGGCAGTGTGAACCGTGCCCGAGAAACGTTTCGTAAAGCGGTACAACATGCACGTGGTCTCGTGTCGATGCCACGTCGCGAATCGCTGCGTTGTACTTTGCATGAATCGCGAGTCCATCGGGCCAGTGCGGTAAGAAAACGCTCGGGGCGTCACCGACTGCGTCTGTAGGATCGTAAATGTCACCGACATAGATCTCGCAGCCCAATGGAAACTTACTTGCAATGTCGTCCAGCATGTTGGCTAGTCGCTTGCGATACTTCGCGATCCACGGTTCCGCTTGGGCGAGCGACGCGCCGTACATAGCGCATTCCCGTGGTTCGCTACGTCCATAGCTGTGAATCAAGTCGTTACCGCCAGTGGTCATGAGCACGAGCCCATACACTTCGTCGTGCGTTGCAAGCGATTTGCGAATAACTTGCTCGTGCGTTTTGGACTCTGAGCCAGAGATTGCAAGATTTTCTGAGGACAAATTGGGCAGCACGGCACGCAGGCAAACACCGTGCATCTCAGAGAATTCGTCCGTCGGATTTTCGAAGACCCGATTGAAGAATGTATGACTGGGTGACTTCGCGCCGAGTCCGGCTGTGATGCTGTCGCCGATTCCGACAATGTGAACAGGTCGGTCCGACCAAATTGCATTGAAGGCCAATCGATCCACGGCGGGACCCGCAGGCCCCTCGCCACTCGGGCGGGAAAGCGAGTACTCGATGTACCCACAAACACTACCCGTGATGAAAAGTGCGATTGCAATCAAACTCCAAAGCCGTTTTCGGCTTCGAGGAGTTGGCGTGTTCATCGATGCCTCACTCCGAGGGATCGCGCCAGGTGTTGACGCAGTGGTTGAGAAGAGGAAAAGGAGATCGTGAGCATTTCGTCGGCAGCAAGTTTCGCGTCGGCAGCGAGTCTCTTATCAGTAACTTTTTGCCGGTCATACAAATCGTATGCCGCAATCAGCTAAGATACCACACTCAAAGACTGAAGCCAAAAAGCGATAGCGTTCATTCCTCTGTGATTCCCAGGCCAAGAGTTCATTGACGAAATATCAAGTTCAACTGTACCAGGACCAGCAACTCATCCAGACACTTAAGCTGGAACGTCCTGTCGTCGTGACTCGTCGCGACAGACTCGACCCTGCGCCAGTGACAGTCCATTGGCTCAACGACGAACAACGTCTTGTCATTGCTGACGCCATGGTTCGCGAGATTCCACGAAACTGGTTCCGCTTATCGACCGACTCGGCCAACATCATTCTTGTAGAGAATCTGCGTGCAGAATACCCCGTGTTGCTCGGCAGTGGTGATGAAATACCACCGAGTGAATCGCGACGTTTCACTAATGAAGCGTTAATCACGATCGGTCGAAATATTGCGATCCGCGTACAACTTCTAAGTGAAACCCCGTCCGCGTTCCACTGGCCGCCGATCAGTTCGGGAGAGGGCGCAGAATTTCGCTCGCTCGCCAGCTTGCCGCCAACGCCGGGCGCGACATTAAAACTTGATCCGACGATGTCGTTGGCCCAGTTTTCACAGCCGGCTGGTGAGGCAGCGGTGGCGCTCCTTCGAGTTGCATTGCAAGTCGTCCATCAAGCGACGGGAAGCGACGCGTTCTTCCAATCAGCCGTCGAGGCGGCTGCGGAAATCGTCGATCTCGACCGAGCGGCTGTTCTACTGTGCTCGCCCGACCAAGCAAATGCGTTGATGACGGAAGGGACGTTACCGGAGGGTTGGTCAAAAACGGCTGAGTATCTCGACGAAGGTGTTCGCGGAAAAAGCATTCCACCAATCAGCACCAAAGTGCTTTCGCGTCTAGTCGGCCAATCAATCACACAGATTCACGATCCGATGCACGGCGATTTTTCTGCCGCAGCCTCTCTCGACACAATCAACTGCGTCGTTGCTTCACCAATCCTGGATCGTGATCGACGCGTTGTCGGTGCGCTATATGGCGACCGCTGGAACTTTCGCCCATCCCAGACGGGAGGCGGCATCAGCGATCTCGAGGCGACGCTTGTCGAAGTGCTCGCTGGCGCAGTCGCTGGCGGCATCGCGCGTCAAGCCGAAGAGCGACTGCGAGGTAACTTGTCCGAGTTTTTCTCGCCAAAAGTCGCGAACCAACTCGCAACCAATCCTGACTTGATGCTTGGCCACGATTCCGAAGTCAGCGTACTGTTCTGTGATATTCGTGGATTCAGTACGGTGACGCAGCGGCTCGGTGCCAGAAAAACAATCGAGTGGATCAATGATGTGCTAAGTGAGTTGAGCCAGTGCGTGGTGGACAGTGACGGCGTATTGGTTGATTACGTGGGTGATGAGCTGATGGCGATCTGGGGCGCTCCTGGAGAGCAACTCGATCATGCCCGTCGAGCCGTCGACACAGCGATTGCAATGCTCGATGCAATTGAAGTTTTGCGAGTTCGCTGGGCCGATGTCTTGCCACAACGTTTCGGCGCTGGAATTGGTGTCAATACAGGCATGGCGCGAGTTGGAAACGTTGGCTCACGCATCAAATTCAAATACGGTGTGCTTGGGAACACGGTCAACGTGGGCAGTCGACTCCAAGCGGCCACGAAACAGCTGGGCGTGGATTGCCTGATCAGTGCCGCCACAGCCCATGCCGCTGGCTGCACCCAAGAAAATCGGCGCATCGCGACTCTCTCTGTCGTTGGAATCGACGAACCGACAAGTGTGTACCAGATCGTTCGAAACCCTGAGGCAGCGTGGTTCCAATTTGCGAGGGATTATGAAATGGCACTCGCGGACTTCGAACAAGCCAAGTTCGGAGAAGCCACTCGGCGCCTCGGCGAATTGATGCAACGCGTGCCAGGCGATCGCCCATGCAAGCTGCTGCTCTCGCGAGCTGTCGACCGGCTAGATGAATCCGTCGACGGGTTCTCGCCCGTGTGGACATTGACCCAGAAATAGGTAGCACGTCGGAATTCACGGGCGGTCGCTGCGATGATTCGTTGGCCAAGCTTCAAAGAGTCCAACCGCGTTTTTTTGTCGACCCAGACGCCGTGCCCGGAAATTGAAACCCATTTCAACTGCATTCCATCAGCAAGTTGCGTCAGTGGGGCGACTAGACGACAATCAACTCGTGAAAAAGTACTGGGCGAATTTACTGAGGCAGGACAAGATTGCCATGAATCACGAAAACAACAAGATCAGTCGACGTGGAGCGATGACGGCGAGCATCACCGCGACGATTGCTGCCGGCGCGATCGCCAGTGGAATAACCAATACCCAAGCAGTTGAAGGAGCTAAAGAGATGAGTGTGGATGCAAAACAAGGGCGGCTGAATCAATCCGTTTGCAAGTGGTGCTACGGCAAGATCGAACTCGACGAACTGGCTAAGTTCTGTGCCGGATTAGGCATGGTGGGAATCGACTTGCTCGATCCGCCTGACTTCCCGACGCTGAAGAAACACGGACTCGTGTGCACGATGGTCCAGTCGCATCCGTTACCCGATGGGCTGTGTGATCCGAAATTCCACGACATGGCGCTAGAAAAGATCAACACCGCGATCGAAGCCACGGCGGCGGAAGGCTGGAGAAACGTGATTTGCTTTAGCGGCAATGCGAGAGGCATCGATCGCCAAGCCGGTATGAAAAACTGTGTCGACGCACTCAAGAAAGTCATCCCGGTGGCTGAAAAGCACGGCGTGATCGTGAACATGGAATTGCTCAATAGCAAAGTTAATCACCCGGACTACATGTGTGACAACAGCGAGTGGGGCGTCGAACTCGTCAAGCAAGTGGGAAGCGATAACTTCAAGCTTCTTTACGACATCTACCACATGCAGATCATGGAAGGCGACATCATTCGCACGATCGAAAAGAATCACAAATATTACGGCCACTATCACACAGCCGGCAATCCAGGACGTCATGAACTCGATGACCAACAAGAATTGCTCTATCCACCAATCGCCCGAGCAATCGCGGACACGGGATTCCAAGGCTACTTTGCACATGAATTCATTCCCAAAAGTGACCCGCTCGCTGGTTTGACGGATGCCGTTCGCCAGTGCACGGTCTGATTTTCGATTCAGTCTCTCGGATTGGTCTGGTTTTGTGCCAGACCGTTTTTTGCTCGACCGTTTTTGGATCGAGTGGATAACCTCGGAGACCGCGCGTCAGGTCGCCGCCGGGCTCGCCAACAGCAACTTCCAAATGGGTTTAAATGATGAAACGTCGAGATTTTTTTCAAGCGAGCGCAGCCGCAGCATCGATCGCAGCGATCACAACTCGTGTACACGCTGACGAGAAAACAAAGCCCCGTCGCGTTGGTTTGATTGGCTGTGGCTGGTACGGCAAGTGCGACCTGCTCCAACTTTTGAACATCGAACCCGTCGAAGTGGTTTCGCTGTGCGATGTCGATTCGAACATGCTGGTCGAGGCCCAGTCGCTATTCGCAAGCCGACAAAGCTCAAAGAATACTCCCCGCATCTACTCCGACTACACGAAAATGTTGGCGGAAAAAGATCTCGATATTGTGCTGATTGCGACGCCTGATCACTGGCACGCATTACCGATGATCGCGGCCGTCGAAGCTGGCGCAGACGTCTATGTCCAAAAGCCCACCGGCGTCGATGTGCTCGAAAGCAAAGCAATGCTGGATGCGGCGCGACGAACGAATCGAGTCGTCCAAGTAGGAACGCAACGTCGAAGTACGCCGCATTTGATCCAAGCGAAAGAGAGAATCGTTGACGCCGGCTTGCTCGGTGATATCGCGCATGCAGAAGTGTGCTGCTACTATCACATGCGTGCAAAAGGCAACCCGCCCGATACAACCGCACCGGACTATCTTGACTATGAAGCTTGGACCGGCCCGGCGCCGATGCGTCCCTACAACGAGATGGTCCATCCACGAGGCTGGCGAGCGTTCAATGAATATGGCAATGGAATCGTCGGCGACATGTGTGTCCACATGCTCGATATGGTGCGATGGCAACTTGGACTTGGTTGGCCGGATAGTATTAGCAGCCAAGGTGGGATTCTTGTTGACTTGAACTCCAAAGCCAACATTACCGATACGCAAACGGCGACCTTCGGTTTCGACGATCTCAATGTCGTTTGGACACACCGCTCCTGGGGTGATGCGCCCGATGCGAAGTATCCCTGGGCGGGAATCATTTATGGCGACAAAGGCACGCTTAAACTCAGCGTCAACTCGTACGACTTCACACCGCGCGGCGGTGGCAAAGCGATGCACGGAGAGGCACTGATCGAAACGGACAAATATCCTACGGATGTGACGGACCAGAAGGATTGGCGATTGGAACTCCACGTCGCATCGGCTATCCGAGGGCACATGCGTAACTTTCTGGATTGTGTGGATAGCCGCGAAAAGCCCGTGTCGGACATCGAGCAAGGGCACATCAGCAGTGCTTCGTGCGTTATGGCGAATAATGCGCTGAGGATAGATCGCACGATTCGATTCGATCCTGAAACTCATACTGTTCTCGGCGACGAGGAAGCGACCTCCATGCTTGCTCGGCCCTATCGAGTTCCCTACAAGCACCCTGGGATCGCTTAGCATCGCTCGATCGCCAGCGTTGGCTGTGTGCCCGCTCGGCATGTCGTCCGTCTAAGTCAACCTATTGGTTGCGCTGCTTCTGAGCACCTTCTGTGTTGCCTGCTCAAAATCGAGCGTGTGAAGCACGCTGAACTTGCCTCGAGGCTGCAAAGCCTATGAAGGATTGAATCTGACGACGGAAATGCAACAGTTCGAGACCCGTATAGCATGGATGGTCCTTTGCCCAAAAACCGCCCATTCATACTCGCTCTTACCGGGGAAATGCTAACTTGAAAGGGTTGGCGTCTGGGCTTTTCCGAAGAGGTGTTCGCCAAAATTCCAATTGTAATTACTGGAAGGGATTTCTGCCAAATTCCGCTGCACGAAGATTATCAGCATGAACGCATTTTTTGTCACGGTATGGGCGCGAGTTCGCAACAGTTAATGGTTCATTCCCTCGCTGATGGCCATCAGTGCCATCGCTTTGTCGTTCCTGACGACAGCGATCGACGCACGCATCGGTTCGGACTGGATTGATGACACAGACTGGATGTACGCGAACAAACTAGCAGGCGCGCGAGCGGTGTTGTCGACCGTCGCAGGCTCGATGATCACCGTTGCAGGCGTCACGTTCTCGATGACAATTCTTTCGATTTCGCATACGACTTCGCAGGTTGGCCCACGTTTGTTGAACAACTTTATGGGCGACAAAGCGAACCAATTCACTTTGGGTGTTTTTATATCGACGTTCATTTACTGCCTGATGGTGTTACGTTCGGTCCGCAACGCCGAAAGTGCTCCGCCAGGTAGCACGGGCGACGCGGATTTGATTGCAGCCTTTGTTCCGCATGTCGCCGTGATCGTTGGTGTGCTGATGTCGCTGATCAGTGTTGGCGTGCTGATCTTTTTCGTCCATCACATTCCCGAGTCGATTCATGTGTCAAATATTCTCGCCCGAGTTGGTCGCGGACTGAACGAGCGAATCGAATCCCAGTTTCCGCTTCGCGTCGGCTC
The DNA here is from genome assembly GCA_041739875.1 of Pirellulaceae bacterium. Taxonomy (GTDB): domain Bacteria; phylum Planctomycetota; class Planctomycetia; order Pirellulales; family Pirellulaceae; genus JBBSJZ01. The sequence goes on from JBGSNA010000240.1 coordinate 13,807, forward strand.
GCCGCGGGATGATGATGCCAAGCGAAGTGCGACGCCAGAACTGCCAGATTCATTTCGACGCACCGCCAAGTCTGTCGAGTCATCTGGAACGGGATACATCGAGTGCATCGACAGTGACGGATTGATCGACGCCGCCGTCAAGCACGATTTACTGATTCAAGTGCAACGTAGTCCAGGTGACTTCGTCACGGGCAAAAGCACCATGTTGGTGGGGTCTCCAAAGGAACGTCTCAATGATTCAATCGGGGAAGAATTGTCCGCGATGTTAATCCTTGGCACCCAGCGCACCGCAACTCAAGATTTGCGATTTCAAGTCAACTAGCTCGTCGGCTCCGTCCGTATGTGTCCGCAGATCGAACCGCTTCGCTTCACCTCATGCAGATGATCGGAGCTCTGTCGATTCACGTTCAGAGCAAGCGAAGTCGTCGCGTGCTAGTTCGACACGCGTGCGCTCTGCGACGCGAATGCAGACGCTCGCTCGCCGACCATCGCGCATTGATCGCAATTGATTCCCGGTATCGACAAGTTCTGCGATTGTTGATCGACGATGATCTCCGCGACCGAGCGAAGCGAACTGGCGTTTGGGCGTAAGGCGGCTAAAACGGGCCATCGACTATAGGTATGTCCTTTTTCCGGCCCACTCCACATTGTTGCTTTCCGATTGCTCTCCCGCCCCATGTCGGCTCGTCCGACATGAGCGGAAGTTTTGAGGTTAGATAACGCGTCAGACGCAAACCAGCTCCCCTCGCCGGCTTGCCCGGCAGCAAGCGAAGTTCCACTCTCAGCCTCGGAACGCTCGAACAACGATTGAGACGCAACAAAGAAACTACCAACGTCCAGCTCCTTCAGCTCCGCCCCTTCTGCTTTTAGTACAATCTGTCATGAGCGTGGATGGCCCCTTTTGCCCTCGCTTTTGCCATGTTCTCGGCCGTGCATCGCATCCATCAGCCCACCGAAGCCATTACTGTGTGGCCGACTCTTTTTTGAGCGACGCACAAACCAGCTCTTCATCGCTGCGCGCGTAAATGTACCCGTCAGCAATCGCGGGGTGCGACCAAGTCACGCCACCGCGTCGCGGCAACTGTTTCAGCGTCGGCGCGAGCAACTTGGTTCGCGAGTGCTCGGTGTAACCTTCCGGAGACAACGTTGCCAGGATCAACTCGCCTTGGTCGTTGAGCATGATCTCGCTGTCGCCGTATTGAATGATATGGATCGTGCCCCAGCGATTGCGAGGGACGGCGGTGAGATCTTCCCAAACACGATCGCCGTTACTCTTCTTGAGGCATCTCAGTTCTCCGTGGCTGTCGACGCCGTAGATGTAATCGCCTTTGAAAAGAGGCGTGCCAATCATGCAGTGGAGCGCATCGGTGTTCTTTTCATCAATGCCGACGCGATACCACAGCTGTTTCGCCGCCGGGGTTGCTTGGTCCAACTCGATCATCATCGAGCCATCATAGAACGATGACACGAACAAGTGCTTGCCATCGGTGATTGGTGTCGGCACGCCGATGGGCATGTTGCGAGACGCCATGGGCACACGCCAGAACACTTTGCCGGTTTGTGGGTCGAGCCCCGAGATACTCGCGCCCGTCCAACACACGATGACGTCGCTGTCACCTTGCCGAATGGCGATCGGTGCACTGTATCCGGCTGGCTCGTCGACAGATCTCCATTGCTCTTTGCCAGTCGTCAAGTCAAACGCAACGATACACGAACCGTTTGCTCCGGAAGCGATTTGAATCACGAGACCGTTGTGAACAAGCGGTGCACCAGCGATACCCCAGATCGGCAACTGGGCATTGTACTCCGTTTCCAGTGCATGCATCCAAATGACGTCTCCTGTTGCGGCATCGAGGCAATGCAAATGTCCCATCGCTCCAACGGCGAGCGCGAGCCCGTCGTGAATGGTGACGGCGGCGCGCGGTCCGGCGGTGTACTGGATCGTGTAGGGTGCGGAATACTCATGCGACCAAACCGTTGTGCCAGTCTCCGCGTCAACGCAAAGCACTCGCTCGCGACTGTCTCGTTCGTTTTCCGATAGTCGGTCCATCACGTAGACACGATTCGCGACGACGGTGGGACCGGTGTATCCGGCTCCAAGTGGAACGCTCCATCGTCGCGGCATTTCTCCAGCCGGAAGTTGGTCGACGAGTTCAATATCCGAATGCAAGACGCCATCGCGATTGACGCCACGCCATTGTGGCCAGTCTTCGGCGGTCGCAGCGGAGACGATTGCCAGCAAACTGGCCGCAACAAACGCGACCGTTAATCGTATGGAAACGGCACCGGATTGTCGGTTGAACGTCGCTGGTTCGGAGCATGAGGTCATAGTTTGTGGTGGCTCGAAGGGAAGAATACAGGCACCGATTTTAAGATCGCGCCCAGGCACTTTAATTCTAGTGCTTTTCCTGTCCGTGAGTCGCTGGAACGAGTCGATCCCGGCTTTTCTGGGCAAAACCCATCCAACACCAATGGGATCCAAGATTACTTGTTTATCGGCAGCACAGAGCGTGGCGACGTATGGCGACGAGTGGCGAATTTGTAACGGCGGTTGTGGCGACGGTGACTTGGTGCCCGGTAATTCGTCCGTTAACGCTGCCAAAGTTCACCTACTGGCTCGCTGCGGTGCGTCCACCCCGTAATTTGCCGGATGAATTGGAACAATCCCGATTGCCAAACACGCTTAAAAAGCGGGTTTTGGGCTAGACTTTCGATTCACTTGCGATAATCTTCCTTCCTCGGTCCGCTATGTGACGCGATTTTTGGGGATGTGTATTGAGGTGTCCGTGGTTGACGCCCCCCGCTGAATCGCGATGGACTTGTGCTCTCCTTTACCGGAGTTAGCACGAATGGCCGCGATACTCTCATCGCGGTTTCCTCTCGATTCGTAAGAGCAATATGCCGTTCTCTGAACTTGGTTTGTCTGATGCTATCGCTGGAGCCGCCGTTAAGGCTGGCTACACCACGGCCACTTCCATCCAATCTCAAGCGATTCCAGTTCTTCTAGAAGGTCGCGATCTCGTCGGTTGCTCCCAAACGGGAACTGGCAAAACAGCCGCCTTCGCGATGCCACTGCTTCACCGTTTGGACCTTTCCAAGCGAGTGCCTCAGGTCCTCGTGCTCGCACCAACTCGAGAACTCGCAACACAAGTCGCTGACTCGTTCCGCGAATACGGTGCCCAGATCAAAGATCTTGGCATCCTGGCGATCTTTGGCGGTGCACCGTACCCGCCCCAGCTCACCGCACTACGTCGCGGAGTCCACGTTGTCGTCGGCACACCGGGCCGCGTCATTGACCATATCAAGCAAGGCGCTTTGGACTTGTCGCAACTCAAGGCACTCGTGCTCGACGAGGCCGACGAGATGCTGCAAATGGGATTCATCGACGATGTGAAGATGATTCTGTCCCAAACACCAAAGACTCGACAAATCGCGTTGTTCTCGGCCACGATGCCACAACCGATTCGTGAGATCGCTCGCGAGCACCTTCAAAATCCAGTCGAACTCAAGAGTGCCTCGACAGAGCGTACTGCCGCGAACATTCGTCAACAGTTCATCATCACACCAACTCGTCAAAAGATCGAGATTCTCGCGAGAGTTCTTGAAGCTGAGACCACCGAAGGCGTAATCGTGTTCGTGAGAACGCGAGCTGCGACTTTGGAAGTCGCTGATGCGTTATCCGCACGTGGATTTAACACTGCAGCGCTGAACGGTGACATTGTGCAAACTCAGCGTCAACGCACGGTCAACCAGCTCAAGAGTGGCGAGATTGACGTGCTTGTCGCGACGGACGTTGCCGCTCGTGGATTGGACGTGGACCGAATCAGCCACGTGATCAACTTCGACATGCCACGTGAGCACGAAGCTTACGTTCACCGCATCGGTCGAACGGGTCGCGCCGGCCGCGCTGGTTGCGCCATTTCCATGGTCGCACCGAATGCTCAGCGATCGATCCAGCACCTATCGCGTGCAATTGGCCAGCAAATCGAACACATCGACCCGCCGACGACCAAGACGATCAACACGGTTCGGGCGGAGAAGTTCAAGCAACAGTTGCTCGGTGCACTCGAAAGCCCACACTTCAAAGGCTTTGCATCGTTGATCACGCGAATCTGTGAAGAATCCGGCGAAAGTCCAGAGCGATTGGCTGCTGCGGCCGCAACTTTGGCTCACGCGGGCCGTCCACTGTTCGCCCAAAACCTTGACTTGCCTGCCGCACGTCCACCTCGCCAAGAACGTGAACCACGAGGCGATCGAGATTCACAAGGTGGCCGTGACGATCGTGGCCGTGACGATCGTGGTCGCGATGATCGTGGTCGCGATGAAAATCGCGGTGGTCAGCGATGGCAGTCTTACCGCGTCGAAGTCGGACGCAACCACGGCATCATGCCAAAGCATCTTGTCGGCGCGATTGCGAATGAAGCGGGCTTGGATGGACGCGATATCGGACGTATCGATATCCAGGACCAATTCTCGCTAATCGATTTGCCGGTGGGTATGCCGCCAGCCATCTTCGAGATTCTGCAAGCGACTCAAGTTTCTGGTAAGCCACTGCAAATTTCCGAAGCCACTCAATCGCCGCGACCGAAGCGTGACTTCGGCGGTGGTGATCGCAAGCCCGGCAAGCGATTTGTTAGCGATGGACCGAAGGCACAAGACGGGCCAGGTAAGAAGTTTGAGAAAAAGAAATTCGAGAAGCGAAAGTTCGATAAGAAGAAAACTAGCACCGCGACCTAACGAGGTGGGCTTGTGCTAAATCCGCTGCCACGAAGAACACTCGGGCGAACCGGGCTGGAAGTGACCCAGCTCGGTTATGGCAGCATGGGACTGCGTGGCCCCAACACCTGGGGCGTTCGCACCGTGAGTGACGCCGACGCCGAAACGTTTCTGAACTCCGTGCTCGACGCGGGTATCAATTTCATCGATACCGCACCGGATTATGGTGTGAGCGAAGAGCGAATCGGTCGCTTTCTCAGTTCTCGACGAAACGAGTTTGTTCTCGCCACGAAATGTGGGTGCGATTATCTCCAGCATGCGGACTCGCTCGAAGTCCGGCATACATGGACGGCTGATGTGATTCGCCGCAACATCGAAACCAGTCTGCATCGGTTGCAAACAGACACCATCGATATTCTGCAATTTCACGGTGGCGATGCGAAAACATTGCGTGCCGCCGGATTGATCGACGTGCTACGTGGCTATCGCGAGCAAGGCATCATTCGTTGGATGGGTGTCTCGTCTAGCTTGCCGAACTTGCCCGCGATGATTGAGCTGGATGTTTTTGATACTTTCCAAATTCCGTATTCAGCGCTCTCGCCCGAGCATCACGATTGGATCACGCGTGCTGCAGAAACAGGCGCTGGCATCATCATTCGTGGCGGAGTTGCTCAGGGTGGTCCAGAAGCGGAGATCCAGCGTCCGGCGCTCAATGACGTTTGGCAACGAGCAAGGCTCGATGAGCTGTTGCCCGATGAGCTGTTGCCTGAGGCCATGACGCGAGCTCAGATGATCCTGCGTTACACACTCTCGCATCCCCATTGCCACACCACGATCGTCGGCACCTGCAACCCAGACCACCTGGCCGAGAACATTGCCGCAGCGACTGCTGGATCGCTGCCTCTGGAACCGTACGAGGAAATCTCCCGCCGTGTGAGGACCCTCAAGTTGTGAGCTTTCGATCACTCACAGCTTGATTCCAGTCTATCGTCACTGACGCCTTATGGGTTCTTCAATGGAAGCCTGTGCGCAAAGAATCAGTCGTACTGTGATTCCTGTTTGCGAGACGCAGCCGAATCGAGCTCCATTTGCTTGATTGCGTCATCGGACACAGGTTCTGCTGGGACGACTGTGGTTTCAGACCCACCATCGCCGCAGCCCAGCGAACCCAACGAAAGACAACACAATGCGACCAGGCAAGCGATAGAATAACGAGACATATTTAATCCTAAGGGGAAGGGAGCTTGAATTACAGTTCGCTAAGATTACGAACTTCCGAGTTCGCAATCGTTCCGAGAGCTCCCCAGAGTCCATAGGGGCTCGCCGAACCTGCAGGCGGCGCAGTGGGCGCCGTCGTTCCTGGCGACCCGAGACTGAGATTACCCGTATCGATGCTGCTGGTAATGAATTTCACGGATCCGTCGCCCATCAAGATGTGAGCGCCGCCTTGGTGACGGCTGCCTGCTGAATAGATGCCACCTTGAGCATTCGAGTCATTACCACGGTTACAACTCGGACCGTTCGGCGCAAAAACGGTCGTGATACCCGTGTGCATGGGAGCTCCCTCGGACCACATGCTTCCGCGGCTTCGCTGAATAGCTGCATCGGCGGTTAGCTGCTGCGTTGGATTGTAGTACTTTGGCCGCGCCGGATCCGGCACTACGTTCAAACACGCCAGCTTGGGATTGTCTCTCCACGTGTTTCCTGTGTTCATCCAAGCCACATCGCCGACCAATTCTCGATTGCCAAGCGACCGTGCGATTTCACCCATCATCACGCTGTTGCTCAACCCATCGAGAACATCTCGGAAACCTAAAAAGAATCCGTGCTTAAAGAATCCGCGGTGCTGTCCAAGGTTGATTGCTTGAAGCGTTGGGTTCATTGCATTGTTGCACTGCCAAAATCCATCTCCAAAGCTGACGCCATAGTTGTTGGCTGCAATGGGATAGACGTAGGCACGGCTACCGTCAGAAGGACAAAGCAGTGTCGGAACCTGTGTTCGCCAAGGCAGATAATTTGCGTTATACGGAGCAGGTCCCATCGCGGGAAATTGTGTGCTCGTCGCGGTGTCAAAGTTGGGATTCGAAATTTGCTCCCACAGTGCGGTTTGCTCAATGAATGGTAAGAGAGGCACGAGGGCACTGAGACGCATCCGATTGTCCGTCAGAGCCCCACCATAGCCAACATTGAAAGTGCCACCGCCTGTCCTTGGCAGCTTGTCGAATGCGGAGTGGTAATTGTGCATTCCCAATCCGAGTTGCTTGAAATTGTTTGAACATGACATCCGTCGCGCTGCTTCTCGAGCTGCCTGGACAGCGGGCAAAAGCAATCCGACCAGAACACCGATGATCGCGATGACCACCAGCAATTCCACCAACGTGAATCCTGAGCGAATTCGAGACGACTGTTGACTCATACCGTTTCCTTTGATGAAAGAAATTAAGAAAAGAACGGCTTCGCGTGGAGGCTAACCGAACCAGTCATTATCGGGATTCAAGAGTCTTCGGTATACAAGAAACGAGATTCAGTGAATCATAATTGCAAAATTGACTCGGTAAATAACGATAGCTTACAGGAGTGTTTTGTCTCTCTGACGGCGTCGTCGCCAGTACAGAGACCTGTTAGAACGAAAGTTCCTCGCGCAGCGGCATGGGGTTGGCGGCGTCGAATTGTTCGATCAGCTTCTTGGAGTCTTCGTCGATGGTACTTGGCAAGCGAATTTGGACTTCGACGAGCAAGTCGCCTGATGTGCCATTGTCGGTTTTGACACCTTGTCCTTTGAGCCTCAGTCGCCGACCGCTGCTGCTCCCCGAAGGAATCGACATCGCGACTGTTCCGTAAGGTGTTGGAATGTCGATCTTGGCGCCGAGCACCGCTTCGGCGAGAGAAATAGGCAGCTTCACTTCGAGGTTCTTGCCGATGCGGCGATAGTTCGGATGCTCGGAAACTTTGAGCAACAAAATCAAGTCACCGGGTTCGCCTCCGTTTGTCGACGCATGGCCCTTCTCACGCAGCCGAATTTTCGCGCCGGTCTCGATACCTGCGGGAATGTTGACGGAAAGTTTTTCGTTGGTGCCGGCTCGGTTGAGATAGAACTCGGTTTTGCCGCCGAGTACAGCCGTTCGAAAGGGGATTTCAAGCTCATGTCGAACATTCGAGCCACGAGTTGGCTGGACGGGTCGACTCGCTCCACCGCGTGCACCGCCTCGGCCACCAGCACCTCCGCCCATCATCGCTTCAAAGAAATCGCTGAAGCCGCCTTCAAAGCCTTGAGCCCCTCCACGTCGGCCCGCGCCGCCAAAGATCGATTCTAAATCAAGTCCGTCGAACGAAGCCCCGCCGGCGCCGGGTTGGAAACCGCCGCTACGGACCTTCTCGAAATCGGCGCCGTAGCGATCGTAGGCCGAGCGTTTCTCCGCGTCGCTGAGAACGTCATAGGCTTCTTGGACCCGTTTGAACTTTTCTTTTGCGTCTTCGTTCTCCAGATTCATGTCTGGGTGGTACTTACGCGCGAGCTTGCGGTACGCTTTCTGGATATCCGACTTGTCCGCGTCACGGGCGACGCCGAGTACTTGATAGAGATCTTCAGCCACAGTAGTTCGTCTTTTGTCTTCGTTGAAAGGGTGACTGGTGTGGGAGGAACATTCGCGATGCTAACTTTTACGACGCTATCTTTTGCAATGCCAACTTGGCACACTTCACGCGATTCGACCAGCCGAGACGTAACACAGCAAACGGTACACCGATCGAGAATCCAGCCAATCGCCGTAGCGTTTTTCGCTATAAGTGGCATATTTGTCACAGAATCTCTCTTCGCTGCCGGCGGATCTTTGACAGTGAAAGTTCGCGAAGAGAAGTCGAACAAGCCGGTAGCCACTCGAATGGAGATCTATCGAGGGGCCGTTTCCGGGCAAACTCCAGCGGGCAAACCGATGTCGATCCGTAAAACCGTGCCCGCTGGTATCGGCGTGGTGCTCGATCGGTCCGTCGAAATGTCGCTAGCCGATGGCGTTTATGCGTTTCGAATGGTCCGCGGGCCCGAGTATAGGATTCTTTCAGGCACATTTACGCTCGAGCGAACGAGTCTCGACGAACGTGAGCTTGCGTTGCCGCGAATGGTCGACATGCTCTCGCTCGGCTGGACGAGCGGCGATTGTCTTGTGCCAGCATCACCAGCCGATTTGCCACTTCGGATGGCCGCAGAGGATTTGCATGTTGCATGTGTTCTCGGACACGTGGAATCCAACCCCATCCCCGAAAAGCCCAACGACGAACCGCTTGAATTCGAGCCCGTGTGGATTTCTTCGAACGTCCAGTTTCATGATGGTATCGCCATCTATGAGTCCATTGAGACACCGATCGAGGCGATTGCGACGGACACGAGTGCACTGGCGAGTGAACGGCAGATCGCATTGCAGATCGTATTGCCGAGTGAACGGCTAGCATCACTCAACCAGGACGCACACGCCGCCATCGAGAATCCATTTGCGTGGCCAGTTCCCGTGTGGCTGGCAAGTAACAAGATCGACGGCATGTTCGTGCTCGGTGATTGGCTTCGATTGGATCGTCCAGTCCTCAAGCCAGCCGATGGTCGCGAGCCGCCAGGCGTTGGGTTCGGCGACGGCCGCTCTCTTGGACGCTCCGCCGAACGCATTTATTGGAACGTGCTCGAAGCTGGTTTCAAAATCCCGCCGCTCGCGGGCACTGGCAACCAGGCGGCGGAAACTCCCGTTGGCTACAACCGACTTTATGTTGCTGAGCCATTGGTATCGTATGAAACATATTCACCCAAAAAGCCGGAGGTGTTTCCTGTCGAAGCCACTCGTGTCGCGACACAAGATGCCTGGTGGAAAGCTGCCTGGGCCGGCCAAAGCGTCGCCACCAATGGGCCACTCCTGCGCCCCAAACTCGCTGGCGAATTGCCCGGACACACCTTCACAGCGAACCAAGGCGAAGTCCTCGAGTTGGCGATGGAGTTGACACTTTCTGTACGCGATCCCGTCGACTATTTAGAAGTGGTACACAACGGCGAAGTGCATTACAGCGCTCGGTTGGATGAGTTTGCGTTGGCAGGCGGCAAAATTCCGGTGCTCAGCGTTGACAAAAGCGGCTGGATCGTGGTGCGAGTGGTGACGTTATTCGATGGCCACTTCCGAGCCGCAATGAGTGCCCCTTGGTACATCGAGTTTGATGGCCAGCGACGCGTCTCACGCAAAGCCGTCGAATTCTTCCAGACGTGGCAAACGGATTACGAACAACGATTAATGAAACTGTCGCCTGCGGAAATTGGGCAACACGCACCGTTCATCAAAGCCGCGAGACAATTTTGGGCGGAACGTGCCAACGAAGCTCAATAATCGCTCGATAGCGGTCGTCGAAATCGCCTGGAGACGCCCGTCACCAAACTTTCGACGGTTTTCAGACCTTTCCTTCCCCCCAAAGCCGAACTCTCGTCCCCGCTTGCTTGACATTGCGTGGTGTGGCCGTGAAATTGGTCAGTGACTAGCTCGCTTGAATTTGCGGACAACTATGGAAATCGCACCGATGATCGAATCTCTTGTTTCACCAGCAACCGGCGTCGTCGCCATGCAAATCTCCAATACGACGATGGGGGCGCTCATCGCAGCACTTGTGATCTGTGGTTTTTTCCTGATCCTGCTGTTTGTGTTCGCAAGCTACTTTGGATTGTGGATCCAATCTCAACTGACCCAATCGAACGTTTCGATCTTCAACTTGATCGGTATGACGTTCCGCAAAGTCAATACACGCCAAATCGTTCGCAGCAAGATCATGGCCAGCCAAGCGGGCCTCGTCGATCCAGAATTAACAAGCGAAGCCCTCGAAGCCCACTACTTGGCTGGCGGAAACGTTCAGCAAGTTATCCGTGCACTGATTGCTGCGAAGAAAGCCAAGACGATCTCGCTCACTTTTCGCGAAGCCACCGCGATCGACCTCGCCGGTCGAGACGTCTTGGAATCTGTACAAACGAGTGTGTACCCGAAAGTCATCGATTGTCCGCCACGGGGTTCCGCCAAAGCGTCGCTCGACGCCGTTGCGAAAGACGGCATCCAGTTGAAAGTCAAAGCTCGTGTGACAGTGCGTGCCAACTTGCAACAACTGATCGGTGGTGCGACCGAGGAAACGATTATCGCGCGTGTTGGCGAAGGTATCGTCAGTGCGATCGGTAGCGCCGCCAGCCACAAAGCGGTGCTAGAAAATCCTGATGTGATCAGCAAAGCGGTGCTCGCTCGTCGACTTGATTCGCAAACGGCATTCGAGATCGTTTCAATCGACATCGCCGATATCGACGTGGGTGCAAACATCGGCGCCCGCTTGCAAGCTGACCAAGCCGAAGCGGATACCCAGGTCGCTCGAGCGCGAGCGGAAAACAAACGTGCTTCGGCCGTCGCGTCTGAACAAGAAATGCAGGCTCGTATTGAACAAAGCCGTGCCCAGCTCGTGAACGCCCAGGCCGCCGTGCCGATGGCAATGGCCGAAGCTTTCCGCAGCGGCAACTTGAACATTCTCGATTACTACAAGCTGCAAAACGTGAGTGCGGATACTGAAATGCGAAAGTCGTTCGCGATCCAGACCAAGTCGGATACGAGCGGCGAGTACACCAAGTAGTCCATTGTCCCAAGCAGCCAACTGTCGAGAAAGCCTCCACCATGCCCAGCGACCTCGAAGACTTCTTGCGACGTGCCGCGCAGCGTCGTCAAACGAATGCGCCACCTGCACAAGCGGCACCGACTCAACGTACGCGGCCCGAATACACGAATCGGCAATCTGAGCGGCTGACCAGCCATCCGATGGATGACTCGGATGACATTCCAGTTGCCGCAATTGTGCTCGATGACGAGCACGAAGAAGACCCGTATGCGATGCAGCGAAAGCGGATCGCCGCAGCCAAAGCCGCCGCCGAGAAAGAGGCCGCCAAAGCCGCTGCGGCACTCGCAAAACTCCAGCAATCCAAGGCGAGCGGCGGTTCACCAGCGTCGTCGTTTACGAGCACCGGTAATATGGTTGAAGACATCAAACGTATGATCCAAGCGCCCGGCGGCATGCAGCAAGCTATGATCCTCAAAGAAATCCTCGACCGCCCCGAACACCGCTGGTAGAAGCTCAGAAATATCTAGTTTTTCTCTTGTGACCTGTCAGAAACGCCATCCCCGCGTGTTTAGTTTCTTGGGAGACCAAGATGGTGACGGATTTACCTAACACACGTGAGAGCTTGCTAATTCGAGTTCGTGATCTGCGAGATCGCGATGCCTGGGACCAATTCGTTCAAATCTATCGCCCGGCAGTGTATCGACTCGCTCGCGCACGTGGACTTCAGGATGCCGATGCGCAAGATCTATCTCAGCGTGTCCTGATTTCCGTTGCCAAAGCCATTCCGGACTGGGAGCGACAGGGCCAAGGTACCAAGTTTCGACATTGGTTGCGTCGCGTCGCCAAAAACGCCGTTGTCAATCAGCTATCGCGAGGTCCCAAAGACTCGTTGGGGTATCTTGTCGCCGAGTTACCACTGCTCCAGCAAAGCGCAGAGGGCTCGTCAGAAACTGAACAACAAATCGAACTTGAGTATCGTCGGCAGCTTTTTCGGCATGCTGCAGAAGTAGTGCGTCAACGCGCCGACGAAACCACGTGGCAGGCACTCCAGATGACGATGATCGACGGTGCATCGATCGCAGACGCGGCAACTCGTCTAGACCGAAGCGAAGGCGTCATCTACGCCGCACGAAGTCGAATTATCAAACGCCTAAAAGACGTAGTCAAGGAATTGGAGAGTGATTCGGATGAATGATGCAACGAATGCTTCGACATGCGACCCAGCGCGTTTGGTGGACTACCTCAAAGATCGCCTTTCGAACGACGATGAAGTCGCTCTTACCGAGCACCTGAATCAATGTGCTGTGTGTCGCAATGAACTTGCGATCGCCGCAGCCTCGAAAGAGATCTGGACGGATGCGGCAGACTTTCTAAAGGCCGATGCCGACGAATTGGGACGTGTATTAGGGTTGGGTGCTGGCCATGATCAAGATCGATTCGAGCGAAACACTCACCAAATTCAGCAAGTTCTCGACATTCTTGCACCCACGGACGATCCACAGTCGTTGGGACGATTGGGACCTTACGAGGTCACTGGCGTGGTTGGTTCTGGTGGAATGGGCGTCGTGCTCAAAGCGACTGAGAAATCCTTGGATCGAACCGTCGCAATCAAAGTGCTTGCGCCACACCTAGGTGCCAACGGAGCCGCTTGACATCGTTTTGCTCGCGAGGCCAAAGCGACCGCAGCCGTACTCCATCCCAATGTCGTTGCGATTCACGGCGTTTCCAACGATGCGGCGCTTCCTTATTTGGTAATGCCCTATATTGCTGGCCGATCGTTACAAGATCGGCTGGACACTGATGGCCCACTTGAGTTGATTGAGATTCTGCGGATTAGCCAACAAATTGCTAGCGGTTTGGCCGCGTCCCATGCTCAGGGACTGGTGCATCGCGATATCAAACCAGCCAACGTGTTGCTCCAAGACGGTGTCGAGCGAGTCACTATCACTGATTTTGGATTAGCTCGCGCTGTCGACGACGCGTCCATGACACGCACCGGCGTGATCGCGGGGACGCCTCAGTTCATGTCGCCTGAACAGGCTCGCGGAGATTCCGTCGAGTGCCGGAGCGATCTATTTTCGCTCGGAAGCGTCATGTACACGATGTGCACTGGTCATCCGCCTTTTCGAGCGGAAACGAGCTACGGCGTGCTCCGCCGCATCACGGACGATGCTCCGCGAAACATTCGCGAACTGAATCCGGTGATCCCTGCCTGGCTTGTCACGCTAGTGAACTTGCTACTCGAGAAACCCCCCGAGAAACGCTTCGAATCCGCTAGCAAGTTAGAAGTGGTGTTGAAACAGTGCATCGCACATGTCGAGCAACCGGCGAAGCAGCCGTTACCGAGCGAGGTTCTAGCAAAACGAGCAACCAAGCGAAGGCTCTGGTTGGTCGCGGCGATACTTCTGTTAATTGCGATACCGCTGTATCAAGTCCCAATTGCACCGCGCGAATCGCCAGCCCCAATTACCCAAACGCCGCTTACTCAGACACCGATTGCTGGGGCTTTAGAGACAAAAGCAACTCGAAAAGCTGGGCCGCTAGAGACCCCAGATGCACGGGCATCATCGATTGCGGTCTTAGTCGAGAAGCTTGAGGCGGCAATCGATACGGAGAGTCAGGTTTCGCACCGAGACAGTTTGGAAATCCCGTTTGCAAACGGCGAACCACTTCCGATCAGCATCGAGCAATACGAACCATGGACGCTCACGTTGGAAGAGTGCATTTCCATTGCCCTTCAAACCAGCAGTTTCGTCAAATCGCTGGATCACGCGACGCCGGAAGATCCACAGGTTTCACTCGCGAATTTTGAAGTCCAAGTTCGCAACCTTGTTCGCGATGTTGAGAACGAGTATTGGGAACTTTTCGTTTCAAATCAACGGATCTCGGTAGCAGTCACGGCACAAAACCAAGCGATCACGGTTGCCCACCAATGACGAATCAAATCGGAGTCTGACTACAGACTTAACGCAAGCCATGCGACGGAGCCCTGAAATCAAGAAACAAAACGTCAGGCTCAATCAGCTCGAACTCGAACTTGCGATAAGGAAGAAGCTTCTTGAATCGAAATACCCGCAACTTCATCTAAATGACTGGGTGAATAGCGATGTTGAGCCATCGCAAAGGTTTGAAATTGTCGCCACGATGTTTGACGCACGCCCAGAGGCGACTCAATTGCGAGGGGGCGAACTCCGCTTAGAACGTGAAGAAGCAAACCTCGATGAGTCGAGTCGAGTGTTGATCACGTTGCTTAACGATGCATTTACCAAGACCAGTACCAACTTCCAGTTGATGCATACTTCTTTGCGACGGTGGCAGGCTGCAGCAACTGAAGTCGACGTTCGAACCGCTCAATTTAAGAATGGTCGCACGCCCGTAAATGTGTTGCTTCAAAGTTCACAGCAGCAAGCTGACGCGTCTGCGGACTACTACCAGGCATTCGCCGAATACAGAAAGTCTTGCTCGCATATCGACTACCTGTCGGGGACGCTGCTGGCTAGCAAAAACATCAATATCAGTGAGGTTACTCGGAGAATTTCGTCGTCCAAGGAATGAGCCGGCATAGCCTTGCAAATTGCTTTCAATGACACATGAGGGCGTGAGCGAGCGGTACAATTGCAGGCACTCTTCTTGATGCACAGCTCCGTTCCCAGGCTTTTACCTTATGAATCGTAAACCGTCTTTAGCTCGCATTGCGTGCTTCATTGGCCTCGCTCTTTCCTCAACTTTGATTGCGACGAATGTTGTCGCAGCCGAACGGCCGCCGAATATTGTGTTCGTGTTAGTGGACGATATGGGCTATGGCGATCTGGGGTGCATGGGATCAAGCGATATCCAGACGCCCAATACCGACCTGCTCGCGAAACAAGGTTTGAAGTTCACTGACTTCTATGCGAACGCTCCGGTTTGTTCGCCAACGCGATGTGGTTTCATCACCGGTCGCTGGCAACAACGTGTGGGTTTCGAGTGGGCGCTTGGGTTCACGGCAGAGCGACGGCGATTGATTGATGGCGAATGGAAAACCATTGATACCATGCACCACGGCATTGGCTTGCCCGCTGAGCAACCGGGGATCGCGAAGATGCTCAAGTCCGCCGGTTACGCAACAGGCGTGTTCGGCAAGTGGCACCTGGGTTACGACGACGAATTCAATCCGCTCAATCACGGCTTCGACGAATACTTCGGCGAACTGCTCGGACACGCGGATTACTATCGCCACATTTATTACGACGGTACCTATGCCCTGCGAGATGGCTTGGAAATTTCCAAAGCCGAAGGCTATCTCACGGATTTGATCAATGAGCGAGCCGCAAACTTTGTCGACAAGCACGCCGACGAACCCTTTTTTCTTTACGTTCCGCACTTGGCAGTGCACGCACCCTTTCAACCGCCGAATCGACCCGATTCAAAAGTAACCTCTGCCAACATGCTCGATGGAAGTCGCGAAATTTACAAAGAGATGCTGGAGCGAGTCGATCAAGGCGTTGGCATGATCATGAAGCGATTAGAAGCCCACGGTCTTTCCGACAACACGCTGTTCGTCCTGTCGAGCGATAACGGTGGCGAACGCTGGTCGAGCAACCAGCCACTGTTTCACCACAAAGCCACTCTTTGGGAAGGTGGAATCCGGGTGCCGTGTTTGATGCGATGGCCAGCAAAATTGCCAGCCAACCAAGTCGTGTCACAGCAAGCCATTACGATGGACTTGACCGCCACCTTTGCCGCAGCCGCCGGAGCGAAACCGCCCACGGACTACAAACTTGATGGGGTCAATTTGCTGCCGATTCTTCAAGGCAACCAGCCGCCGATGGACGATCGTATGTTCTGTTGGCGAATCGATCGCTCCAATCGCAAGATGCGTGCGATCCGTGTTGGCAAATGGAAGTACTTGGACGACGGTGGAACAATGGATTTATTGTTCGACCTTGAGCAAGACATCAGCGAGCGCAAAAATCTGTGTTATCAGCACCCAGAAATCGTGAACGAGCTAAAAACAAAACTGGTCGCTTGGGAACAGGAAATGGAAGCCGAACCAAAAACGTTCACGATTCGGTAAACGCGAGCAGCCTCGTTTCGCTTACGGAATAGGAAATAACGCCTCACGCATCCCAGCAAGTGGCTGGTTCGTATTGCGGTCCCAATAAGCGAAGCCCGCTTTCCAGTCCCAGATGCACCAGCCGATGTTGGCGGACTCGGCTTGTTTGCGAACTTGTGCGTAGTAGTTCTCGCGACTGGTCGCGTCCGCTTTCGTGTACGCACCGAACTCGCCGAGATGCACGGGCCGGCCGTGAAATTCTGACCAGCCGGATGCGACAGCAAGTGCTCGGCGGATTGGAAGCGAGCTGCTTGGGTTGTGCTCGCTCGACGCAACAGCGTTGTAATTTCGCAACCAGCTTGCGACCCAGTCGGGTGCGTTGGGGGGAATTGAAACCGGCGCTGTCGGCGGTCCAGGAAATTGAATGGGGCTCAAGTTGCGTACCGCAGGATCTGTCCACTCGGCTCGTTGGTGAGTGAACACATACGGGTCGTAACTGTGCACTGTCACAATCAAGTTTTGGTCGTCTGGGGGGAGCCTCAATTGACTCAATTCCGAAATGGAGTTGAAGTTTCCAGGACCCACAAGCACGCCACGATTGGGGTTGGTCGCTCGGATGGTCGAGAGAACTTTCGGGTACACCGCGTTCATTACAACGGTTGTCGCCGCGTCCTTGGGTTCATTGAGAATCTCAAAGAAGACGGACTCCGGCTGAGCGGCGTAACGCGTCGCGAGCTGTTTCCAAATCGCAATCAGCTTGGCTTCTTCCGCTTGCGGGTTGGTCGTGAATTCTTCGAAGTGATGGATGTCCACGATCACTGCGAGCCCCGCATCCGTTGCCTGGCGGATGACTTGATCGACCGTTGCCAGAATTTCTGGGCTGATCATAAAACTCGGCGCATTGCCAACGTAGTGATGCCATCCCACTGGCAAGCGAATGTGATCAAAGCCTTGCCCGGCAATGTGCCGCATGTCGGAGGCGTTGCATGAGTTGTCACCCCAATTTTCGCTCGGTGGGACTTCGAGCCAGTTGCTTAAGTTGACACCGCGTTTCAATTTTTTGGCTAGTTCGAAAGCGTGACTCAATCTCGCGATTGTTCCAATGATACCGTTGGGAATGCTCGCGCGAGCGGTGATTTCAAGACGTACCGAGACGTTCTTTTTCACTGCTAACGTGATTGCGATCGGATTGGCAATGGATGCCGATGTAAGTTGAGGAACCTCGCCCACAACATCCGCGCCGTCTGCATGGAATGATTCGTATGCTACCGACCACTCGAGTGGCTCACCATTTCCGCTGTCTTTCCAAGGCGCCGCCAGTTCGACGCGAACGTGAGTGTCGTCGGATGCCGTGAACATGACCACGGACGGAGCGGACGCGAAGTAGTCGACGGCAAACTCCGCAAAATAACTGGCATGTTGCTCCGCCTGGGGTAACCAATTGCGACGCTCGATGAAGCTATCACTTGCCGCGATCCACATCCCGTTCTCAAGCGAGACACCGGCGGTTTCCGCAATCAAGTCAACGCGCCCGTGGGTCGCGTCCGCGGCCGTCGCCCCAGCACATGCGAGTACGGCAAGAAGCAAGCAACCAAAAAAGCGGAGGATACGATTCGTTCTAGGTGTTCGTGTCACGATAGTTACCAGGAGTGATTCCAAGACATCTTTTGAAGACGACGCTAAAGTACTCGGAGTGTTTGAATCCGGTGAGCGAAGCAATTTGGGCGAGCGGCAATTCGGTGTCTCGCAAGAGTTGGCACGCACGTTTGAGTTGAACGTTGCGTATCTCAGCTTGTGGTGAGCGACCAAGATAACTGCGAAAACGCCGTTCCATCACACTGCGAGCGACAGGCACTTCGCGAAGTAGATCGGTGACGGTTAATCCAGAACAAGCTCGCTCGCGAATCACTCGCAGGGCTTTCACGATATCGCCGTCAGTGATCGCGAGGATGTCGGTTGATTGGCGAGTCTCCACACCGAGCGGATCAAATTCCAAGTGACGATTTTCCACCGGTTCGCCTCGCATCAGCCGACTGAGCATCGCAGCCGCTTCGTAACCGATGCGCTCGGCTGCGGGAATGACGCTTGTCAGCGGCGGGCAGCTGAAGTTACAGATCACTTGATCGTCATCAACACCGATCACAGCAACTTCTTCGGGCACCGACACATTCGCGGCGCGACAGGCCTCAAGAACGTGTTGGCCGCGAAGGTCATTGCAAGCCATGATGCCAACCGGACGTGGAAGACTGTCGAGCCAATTTAAAATGTCAGGTTGCTGCAATTCCCAACCCCGCAGCCGCGATTCCGCCCAGCCATTCTCCATGAACGAGAAGCTAAGCGATCTCGAGTTGATTGCCGACTCGAATCCCTCACGTCGCAACATCGACCAGTGGTGATCGTTGAATCCACAAAAGCCAAAATGCCGAAAACCTCGCTCGATCAAATGTTCCGCTGCAACTTCGCCGATTCGCCGATGGTTGTTGATGACACTTGGAAGCGTTTGGCCCGCGAAAATGTCTGTCAGGTTGACGGTCGGGATTTTTAATTCCTGGAGCGTCCTTTCCATCGCCGGCGTTGCCGATCGCGTAATGATTCCGTCGCCATCCCACCGTCGCAGCCACTCTGGTTCGGTGACGATCAAATCTCGCAAGTCCAAGTGGACCGACCATGGAGGATTCGCCACCAAATAGCGGCTGATTCCATCCAGCACACCTCGCCCGAAGGCCATCGATGTCTCAATCATCAGCAAAACGCGAGGCCGTTCGAGCAACGAATCCACCACTTCGCCACTGTTTGTGGATGTAATGACATTCGGGTTGGTCGCGTTTGTCATGACGAGGTCCACAAAAAGAAAATGACCAAAACCCCAATTGCATGCACGCTGTGGTCAAATGATCCAAGTTGTCATGCCCGCGACATCGTGCAAGGATTCTCAGCCCAGACACCAGCATCACGTCCGCCACCAAGCGGCGTGACGACCGGTTTAGAATAACAATTGCCGTGTTTCCGCACAAATCGACGTAAACGGCTCGATTGCAACAAAACTTAGCCACAATACGTCGAAACTCATTGGAACGGGCTTATCAACCTGCAACAATAGGGTCCCGCCCCCGACGGTGATTGAATTGTCGTCCATCCACCTCCTATTGATTCAAGCGAGTCCATTGGTCCGTCCGCGACTGAATGCGAACAACCATCGCTCGCTTGAGCCCGTATAAGCTTGTCGCACGCGTTTTGTCGAACACGCGATGACGATCTTCCGATTTGACCTTGCTCATGAATAAACAACTCGGTCCCAACACGACTCGCATCCCCAATCATCCACTTTGTGATCATGACGCGTTCTGTGGTGGAACCACACGTGCAACCACATGGTGGTATCGGTGCACGCTCGCTGTGCTCGGATCAAGCATCTTCTGCTTAGTCGCTCGTGCTCAGGAAACGCCGGCAGAGCCGCGAATAAAGCCAGCCCGTGAAGTGCACTTCACCAACGACGTCCAACCGATCTTGGCAAAGCGATGCTATGCCTGCCACGGTCCCGATGTCGCTGAAAGTGGTCTGAGCTTTGTGAATCGCGAATCTGCGCTGAGCGAAACGGAGTCTGGCGACCACGCGATCGTTCCTGGCGATATTGACGCGAGCTTGCTGATCGCTCGCGTTATTTCCACGGACGAAAATGAACGCATGCCGCCTGAGGGTGATCCGCTCAAAGAATCTGAAGTTGAAATCTTACGGAACTGGATCAACGCGGGTGCCAAATGGCAGAAGCATTGGGCGTTTGAGCCCTTGAGTCATCCGCAACCGCCAGAAGCCACGAGCGTGGACGAGCATGCGGATGCCGTACCTCAAAACAATCCGATCGACGCGTTCATTCAAGCGAGTTTGGCGACAAACGGTTTGGTAGCCAATCCGCCAGCGGATCGCAGGACTCTGATTCGTCGTGCGTATTTTGATCTCATCGGTCTTCCGCCTAGTGCCGAAGAGATCACCGCGTTCGTGAACGACACCTCACACGATGCCTTTGAGCAACTGATTGATCGATTGCTCGCTATGCCCCAGTACGGTGAACGCTTTGGTCGGCACTGGTTGGATCTCGTTCGCTACGGCGAAACGAACTCATTTGAGCGTGACAACCCAAAACCAAACGTGTGGAAGTATCGTGACTATGTCATCCGATCGTTCAACGAGGACAAACCCTATGATCAATTTGTGCGTGAACAACTCGCCGGTGACGAACTTGACAATGTCACAACGGAAACACTGACGGCGACCGGCTACTATCGTCTTGGCATTTGGGACGACGAGCCCGCAGACCCTTTGCAAGCTCGCTTTGATGAACTCGATGACATTCTGGCAACGACGAGCCAGGTCTTCTTGGGACTGACGATCAATTGCGCGAGATGCCACGATCACAAAATCGATCCGATTCCACAGACGGACTACTACAGCATGTTAGCCTTCATGGCTGACTTGACGCCCTATGGCAATCGGGGTGATCAATCGTCGTTCAACCAAATCGATATCTCGACTCCGGAATTGAATCGCCAGTACGACGAACTCGACGCCCAGCATCGCCAGGCGGAGCAAGAGCGAACGGCGATCGAGCAAACAGGCATCGAGAAGATGTCCGCAGAAGACCAACGGGCAACCGAAGGTCCCAAGCGTGAGCGCGAGCGAGTGCTGAAGAAAAATCTCAAGCAACACTTGGATGATGCGCAAATCGCTCGCCACGAAAAGCTCCAGGATGAATTGAAAGAGATCGATTCGCGACGCAAGACGCTTCCAACAAGAGAAGCTGTGCTAGGATTGGGCCGATATGAACCGCTTAAGCCAACATTTGTGCTCTTCCGGGGAAATCCTCACTCGCCCACGGACGAAGTCCAACCGGACTATCCGACGCTATTCGATATTGAACCTCCGGAACTCGAATCGCGTGACACCAGCCGCGGTTCGGCTGGTCGACGTCGCGTGTTGGCCGATTGGATGACACAGAGCGATAATCGGCTGACAAGTCGAGTGATGGTGAATCGTGTTTGGCAATATCACTTCGGTCGCGGTATCGTTCGAAGCAGCAATAACTTTGGGCAACTCGGCACGCCGCCGACGCATCCAGAGTTGCTCGATTGGCTGGCAACGTTTTTTGTCGAGAACGGCTGGAGGCTGAAAGACCTGCATCGCCAAATCATGACGAGTCGTGCGTACCAGATGACGTCCGCTAATACCGACGAAGGCCTTGCGGTGGATCCCAATAATGACTTCTTCTGGCGATTTGATCCGCGACGACTGAGCGCCGAAGAAGTTCGTGACGCGGTACTCGCGGTCAATGGATCCATCAATAAAGCGACTTACGGACCAAGCTTCTTTCCGAAACTCTCAGCAGAGGTGTTGTCAGGCCAATCGCGGCCTGGCGCTGGATGGGGCGATTCTTCCGAGGACGAGTGTAATCGACGAAGTGTCTATATCCATGTGAAGCGATCACTCGTTACACCGTTGCTCGAGGCGTTCGACTTCCCCGAGCCCGATCGATCTTGTGAAGCACGATTCATGACGCTCCAGCCTGGGCAAGCGTTGTCGATGTTGAACAGCGATTTCATTCATGAACAAGCTGCGAAATTGGCAAAGTCCATCGATGCAAAAAGCGTCTCGGATGACGAAGTCGCTAAACGTGCGATACGTGCCGTGTTCGCTCGCGATGCGACAGACGAAGAAGTGGGCCGAGCGGTGAAGTTGATCGCTGACCTGGAAGGCAACTACTCGCTCAGTCGCGAGCGAGCCGTGCAGTTGTATTGTTTGACGATTTTGAATTGGAATGAGTTTCTGTTTCTCGATTGAGAAAAGTGATGACGAACATGACGACGCAACGAAACAGCCGAAGTAGCTTTTGTGGACGCACGCGACGCGAGTTTCTTTGGCAAACTGGCGGTGGCTTCGGTGCTGCGGCGATTGCCTCGATGCTTGCCGGTGACGGTTTTTTTGCAGCTGGGGCTAAAGCAAATGAAGCTGCTTCATACGCCAGCCCCTTAGCGGCGAAGGTTGCCCATTTTGCGCCGAAAGCAAAGAGCGTCATCTTCCTGTTCATGTATGGCGGCCCCAGTCATATCGACACGTTTGACTACAAGCCAGATATGGTTGGCATGGATGGCAAGACGGTCGACGTTAAAACCTTTGGTCGAGGTGGGCACCGCAATCAAGGACGAATCGTCGAACCACGCTGGAAGTTCAGTCAATATGGCGAGTGCGGCAAATGGGTCAGCACCCTGTTTCCGAATGTCGCTAATCACGTCGACGATATCGCGTTCCTGCATTCGATGACAGCGGACTCGCCCATTCACGGATCAGCGATGCTGATGATGAATAGCGGTAAGATTCTCTCGGGAAGCCCCGCGCTCGGTTCGTGGTTGAACTACGGACTTGGAACCGTCAACGAGAATTTGCCCGGTTTCGTCGTGATGCTCGATCCGACGGGCGGGCCGATCAGCGGTGCTAAGAATTGGAGCAGCGGTTTCATGCCAGCGACGTATCAAGGCACTGTCTTTCGAGGTAGCGGTGCCCCGATTCTTGACCTGGCGCCACCGAAAGATCTCGCCGATGGCGTTCAACGACGCCTCATCGATTCCATTCAAGATGCGAATGCGAGCCATTTGTCCATACGTGCTGGCCACGACGACCTCGCGTCGCGTATCGCAAGCTACGAACTCGCGTTCAACATGCAGTCAACCGCGCCGGAGGCTGTCGAGTTGGCGCAAGAGGACCAGGAGACGCTCGATCTCTACGGAGTCAACCAGCCTCGCACGGACGACTTCGGCAGGCGTTGCTTGCTTGCGCGTCGCTTAGTCGAACGCGGAGTCCGCTTCATCCAACTCTATAGCGGCGGTTCTCACAACGATGACAACTGGGACGCGCACGGCGATCTGGAAAAGAACCACAACTTCCACGCAGGAAACACCGATAAGCCCATCGCGGCACTGTTATCGGACTTGAAACGCCGAGGCATGCTCGACGAGACGCTCGTGGTTTGGGGCGGGGAATTCGGACGTCAACCCACAGCGGAGTACGCTGAAGGTTCGGGACGTGACCATAATGCGTATGGCTTCACCATGTGGATGGCTGGTGGCGGGATCAAGGGCGGCGTGAGCTTTGGAACGACGGATGAATTGGGAGCCCAAGCGGTCGATAATCCGATGCACGTGCGGAATTTGCACGCCACCATCTTGAACCAAATGGGACTCGACCCCAATCACCTCGCGTACTTCTATGGTGGACTTGACCAAAAGTTGGTCGGTGTCGAACACGTCGAGCCGATTCATCAAATCATTGCCTGACACGTTGCCGCAATCGGAAACGCAAGTCGCCCAAGAATCAAGGCGCCCAAGAATCAAGGCGCCAGAGAATCGAGAACGTGCCTCTTGTTGAGTGACCACGGGCCGCGAGCGAGAAGTTATATTAGCCAGCCCCACGTTCAACGCTCCTTTGCTCGAACGCTCCATTGCTCGCTGATGCCTCACTCGCCGTTATGCCACAACATCCAAATGACGCCGCTGCTTCGAATGATTTTCCTCCAACCCCTGAAGTTTCGATTTCGGCTCGTGGGCTAAGGCACGAAGACATTCTCGCGATACTGATCGGAGGTGGCGTGCTTGTATTGGCGCTGATTTGCGGATGGGCATCGATTCTTGGCACAGAAAATCCGCATCCCTGGAAACCGTATTTTGGAAAACCAGGCGGCTGGGTTTCGAATCCGATCCCTGCGCTCACGAAGTCGTTGCCGGCAATCTTGATGCCGTTCGTGCTCTCGATAGTCGCATTTGGCGCCGCCCAGAAACTCCAAGGCAAGTGCGTCAAGCGTTTTGCGGTGGGTTTTGTGGGTGTCTTTGTGCTTGCGGCAATCGCGTTCTTGATGTCGAGCCAAGAAACGGTCAAGCACTTCAACCTCGAATTTGCATTGTGGGCGTTGCTGCTCGGCCTGATGATTAGCAACACGATCGGAACGCCAAATTGGATGCGCCCGGCGCTGTTGACTGAGTTGTTTGTCAAGTCGGGGTTGGTGATCTTGGGAGCCGAGGTATTGCTGCATCGATTGCTTGCACTTGGTTTGCCCGGCATCTTTGTCGCATGGCTCGTAACGCCTGTTGTCTTGATCTCGACTTACTGGTTCGGACAGAGGATTCTCAAGATCCCATCGGCATCGTTGAACATGGTGATTAGTGCGGACATGTCGGTGTGCGGAGTGTCAGCTGCGATCGCAACCGCAGCAAGCTGTAAAGCCAAGAAAGAAGAGCTGTCATTCGCGATCGGACTTTCATTGATTTTCACCGTCATCATGATGGTGGCACTCCCCATTGCCGTGAAAGCAATGGGGCTGAGTTCGACAGTCGGCGGTGCGTGGATCGGTGGGACGATCGATTCGACCGGCGCTGTTGTCGCAGCCGGCGCGGCACTCGATAGCGTTGCCGAAGAAACGGCGGCAACGGTGAAGATGATCCAAAATATCCTCATCGGCGTGACCGCTTTCGGTGTTGCCGTCTATTGGGTCACATTTGTTGAACGTGACCCAAACGGTGATCGCCCACAAATCAGCGAGATATGGAAGCGATTCCCGAAATTTGTTTTAGGCTTTGTTGGAGTGTCGATTGTGGCAACGTTAATCAGTCAATATGTAGATGGTGGTGAAGACCTCATCAGTGCGACCGTCAATGGCGCCACGACGACAATTCGATCCTGGTTCTTCTGTGTCGCATTCGTTTGCATCGGTTTGCAAACACGATTTGCGGACTACGCGCAATACCTCAGGGGTGGAAAGCCGGTGTTACTCTACGTCTGTGGCCAATCCTTGAACTTGGTGTTAACACTAGCGATGTCCTACTTGATGTTCGGTGTACTGTTTGCTGAATCCGTCGAGAAGCTTAGTCAAGAACAAGCGACGGAAATCACAGCACCAGCATCGATCGATACTGCTCCCCAGCCAATTGCTCCCCAGCCAATTTCACCCGCAGCGACCGAACCGGTCGAGCCGCAATAATGTCGCCAATCGATAAGGCAGAACGGAAACGAGCCTACGCGACACTTGGCTTTGCCGTCACAGGGCTGGTGATTGCGTGGACGATCGTTTTTCCGTGGATCGGACAGCAAACAAGCATCCGTCGCATGATCGAAAGAAACGAGTCGCACGGCATCGACCCCACCGCGATGTTCTATACCGATCTAGAAAACATGAGTGTGCAAGATGGCATGCTTCGCCGAATCAACGACCATTGATCCACAACGCCTTTGGTATAACAAGCAGCGCTTTCAATCCTTGTTGTCGTGGACTGATGTCGAAGACTGCTCGTGAGAGGTAAGTCCTTACGAACATTGGGCTTCGACGATTTTTTCGTGACGTTGAACGATTCAACATCAAAGTGTAGCGAGTCTCTATTTTCAAGGAATCCGGCGAGTTCTCGCAATTAAATATCGCCGTAAGTCCAACTGCGACAACGACATACTCAACCAGATTGTCAAAGAACAATTAATTCGCACACAGACTTCGCGTTAACGAATGCAGATTTTCTGGTAGCCACAATCGACGCAGCGGCGCTGTTGCGATGTCGGGAGCGGTAAGTAGCCCTGTTGGATCACCTCGATCACCTCGATCACTTCATTCACGGCCTGTAGCGCCGAAGATCTGGCACGCGAGGTAATCGGTACTTCAACGATCTTGTAATCCAGTGGTCCCATCGTGCCGTCTTCAAATGTCAGCACTTCGTCAGCCACCCCGCGGACTCGCAGCTCCGCGTCTGCCAGCGGCACATCGAACCGGCGATTGGCCACTTGCAGTTTCTTTCGCAGGTACGACTTGTTCACCTTCGCTCGTTCCAAATGCACCTCGCGTCCCTTTTGAACTTTCCATCGCTTTTCCTGCCGTTCCGGAATCGCTAGGACATGTTCAAAGTACGTGAACCGCGGGCAGAACAAATGCTCCAAGACGTGAGTGATGGTGATGGACGGTGGTGTCGAAGTCATGTTAGGTATTGCAAACGGAGCGAACGCATTCTTGCATGCGTTGCGTCGTTTCATCCAGATCGAGTTCTTCGGGGCTGAAAGGACCAGACCAATCGAGCAATTCGTCATGTTGTTCGTGTGCCGGATCATTGATTGCCTCAAGAAAATCAGCGAAACCCCAGGCACCACCGACATCTTCTGGCGGGCATGCTCTCCTTCCCGCGACGCAGCGAGGATAAGCAATCGCCGTTTCGGTGCGATCGATGACCTTTTCTAGCACCACGCTATGCATCCATCCGTCACCGAAATCGTAATCATAGCGCATTTTCAATTTGGGTCCGTGCTGAAGAACCAGTTCGCTGAGACGAATTCCCATATAATCCGATGCACCAAAGTTGTCGTCCAAAAGCTTCCTATCTATAAACTGTACGCCAGCGATGTTGAATGCATGCAAATGAGAATTTGTCCAGCCCATGGCCGCTTGGATCACATAGTGAAAATCACTCAACAAGACGTCAAGCGTCTCGATGCGTCGCCAAATCGGAGGCTTGGAGTTATTCAGAGTGATCTTGAAGCGATAGACGGTCGAATTTGTGGCGGATAGAGTTTGCTTGGCAATGCGATCCTGTCTCAGAGTTTCATTGCGTTCTGTTTTGCGGTGCGAGATCATTCTTTCCATGATGTGATCAAGTTCTGCCTTTGTCGCCGTCTTGGGGGCATAGAATTGAAACGAGCTCACCATTTTCTTTTTCCACGCAGGAATCATCTTCGCATCCACAAGAATCTCAATCGAGCGAGGCGTACTCGGCTTGCGACGGATGAATTGTTTGATCTCCATTTTTTTCAGCATTCCGTTGACTGAAGGAGGCTGAACCTTCATCGCCTTTGCGATCTCGGACTCTGCCGGCGGAATACCGAAGCCTTCGGTGTACGCATGAATGAACGAAAGGTACCGCAACTGAGTTTCAGAGATTTCCAACATCGAGTCACCTGCCCATTTGAGTCAACACATCGTGCAATCAAACACCACGGATGCTACCACCACCAACCACCTTCGATAAGCACGCCCCAGTCCGTATTCGGCGACATTGGATCGCTACCAGGAATGAGTGGTGGTGTATGGGCATGGTTCGCGTTTGCGAATCAGAGTACGAAATGCGTTGGTGCACGCTCTTGATCGCTTTCGTCATCAACCAGCCAATGAGCAAGACCAGTTTCAGAGGAGTAGTGATTAACAGTATCAATCTTCCACAACCAATCATTGACTTGGCTCGCGATCCTTTCTGCGATATCGATCCGTGTGGGAACGATGAACAACTGCATTGCGATCTGAAACAATTTACGTTCTCGAAACGGGAGTGACTTCCGAAAGGTTGGATCATCGTAACGACACAGCAATTGTTCTGCGTCATCGGCGAATCTTTTCACTAGTGCTCTCCCGTGCTCGTCAAGTTCTCTGAGCGGCACGGGAACGAAAATCTCTTCTCGGGGAGAACTAAAACCGAACGGCTCGAGGCCAGCGAGACACGACCATTCACCCAGCCCAGCTTGCTCAAAGAGTTTCGTCAAAGCGAGTTGATTGTTCTTAGCCCAACATGCGTCGTAGTATTCGTCGAGGCGTTGACGCATTTCGGTCTCAGGTATTATCGCATGGACTGCCAAAATCGCATCGGTGGATACTTGACGGCTTTGTCCAACCGCTCGTTCAAATTGCAAATCAATGCCGCACGCCCATCAGGTGCAAGTTCAATTCCGCCAGGGACCTCGCGAAAGAACTCTTTTTTCACTCGCCGACCGGTGAAGAACAAAACAGTGGACCGTTCGGCGATAATGCGGAACGGCTCGATCATATCGAACACGAGAGACCGTTTGTTGTAGTTGTCGGTATGCAGAAAACCGATAAACGGGTCGACGCCCGCTAGGATCAACGCAATCTCGACCTGCGAATACAGTACACCGTACGCATAGTTCAACATCGCGTTGAACGAATCTGTGGCGGGTTGGCGACTACGTCCCGCGAACTGATACTCCGCTGGCAAGAGCTTGGACAAGCAATCAAAGTAGATGCGACCGGCGGCGCCTTCGAGACCCATCACGGTGCCGCGTTGCTCGTCGAGATCGCCTGTGGTCGCGGCAATTCGGTGACGCAGAGGCAGTAATGATTGGACGACGGCTGCCAAAGACTCGTTATCGCTCGGACGTCGCTTTGCTAGTTCGTTCAGAAAGCGAATCTGGTTGTCGATTTTGCCAGCGACCCACTCGACGGCGAAGTCAAGACCTTCGCGGGTCTCGCAAACTTCGAGTTGGCGTCGCCGTATCGTGGCGGTGCTGCCCATCTTGGTTTGCCAGAACCGAGCGGTTGGCATACCGGATGTGTCTAAGAAAACCAAGTCAACGTTGTGTTGATTCGCCAGTTGTACAACGTCACTTGTTAAGTGAATGGCCGTTGCAATCACAATCGATGTGATCTTCGACGCCGCAAACTCATGCTCCACGTGGTCACGGCGGATTAGAAATCTCTCATTTCGCTTACGTAAGCTCGTTCCTCTCGAATTGATGAATAGCTGCATCCGCGCCCTCGTGATCTTGCGTCGTCTCCGAACACAGACTAGCTGAGTCGATTGACACGTTTGGTCAAAAGCCTACGTCGTCATCAAGATTTTAAGGAATTATTTGGACGTTTGGGGCGAATGATGTGATGAGGAAAGCCGGAGACGAGATCCTATCTGTTGATCTGCAGGTGAGAAGTTTTTAGGCCGCGAGCGATGTTTTGGGTAAGTCTTCGGTTGCCAATCGAATTACGGCTGAGACTTGAACTCAAATTGCATTTCTGATCCACCACGATTGATGGTCAGGGCGATTGTGTCGCCGGTCCGATACGTTGAAAGTCCATAAGCCAATAACTCAGTCTCGGATTTCAGATCCGCTCGGCTGCCGAACTTGACGACAATATCGCCAGCTTTAATTCCAGCGTTCTTCGCCACAGCATGGGCACCATACTGACCCACATGCTTGACTCGAAGTGCCATGGAGGCATCTTCGAGCCCAAGTTGCTTCCGGTCCTCGACGGTGAGTGATTCAAGACTCGCGCCTCCGGCGGTCATGCGACGCAAACCCCACGATGATACTCGCCACGACAAGTCACCGGCCTGTCTCCAGCCAGCGGCTAGCTCTAGCGTTACTGTTTTTGGGGCACCTCCGCGAATGATCTCGCATTCAAGACTCGCACCTTGGGGACTCGAGTGATGGAGTACCCATTGAAGATCCGCCGTCGAAAGTAAAGGCTGGTGATCGAGTGTCTTGATCGAATCACCAGGTTTCAATCCAGCAAGCTCAGCCGCAGATCCTGGCTCAACGGATTGAATGCGAACCGACTCATTTGGATCAAGATTAAGCCCGACCACTTTGGGGTGCGGATAGGGAAAAAGTGTCGATTCAGACAACACCCCGTGCTGTGCTCGTTGAAATTCTCGCTGGGCGTCACCGATCTGGTGACAGTGAATGCAACTCTTTACGATCTCGCCTGAGGTCGCGAGCTGGCTTGTGAACTTTTCACTCAGCGATGGAAACTTTTCGGGCGACGAGAACTCGAGTGGCTTACCGACTTTACTCGAGAGCAGCGTCCTGTTTGCTGGATAACCCTTATGGAGTTCGAGAGCGCCTTGGAGAGCTTGTGCCAAGCCCTGAATAGAAACATCGCCAACCCATTCTGTGCGATGCGATCGTGTTCCGAACCGACCGTAGATGGTTCCATCTGCATTGAGCAAAAAAACTGCGAACGATTGATCGAAATCGTACTGGAACAAGTTCAAATCAAGTCCGTTCGTCGATACTAAACGAACACGCGTGAACTGGTCCAAAAGCGGGCGCAAAATCGGATCGTTATCAACAAGACTGTCGTCAAGCTTGACGCACTCTTCGCATGGAATGCAACGCAACACGACGATGATCGGTTTACCGGATTGGGCTGCTTCGCTCTGAGCTCGTTTCCAATCATTGTAGATCCAGAAGCCTTCGCTCTCGACCTTCTCTCGGTCTCCACGAACCTTTTCCTCCCGAGTCTGCGCGTTCGCATTCGAGCCACTCAGCAAAAGAGCGCCCGCTAAACCGACCGCAACTACTATTGGGCTTCGACGCAAGTTCATCGGCTTGTCACTTCAGTTCTAGGACTCGTCACCGGAAGGTTCTGCTGGGGCAGGTGAATCAGGTGCCGGTTCATTCGGAGCTGGTTCGTCAGGTTTCGGCTCGTCAGGCGTTTCTGGCTTTCCGTCATCTGCCTTGGGTTCGTCCGCCTTTTTCATCTCAGCAGCTTTCTCCGCGTCAGCTTTTTCTTGATCCGCTTTCTCTTTCGCGGCCTTCTGTTCCGCCTCAGCCTCAGCCTCAGCCTTCGCCATCGCGGCCTTCTTTTCTGCTTCTGCCTTCTCGGCGGCCATCTTTTCTGCTGCGGCTTTTTCAGCTGCCGCTTTTTCTGCGGCCATCTTCTCTGCTTCGGCCTTTTCGGCCGCCGCCTTCATCTCGGCCGCCTTGGCTTCTTCTTCGCGAACACGTTCTTCTTCAGCCAGTTCCTTACGACGAGCTTCTGCCTTAGCCTTTTGGTCAAGTCGGACCTGTTCGTAAGCTTGCGAATCAACTTGGCCGTCCATACCCATCATTTCGACGAACGTGGCGAGCGGGAACCCGTCTGGCAACTCTTCTGAATCGATTGCGATCATGTAGCGACGAATGGACTCGAACAAATCTTGAGCCGAATCATCGACGGTTAAGATTGGGTAGTCATCGAAGATGTCCGACCAAATCGTGAAGGCCTTTTCGTAAAGCTCAATCGCCTTGTCGAGTTCCGCTTCTGAGTTCGCTTGTTCAGCTTCGAAAACTAAACGACGGGCTTCAACTGTTCGCTCTTCCTGTTCGGCCTGGGCCAACGTTTTCCAATACGGATAGTTGATTTGATTGCGATAGCCATTCGTTTTTATCACCCGCTCTTCCAAGTCCTTCATCTCAGCAACGATACCGAGGCATTCCAGTCGCGCAGACGGTGCCGCCTTGGAGACCATGTCGTCTAGATTCGGAACCAGGGTCGGTCGCAAGGATTCGAGATTCGCCCGATCGTTGACTGAGAGCTCGGATTCAGGCTTAGTGAGCAGCCCTTTGTGATATTCTGGAAGTGCATCAACGATTGCTTGCTCCGCCAACTTGAACGGCTCACCAATCAATTCACGCATCCGATCGACGAGTTCTACTTTCTTGAGTTGTAGATCATCGAGTTGGTCAAGCTTGATCGTGAACGCTGCTGTCGTTGGAATGCTTCGATTTCCAAACGATGACCAGTCTTCGGAAGCAAAGGTCCACGCACTTTGAGCGCGATCATCAAGGATGCCTTCTTTCTCGATCGATTCGGCGTGCTTCATTCGCCACTTCGGTCCGGTTTCGTAGAAATTCAATGGCGTTTGCCGACGGATTTTCACACCCGAGTCCACGAGATCGTAACCATGGTTGAGCCAAAGACGTCCAACCAACCAGTTGTCGGGCTTACCAAGTGGACCACGAGCTTCAGGGCTATCAACGGCAATCCCTTCTTTCAGTAACGCTTCGTGAAGAATCTCGTCTTCGGCGAACAAACGCCTGAATTGGGTCTTCTCATCCGACATCCCCATTTTGGATCCGTAGAACCAGCCGGTGTACCAAATCAATCGCGGAGCATTTCGGTTTTGACGCACACCTCGAGTTAGATACTCCGTGCCTTCGCGCACCATTTCGTACCGTTGGCGATAATCGTCAAACTCAGTCGAGACGTTGTAGGCCAAGTTGTGCGCCTGGAATTCCCAGACCTTGTCAAAGTGCGGTTGCAAAAGCGCAATTTGATTGAGTGTCGCTTTCAAACGGTCCCACTCGTGCATGACCTTGTAGTCATGGGAGCGATTCCACAGCAACGTTGCGGCAACCCCACGGAGTCCCAACGAAGCAAGCTTCATCGTTTCGCTCGCTGGGCTAATTTCACCCAGATCGCTTTCAGCGATGTTGTACTCAACTCTCATTTCCGACAACGCGCCACCGCGGTCGCTGCCACCGCCGGCCGGTTGGCCGAGCAAGTACAGCGGCAGCAACATCGCTACCAGCACAACGAGATAAATAATCTTGCGTCCAAGCGCAACTGAGCGGTTCATGCCGCAATCTCACGCGATTTTAGGAAGAAATAACTAACAAGGAATGCCAACAAGCAATAACCAAATGTCGCAAATGCATGACGAGCGAGCAACGCGGCAAAAATATCGATACCACTGGCCGCGTATTCGGCTGTGCCTACCATTTTGGGAAGATTTGGCAACGAAGTGGCGATCGCGTCGAGTGCGTAAACGATCCCTGCGTCGGCCGTCTTAATGACCTTCGCAGCAATCGTATCAACGTCCAACTCAGTCGTCATGGCGTCTTGGCGCAGGATCCGAACCATCGATTCAATCGGACCTCCACCCCGCGAAATTCCAGCGTCGATGTAATGCCGCGTATCGTAAACCTGCTCGGCCGAGAAACCCAAGAGCACGCAAACGGCGGTGGCCACCATCGCCACGGGTCCGCTCAAGAAGGTGCTGAACATGACGCCAAATGCTGTGACCATCGCCATCTGTAACCAGATCGAGGCGTATGCCTTGGTCATATTCCACGCGAACGTGTTCTCGCTCGGGCGCAAATAGATGCTGCTCTTGGTCGCACCGAGATACTGGCTGCGGTCCAAGCATCGCAAGATAATCTGCATCTGGCCTTTTTCATTGACAAGGTCCGTAAACGCATTGAGCATGCGAGTGTCTTCGCCGTCGGTGCCCTCGATATCCGTCGGCAGTACCTTCTCGTCGATATCATACTCATCCACGACAAAGGCGATTGGATTGCTCTCGATCGCTTTGTCCGGATGTTTCATGGTGAGTGAGCCACGCAAGCCTGACTCGATATCGCCTTTGTAGCTGCGATAAGCACGGATCGAGATATCGATCGGGAAACCGTTCGGATAGCGTTCGGGTGTCACGTCGTCAAACGTGTAGATCGCGGCACCGAGCGTTCCGCCCTCAACATACCCGTGTTGGATTTTGCGAGCTTCTTTGACGATCCCAGCAAACCGAGCGATACCGGCGCTGCCGTACCCGCCGGCGAGTTGTTCGTTACCAACGTCAATCCCTTTTTCGTCCACGTTGCCGCTTCGATCGAGGAACTGGATCTCGCCGTAAGATGGAATCCGAGCTCTCAGAGCGCCAGTGGGCGGTCCAATTTCAAAGGTTCCGTCATCCTTGCGAGTGACAATGTGACGGTGACCGCGAACAATATCCGTCAGACCGAGACCATCCGAATCAATGGTGAACGAATGCTTGTGCATTTGAATGAAGTCCGTCTCACCGACTAAGCGACCGCCGCTCGTTTCCTTCACCTCGACGACTTCGTTGTGTGTATGCCGCAAACCACGGACGACGAATACATAGCTCGCCAAACCCATCGGCACGAGCATCAATGTACCCACACCAATGAACCCGATCATTCGTCCCAATACGATTTCCGTGGCGCGAACGGGCTTCGTCACGATGGTGTATATCGTTCGATTCTTGATGTCTGCGGGGAGCGAAAACGCACTGATAAAGAGAGCTAACGCAAGAATCAGGTAGTTCGTGGCGGTTAGCACAAAGCTGATGTAGAGACGCGACGGATCATCACTTTCAGGGTTCAGGTACCAACCCGCAAGCAACAAAACGACCACGAACAAGCCGACCACAAACAATACTTTGCGGCGAATTGCTTCCTTGAACGCCAAACGAGCCAGCGCCATGACTCGTCGAGCTGACGTGCCAGGCAAATCGAAACGAATCAAATCGCGTGTCGCTCGGGCAACCGCATAAAATCCTTCACCAGGCCCGTAGCGAGCTGATGAAATGATGTAGCCAACGATCAATCCCAACACAATCGCGAGAACGATCAGCACAATGCCTTGCAAAAAGGCGCTCTCGAGAAAGTGATCGGGCCTCAATAGCCATTCGCTAAAGGACCAAAAATCTTCAGGTTGCAAAAACATCGTTATGCACCCTCCGACGAACCGGTCGATTCGCTACCGGAGCTGGAAACACGACGAGCGCCTGGGCGTGCTTCGCTTTCACGCACAATGTTGAGGAACAAGTCTTCCATCGTCGCGGTAGGATTGTCGATCGATTCGACTGTACCGCCGTGGCGACGAATAACTTCAGCGATTTCATTCTTGGCTTCTTCGCTCAGTCCACGAGCATGAACTTCCGTTACATCCTGGACCTTCAACAGATCCGAAACGCGACCGAGTTCTTTCAATTCGCCTTGGTGGAGAATCGCGACCCGATCACAAACGTCTTGCACGTCCGCCAGTTGGTGGCTGCAAAGCAGCACGGTCTTGCCTTGGTCGCGGAGGCTGAGGATCAAATCTTTCATCTCCCGCGAACCGATCGGGTCCAAACCCGTGGTCGGTTCGTCCAAAAGAATCAAGTCTGGATTGTTGATGAGCGCCTGGGCCAAACCGACCCGACGGGTCATCCCTTTGCTGTACTCACGAAGCTGGCGATGACGAGCACCTTGCAAACCCACGAGCTGGATCAGCTCATCGACTCGCTTTTTACGTTCAGCTCCCGACATGTTGAACAGACGACCATAGAAGTCGAGTGTTTCCTCCGCCGTCAAGAATTTGTAAAGGTACGATTCTTCGGGAAGGTAACCAATTCGCTCATTCTTTTGCGTTTCCGTCGCGTCCTTGTCGAACACGAGCACTCGTCCGCTGGTTGGGAACAACAGCCCGAGAATCAACTTGATCGTCGTACTTTTACCGCTGCCGTTGGGCCCGAGCAGTCCGAAGATTTCGCCCTGGCGAACTTCGATGTCCAGCGACTTGAGGGCGTTAACCTTCTTTCGCCCCCAAAAATCGCGATAAATTTTGCTGAGGTTGCGTGTTTCAATAACGACTCCCGAGCCCGAGTTAGGGGAGCTCGGTGCCGAAGATGTCTTGGTGCCAGCCGAATCGGCAACAGCGGTTGCATCGTTAACCACGGACAAACCATTCCGTAAAAAAGAGCGAAACAAAGGAGATCGAGAACGAAGATTTTTACGCTACGCGAGCTCGGCGCGAAGTGTTCGAAAGCATTTCCGAGGATCCGCTAGCGAACCGCACGCCAAACGGGTCTCGTCATCTTGCCAAAACAGGCTCAAATAGGGATCAATGGTACAAAACCTAAACGCCGACACGCCCCAAGAACGCCACCTACCGTGACTGGAATCCCCCCCGACGATCCGACTGGGCGACCAGAATCTCGGCACTCGGAGTCTGGACACTCGGAGTCTCGGCACTCGGAAGCGCTTCAATTTCTTTATGACAGGATTAACTACGAAGCGATCGGCGGTTCGGGTTCGCGGTATCCGTTCCGGCTCCAGCGAATGCGGAGTCTGCTCGAAAAGCTTGGACTCGAGAAATATTTGCACCTTAGCGCCACAAAACCGCTCGCAGCAAATGGTGACGTTCCGGCCACGATCAGCCCAACTCGCCCAGTCCCGTTAGTTCACATCGCGGGCACGAAGGGGAAGGGTTCTACCGCAACCATCGTCGCGACTTTACTTACAGCCGCTGGCTACCGCACAGGACTGTATACGTCCCCGCACTTGCACCACCTCGAAGAACGCTTTTGTGTCGACGGGGAACCTTGCAGCAAACCGGACCTTGTCGAACTCGTGGATTGCATTCGCGAGGCGATGCAACCGGAAGCGGATCGCAAGTCTCCCGAGAGCAACGCTTCAGAAAGCAATGGCTACTCGTTTTTTGAATTAACGACAGCCTTGGCGTTGTTGTACTTCGATCGTCAACGATGCGACTGTGTCGTGCTCGAAGTCGGCTTAGGCGGGCGGCTGGACAGCACCAATGTGTGCAATTCAACCGTCACGGCCATTACATCGATCGGCTTGGACCACCAGCACGTCCTCGGCAACACACTGGCAGAAATCGCGGCCGAGAAAGCTGGCATCATCAAGCCAGGTGTGCCGGTCGTGTGCGGCGTTCTCGCGGACGAGCCTCGACGTGTCATTCACGCCATTGCCGCTTCTCGATCCGCTCCCCTTTTCCAAAGAGGCCGAGACTATGACGTCACCGCGACTCCTCAAGTCGAATGGGGCACGACAGTCCACTACGCTGGACACACACCACCGCTGCGACACGATTGCACGGTGTCGGTCTCACTCGAAGGTGCCCATCAAGCCGCGAACACGGCGATTGCGATTGCCGTGATCGATTTGCTTCGCGACCAAGGCCTCGATATTCCAGAACAATCTCAAACGCATGCGCTTGAAAGGCTCCAGTGCATCAGCCGGATCGAACGGCATTTGCTCCCCAACGATGTCATCGGCATTGTCGACTCAGCCCACAACGAAGACTCGATCGCGGCGTTATGTGCCACCTTGCGGGCACGGCAAGGCGATCGAGAGATCACGATCGTTCTCGGAACGAGCCGCGACAAAGACTCCGAAGCCATGTTGCGACAACTTGTCAGCATCGCCGACCGATTTATCTTAACGCGTTTTCTGCGCAACCCGCGATTTCAATACACAAGCGAATTACAGCGACTGATGCCCGAGTCGCATCGCGACCGCGTCACGATCATCGAAGATCCAATCGCCGCTTGCCAATACGGACTCACTCAAGCCACTCCCGGCGGCATGCTTGTCGTCTGTGGCTCCTTCTTCCTAGCCGCCGAAACACGCGGCTGGATGAAATCAAAAGCTTCGCAAACCTAGCCTTACGACTTCTTCAGCGCCAACATTTGTTCGCGTTCTGGGCGGGCTTTGTAGAATGGGTCGAGTGGATAACAGCCGCTGATCATGCCGTTGCGTGGTGCGCTGGTGCACTCGCTGAACGTTCGACAAATCTTCTTGCGTGCGAGTGCTTTGCCGTCAATTACATCGGCCGGTAAGTCGGGATACGAAAGCACCATTCGGCCTAGTCCGATACTATCGACCCAGCCTTCGCGGACGGCGGCTTGGGCAACGTTTGGCAACCAGTCTTGGAGGTAAGTGTAGCCGGAGCCAACGAACAACAGATCGGGATTCGCTTCTTTGAGTACCGAGGTCGCGTGCAATTGCCGAGCGACACCAACGAGCGGATCCTCAGGCGGATGGTAGCCGTCGCTCGGCGGAAAGGTTGCCGGGCGTTGGATATGCGGCGTGTAGTAGGGGCTGCCCATTGTCGTGCAAACCATTTTGATTCCGAGCGATCGGATCTTTTTCATCAACCAGTCTGGATCGCTTAAATCTACCGCCATCCCTGAGCCGTCGCTACCAAACGCGAATCGCGGATCCGCGTCGGGTTCCGGCTCGCCGATGCCGTCGGGGCCCATTCGGTGTGGCAAAAAATCCACGATGCTTGCTCGCACACCGAGTTCTATATCCGGAAGTTGAGCCTGGATGCCGTTAGCAATTTCGCTCATGAAACGAGTTCGATTTTCGAGTGAGCCACCGTAGCGACCGCGCCGATCGACTGCCCCTAGTAACTCGTGCCCGAGGTAGCCGTGGCAGTGCTTGATGTCGATAAACGCAAAGCCAGCCTTCGCCGCCAGCACCGACGCTTCGACAAACTTTTCGACCAGGCGGCTGATCTCATCGTCGATGAGCACGGCAGCGTCATCGGTCACGCCGACACGTCGATCGAGCGTTTTGTTTCGCTGGGCAGTTCGCGGCTCTGCCCGAGTCTTCTCGTTCGGTCGTGCGTAACGTCCCGAATGAGTCAGTTGCAGTCCGACAAACAAATCATCGCTATCGCCAAACCGCTCTTCGTGTGCAGCGACAAGTTCTTCTCGCAAGGACTCCAACGACGACAAATTCGCATCATTGATCAGCAGCTGGTTCGGGTTTGCGCGTCCAGCATGTTCGATCGCGACGGCCTCGCCACCCCAGATCAGCTTGGCGCCGCTCACACCAAAATTGCGCCAACGACGACGAGTCAAGTCAGTCGGTCGGCCGTCCGTCGTGCCATCCCAGCCTTCCATCGGTAAGATGCAAAACCGATTGCCAACGTTGTGTTTACCGACACTGAAGCTCTGGGCGAGCGGCGAGTCGCTGCCAGATTGCATCGTCTCGTCGATCGGCAACTTGATGCCAAGCTTGTCACAGTGTCCGTTGAAGTCAGCAAAGCTTTTCAGACTCGCGATACGTGGAATGGATGCCATGTTGACCTAGCTTTCAAGCAAGTGATGGAGTGTTTTGTTGATCAGAGCCAAGATCTCACGATCCGACTCGGGACGTGAGGGCGATTTCGGATGTGTATGGTCAGCCGCCAAGCCGTAGCGAAGCTTCAAGAACATCGCCGCGGAATGCTTGTACGCAGGCACGGGGGCACGGAACGTGAACGCACCAAGATACTGGAGCAAATCGTTGATCTCATAGAATCGTTCGTCACCGGATTGCCACAATTGATCTCTCGCAGCAAACGCTTCGGGAGCAAACGTGCTGAGTCCCAACAGGTAGTCGCTGCCGTACATCACCATGTCGATTGCCAGATCATTTCCCGTCAGCACCATGAAATCCGGACGCACAACGTCTCGCAATTCAATCCGCTGCCACTCGAGTGAGCGACTCAGCGACGAATGTTTCGCGCCCAAGCAAGCGGGCAATCGCATCAATTGCTCATAAACTTCGAGCGAATAGATTTTTCCAAACGGCGCAAACACTTGCCCAAGTTCAAACGCAAGGAACGAATCACAGTCCTTCGTAATCGTCGAGTAGGCATTGGGGATCGCATCGTCGGGTAGGTCGGACAATCCGAATGATTGAAACACGATCGGCAGCCCAATGAACCGCACAATATCCGCTGCACCGCGCTGGTACGCTTCAGCGTTCAGCGAGGCTCCCGGAGCATCGCCAACAAAAATTCCAGAAACGTATCGACGTCCCGCCGCGATCGACTGCGTCCGCTTCAGCACGTCGTGACGAACCTCTTCCGTGATCAGATTCGCGTAGCCCGTGTCCATGTTGACGGCCGGCACCAATCCGGCTGCGAACGTGCGTTCGACGTGGTTCGTGAATCCGGCCCAGTCGATTTCCAGTGGCGCGGTTTTGCCATCGTTAAGAAACGGCAACAAGATGGCGGACATTCCGGTGATGGTTCGTCGCGGTCGCAGCATCGCGATCGGGTCGCTGGGATTCGGCATGAGAACGGGCTATTGCGAAATGAGCAGGAAAAGAACGAGCGGCAAAAAATGAACAACGCTTGTTCTCCTCAGTGCCGGTGCCCCTTCGGCACTGAAGAAAACACACATTAAGCGAAATGATAGTAGACTTTGCCTCGCGTATCTTGGAGAATCAGGCTATCTTTTGCAGTTCGCAATTCGGGCACAGACCTTGATTATGACGCCTTCAGTGAAACCGAAACTGACCCGCCGCCCGCTCGACGAGCACCTCCCAAGCTGGGGTGTGCTGTTGCTTGAAAGCCACCATGACGTTGGTTTTTCTATGCAGCCTCGGACGCACTCATTTCTCAAGATCTTGTACGTATTGCAAGGTTCTGGATCGCTGGTATTCGAGAAATCTCGGGAAACATTCGAAGTGGGTGATTGCCTGTTCGTACCCCCGGGAACGCCCAATTGGATCGAAGACAACCCGTCGGCTGCGTCGAGTTTGTACATCTGTTGTGTCGCAACGTCGCTGCTTGAATTTGACTCGACGCTTTTGTCGCGATTTCCAACGGGCAAATTAAAGAGTGATCGCTATGTCGCAAATCGGGTCGCATCGCACTTGCGGCGACTTGCCTATGCCCAGGGTTCCCATCAAGAACATCGTCCGCTCAACATGGTGACCGAGACCATGCGGCTCGTCCAAGTCATCAATGATCAACTCGGCTGGCAACAGAAACAGCCTGGGACGAACGAAGTCGTTAAGAAAGCGACACCTAGCCGCTCCAAGACGTTATCGGAGTCCACGTCATTAACCCAAGCCCAGCGGACCGTGATTGAGCGATACACACGTTGGCTCGACGAACGTTTCTTCGAAGCCACCACGATTGACGCTGCGGCGGCGTCGGTTGAATTATCACGTCGTGCTTTCACTCGAGCATTCAATCTGCACACCGGAGAAACTTGGTTACATTACGTACGTCGACTCGCTGTGGAACACGCAATGCGGCTTTTGAGCGAGACCGAGCGTCCGATCGCAGCAATCGCTTTCGAGTGCGGCTTCAATGATCTGTCGACCTTTTATCGCCAGTTCAAAGCGCGAGCCAAAATGTCCCCGGCCGACTATCGTCGAAATCATGTTGGCAACGATGGAAAGTGAACTCGCGATAATGCAAAACGCGCCACAGACTCATTCAGGCAACCCAACGGTGAGACGTTTTTTCTCGCCGAGGATGCGGGCTGGGATGGAGACGTTGTTGTTGGTGTTGCTGTTCTTTTCCTATGCGGGTGATCCTCCGCCGATGGTGAACGAGGCCCATTACTTGGTGAAGGCTAAGAATTTCTGGGATCCAACGTATTGTGCCAATGACTTGTTTGCGGCGTCCGGCAAAGCGCATCTGACGTTCTATGTGTTGCTGGGTTGGCCGACGAAGTTCGTTTCGTTGACCGCGACTGCGTGGATCGGGCGACTCGTTGGTTGGCTGATGATTGCGATCGGATTGAGGCGGTTGTGCGATGCTGTCATCGGGGTTCCGTTGGCCTCGCTCGCGGTCGCAGTGCTTTGGATGGCCGGTGTTGAATATGGAAATTTGGCTGGCGAATGGGTAATCGGTGGGATCGAGGCCAAAGTTCCCGCGTATGGACTTGCTCTGACGGGGATTGCCGAATTGGCGCGTGGACGATGGTCGCGGGTGTGGCCCTGGCTTGGAGCTGCGTCCGCATTTCACGTGCTGGTGGGTGGCTGGTCGGTACTCGCGGCGGCCATGGCGTGGTGGCTCACCGAGCGCGCCGCGCCAAATGGCAAGCCGTTCTTTTGCCGCCAATTATTTTTTGGCGGGGCGATCGCGTTGTTCGGACTTGTGCCTTCGTTCGCATTGACGCTTGGCAATACCGATGCCCAGACAGCGGACGCGGCAAAGATCTATGCCTACTTTCGATTGCCGCACCACTTGTTGCCAAGCGAGTTCTTTCCGGAGTGGTACTTTCGTCACGCGGCGTTGTTGGTCGGATTGTTTGTCGCGTATGGGCTAGTTCGTAACGACATATCCAAACGTCTGCGTCGGTTGTGGTGTTTCACGATGGGCGCAATTATGATTCTTGTTGCCGGGCTTTTGGTGGGTGTACTTCCAGCTTATTCGCCTGACTTTGCCGCGAAGTTATTACGATACTATTGGTTTCGACTCAGCGATGCGTTTGTGCCGTTGATGCTGGGTTTGATCGTGGCGAAACTCTGCGTCTCCCTTCGCACCAGGAGCTTTGTGCGATTGATTGCAGCGTCGGTTGTTGTCGTTGCGGTAGCCGGGATTGGCTGGAGCAGTTACGAACGATCGCGACTCGAAGTCCCCCCCTCGGTGAGCAACGAACTATTGGGCTGGAGAGCTCGCTCTTCGGTTGAAGCACAAATTCGGGCGTACGAAGATTGGGTCGCGGTTTGCCAATGGGTGGAGGGCTCAACAGCAGCGGACGAAGTGCTGCTCACGCCGCGGCACCAACAGACATTCAAGTGGTACTCGAATCGCGCAGAAGTGGTGAATTGGAAAGACGTACCACAGGACGTCGAAAGCTTGATCCAGTGGCGGATTCGCTTTTCGGATGTTTTTCCGCCTCGATTGGGGCGACGCCGAACGACGATTCGCTATGATCAGCTTCGAAAAATGCATGAGAAATACGGCGTCCGCTGGATGGTCGTGGATCGTCGCGTGGTGGGGAAATACCTTCCACTCGTGCGGGTCTATCCCCAGTACGACGACGAAAACGAGACGTATGCGGTGTATGCGTTGCCGCTCCAAGCGGGTGATTGAGTGCAGTGATTGAGTGCAGTGATTAGGTGACCGCGTTCAACCCACAGTATAGGCGCCGATTCTGTGTCCAATGAGTATAGTAAGACGTCGCCTCCCCCAATTTCCTACCCGTGACTTGAGAATACGTTCGTGGTCCAGCCTCCTCCGATCGAAACACATGACGACTCCCAGGCTGCGGCGCGTCTTGTCGAAGCGTGCAACCAGATTCGAGAACAGGTCGGCAAGGTTGTCGTTGGCCAAGATGAGACGATCGAGCAATTGTTGTTGGCGATCTTGTCTCGCGGTCACTGTCTGCTCGAAGGCGTGCCGGGATTAGCCAAGACGTTGATGGTGCGGACGCTCGCACAGTCGATGAACTTGACGTTTCGTCGAATTCAGTTCACACCCGACTTGATGCCAGGCGATATCACGGGGACCGACATCATTCAAGAAGATCCTCAAACGGGTCGGCGCCAGTTCGTGTTCGAGCGCGGGCCCGTGTTTACTCAAATGCTTCTTGCGGACGAGATCAACCGCACACCGCCCAAGACTCAAGCGGCACTCTTGGAAGCGATGCAGGAGCACGAGGTGACGGCGGCCGGCAAGACATATCGACTCGATGAGCCGTTCTTTGTGCTGGCCACGCAAAATCCGATCGAACAAGAAGGCACGTATCCGTTGCCGGAAGCACAGCGCGACCGATTCTTGTTCCACGTCGTCGTTGATTATCCGACGCGTGACCAGGAATCCGAGATCGTTGATCGCACGACGTCGACATTCAATTCGACGGTGAAGGCGGTCGTGACTGGCGAAGAAATTGTCCAGTTCCAGCAAACGGTGCGACGCGTCCCGTTGCCACCCCATGTGAAAGATTGGGTGCTCGATGCGGTGCGTTCGGTGCGTCCGCGCGACCCCGAATGCAAGCCGTGGGCGAAAGAGTTGATCGAGTGGGGACCTGGGCCTCGAGCCAGTCAGCAACTCGTGTTGGCGTCCAAGGCGCGAGCGCTGCTGCATGGACGGACACACGTCACAATTGACGATGTCCAAAAGCTCGCACATCCGGTGCTCCGTCATCGCATCGTACCAACCTTCGCCGCCGAAGCTGACGGCTTCACCGTCGACGACTTGATCACCCGCATGATCAAAGAGCAAGCGGTGCCGCTTGCGAAAGTCATGTAGCTTAGATTGCCGCTCATTCACGTAGCGATGAGGGGATTACGAAACCCGACCTTGGACCACCGATTCCAACTCAAACGCGACAAAAGGGGAAGAACGCGACAAAAGGGGAAGGGGTGTGCCGGGATAAAACCGGTTTTGGATAGAGAATGAAAGTTTCTTATGAAGAACGACTAGCCATCGACTTCGGCCTCCGGCGGAGGTGCGATGAAGGTAACAACGTCGTGCTGAGCGTCCGTGCTGGAGGAAACGCAGGCCAGCTATTGAGCTCCGAAATCATCACTCTCGCGTGCCAACCCGGTCCCTTCTGTGGGAAGGCAATATCGCTCGTGCCGTTATTGGCAAGGCTCGAGGGGACGCGGCGGAGTCCGAGAACCTGTGCTTGCGTGGAAATCCAAAATGCGCTTCCCCGGGAGATCCGATCGGCTCCAAGTGCAGAGTCAGATTTGGCTGACTGCTTGGACGGGCACTGAACCTGCTGCGGAGTCTGTCGAGGAAAGGGATGCAGCCAAGAGGAACGCCGACCAATCTAACCTGTCCCGCGTACCGCAGCGGAAACGTGGCAGGTCACACGGGTTGGCAGGCGTTCGCGAAACAGCTCGGACACAGCCCGAGCTTAAGTTCACGTCACTACTGC
>JBGSNA010000077.1:0-6771 GCA_041739875.1 Pirellulaceae bacterium
AACGCACAACAGCAAGAATATCGTCGCGAGTGATGCGTCCGCTATCGCCAGTGCCTTGAACGGAAGCGAGATCGACGCCGACTTCACGAGCGAAACGACGAATCGCTGGGCCAGCGGGAATCGAATCGCTGGCTGTTGAAACTGCTACTGGAGCCGGAGCCGGAGCCGGTGCCGGTGCCGGTGCCGGTGCCGGTGCAGCAGGAGCTGGAGCTGGAGCAACTGGTGTCGGAACTGGTGCTGGAGCAACCGGCGAGGGCGCTGGAGCAGCGGCTTGTGGCGCCGGCGGTGCGACTGGAGCTGGAACTTCGCTGGACTTAGGGGCTTCGCTGGACTTAGGTTCATCCTTTGGCGATTCAGTTTTTGGGGCTGCGGGAGCGGGCGTGCTGGCGGTCGCCGGAGCATCGGCGGCAGCTTCGAGCTCGATCAGCACACTGCCCACGGGGACGGTATCCCCTTGGCTAACGTTAATTTTCGTAACCTTCCCACCTGCGGAAGCAGGCACGGGGACAGTCGCCTTGTCGGTTTCCATTTCGACGATGTCTTGACCTTTTTGGATCACGTCACCGACAGAAACTTTAATCTCCAAGACATCGCCCGATTCGATGCCTTCGCCAAGTTCGGGAAGCTTTACTTCGATAGCCATTGAGGGTCAGGGTGTGAAGGTCGTTGAGT
The DNA here is from genome assembly GCA_041739875.1 of Pirellulaceae bacterium. GTDB lineage: Bacteria > Planctomycetota > Planctomycetia > Pirellulales > Pirellulaceae > JBBSJZ01. The sequence goes on from JBGSNA010000077.1 coordinate 673, forward strand.
CGTGGGACGGCTGGACGTTACCGGCAGCCCCGTGTTCCTAAGCTCGCCATAAGTTCAGCGAGTTACAATCAATCGTTGCGGGATTAAGCGAAGTATGGATTCGGCTTATCGGCATCGTAGTTCAAGTCTTTGATTGCTTGAGCAACTTGTTCCGGTTTGAATACGCCATTCTTGCTCAATCGATGCAGCGTCATCAGCGTGATGGATTCCGCGTCGACTTCGAAGTGGCGACGCAAGTTCTCGCGACTTTCGCTGCGGCCGAGTCCATCGGTGCCAAGGACATCGAGCGAGCCAGGCAAATAGGCTGCGAGCTGTTCTGGAAGTGCACGCACATAGTCGCTCGCCGCGATGAAGGGGCCTTCGACGCCTTCCATTACCGAGTCGAGATAGCTCTTGCGAGGCTGCTCCAGTGGATGGAGTCGATTCCATCGTTCGCAGTCCGCAGCGTCACGGCGAAGTTGCGTGTAGCTGGTTACGCTCCATACGTCGCTGGACACGTTGTACTTCTCAGCCAAGATTTTTTGAGCAGCCACGGCGCTGTTGAGAATCGCACCGCTGCCGAAGAGTTGGACGCGAGCGACGGACTTGTCCGCATCGAGGCTGGACAATCGATAAATCCCGCGAACGATGCCCTCTTCAACACCTTCCGGCATCGCTGGGTGAACGTAGTTGTCGTTCTCTGCGGTGATGTAATAGATGACTTGTTCGCCATCTTGGTACATCCGCTTGAGACCTTCCATCACGATGACGGTCATCTCGTATGCGTAGGCGGGGTCGTACGCGCGCACGGTCGGGAACGCGATCGCATTGAGTAGCGAGTGTCCGTCTTGGTGCTGGAGTCCTTCGCCGTTGAGCGTCGTTCGGCCAGCGGTGCCGCCGATGAGGAAGCCCTTCGCTCGCATGTCGGCGGCTGCCCAAATTGAATCACCAATCCGTTGGAAACCGAACATGCTGTAGTAAATAAAGAACGGGATCATGTTGATGCCGTGTGCGCTGTAGGCGGTCCCTGCGGCACAGAAGCTTGACATGGATCCAGCCTCCGTGATGCCTTCTTCAAGGATTTGGCCATCGGTGGCTTCCTTGTAGTACATCAAGATGCCTGAATCGACGGGCTCATAAAGTTGGCCGGCGTGTGCGTAGATACCAATCTGGCTGAACATACCATCCATACCGAATGTGCGAGATTCATCGGGCACGATCGGAACAACGTTCTTGCCGATTTTCTTGTCGCGAACGAGCGCTTGAAGCAATCGCACGAACGCCATCGTCGTGCTCATGTCTTTGCCCTGGGAGTCGCCACAGAACTTGCGATATTCGTCAAGCGATGGCACTTCCATCACGGGATGCTCGGTCGGACGGCTAGGCAGCGAACCGCCAAGCGTCTTGCGACGTTCCTTGAGGTACTTGATCTCTTGGCTCGACTCTGGTGGCTTGTAGAACGGAGCCTTACCCACTTCGTCATCGCTGATTGGAATTCCAAAGCGAGTTCGGAACTCGAGCAATTCTTCTTCGTTGAGCTTCTTTTGGTTGTGAGCAACGTTGCGGCCTTCGCCAGCTTCGCCAAGGCCATAGCCTTTGACTGTCTTGGCCAAGATTACGGTCGGCTTGCCGTTTTTAAGATCAACAGCTTTCTTGTAAGCTGCGTAGACCTTCTCGGGGTCGTGCCCACCACGACGCATCTTTTCAAGACGCTCGTCGCTGTAGTTCTTCACAAGTTCCAGGAGTTCTGGGTACTTGCCGAAGAAGTGTTCACGAATGTAGCTGCCGGGCATGCCGGTGTACTTTTGGTATTGGCCGTCAACGACTTCGCCCATGCGTTTGGCGAGCAAACCCGTTGTGTCACGTTCGAGCAGTGCATCCCAGTCGTCACCCCAAACAACTTTGATGACGTTCCATCCGGCACCAATGAAGATGGATTCAAGTTCTTGAATGATCTTGCTATTGCCGCGCACAGGTCCGTCTAAGCGCTGCAGGTTGCAGTTCACGACGAAGATCAAGTTGTCGAGCCTCTCGCGCGAGGCAAGCGTGATCGCTCCGAGAGTTTCGGGCTCGTCACATTCGCCGTCCCCCAAGAATGCCCAAACGCGTTGACCGGAGGTGTCTTTGAGTCCGCGGTCTCGCAAGTACTCGTTAAATCGAGCTTGGTAGATCGCCATGATCGGACCGAGTCCCATCGAAACAGTCGGGTATTCCCAGAAGCCTGGCATTAACCAAGGGTGAGGATAGCTCGACAATCCACCGCCAGGCGCAAGCTCACGACGGAAGTTCTCGAGATGTTGTTCCGTCAATCGGCCTTCGAGGAACGCGCGGCTGTACATGCCCGGAGACGCGTGGCCTTGGAAGTAGACAATATCGCCGGAGTAACCGTCTTCGCCACGGCCTTTGAAAAAGTGGTTGAAGCCGATTTCGTAGAGCGTCGCGCTGCTGGCAAACGTGCTGATGTGGCCGCCGATGCCGTCGAGCTTCTTGTTCGCTCGAGTGACCATCGCCATTGCGTTCCAACGGATGATTGACTTGATACGTCGTTCAATCTCGCGATTTCCGGGAAACGCGGGCTGGTCCTTACGTGCAATCGTGTTGACATAAGGCGTCTGGGTCGGGTTGACAACCTGGACGCCTTCCTCAGCGGCGCGGTCCCGAAGTTGTTCCAACAGGAACTTCACTCGTTCGGGGCCTTTGCTCTTGAGTACGTAATCAAGCGAAGCGAGCCACTCTTGTGTCTCACTCGAATCGATGTCGACATCGGGAGCGCTATTGAGCAGCTCACCCAGCTCTTTATCGACTTGGCCTTGCGCGACCGTGTTGGATTCCGACATATTCTTATTTCGTCCCTCTGGCGTGAATGAAACCAGTCAGGTGTTCTACGGTAATCTTGCGAATCGTGCAGGGTAGCCGGATGATGCCAGAATCAGCAAGGGCGAGATGCGAACACGAACCAGAAACTACCGATCGTGAACCAACATAGACAATCAACGATCGACGCCCACGAACCACCAGCTTGGGCGAATACGGCAGCCGTGGTCACAGGGGCTTCCAGCGGAATTGGTGCCCAAATTGCAATCGCTTTGGCAGTTGCGGGAACCAGCCATGTGTTGATTCACTACCGCAAAAACTCGATTGGTGCCGAAAATACCGCCCTTGCGGTTCGAAACCTGGGGGCCAAAACGACGCTGCTGCAAGGTGATTTGTCGCTGTCGGCGGACGCTGATCGGTTGGTCGAACAAGCCTGGGGGGCGGTACCCGAAATCCAAACTTGGGTGAACAACGCAGGCGCAGATGTGTTGACGGGTGCCGCAGGAAAACTTGATTTTGAATCCAAGTTTGAACTGCTTTGGCGAGTCGATGTCCAAGGAACCATTCGCTTGGCACGAAAAGTCGCTGCGCGAATGCAAGCACAGAAGTCAACGCATCGACCGCCATCAATGGCTTTTATTGGCTGGGACCAGGCTCCTCGCGGCATGGAAGGCGATGCAGGGCAGATGTTTGGCCCGATTAAGGCGGCTGTGATGGCGTTTGCAGCGAGTTTGGCTCAGACGCTTGCGCCCCAAATTCGGGTGAACACGATCGCACCAGGTTGGATTCAAACAGCGTGGGGCGAATCGACAAGCAATTACTGGGACGAGCGAGCCAGAGAGCAATCGCTGATGGGCCGATGGGGACGGCCAGAAGATGTGGCGGCGGCGGTGGTTTACGCTGCCAACCCCGATCACACATTTGTGACCGGACAAGTCGTCGAGGTGAACGGCGGCTGGAACAGAACGTTTTAAGATTCTGTTCCAGACCGAATTTCGATGCTCGACGAGTCGAGCTAAGCGTGAGGTCTACAGGTTTGGAGTCGTGTACGGTTCGACGTCGCCAACCATGTGGAAGTGGTTGTGGTCGATGTACATGACTTCAGCAGCTTCGCGGTCATGCAGTGTGTGGGGAACTGGATAGCCGACGAAGGTCTTTTCTTCGAAGTAGATCGTGCACTTGTAGTGAGCATGGTGCAGTTGTGCTGGGCCGATCAAAGGATAGAATCGTGGCGGATCGATGTAGTCCGCAATCTTCTCTTTGATGATCCGCACATCGTTGCGTTGCTTTTCCCAGATCAACGGCACACCGCCTTGAACGGGACGAGCCTTCTCCAACGCCCGAATGACTTCATCGTCGCTCGGCGGATCAAGCGCCACAGCTGGACCACCCGATGTTGTCGGTCCAAGGATAGGCACTCGCTCGTAACGCTCGTGATCCCAGAACTTGTCTTCTTGCTTCTGTTGGAAGTAAGGGCTGACGGGGATTGGGTATCCGAGGAACCCAAGGTTGATGCCACCGGTGACGCCGTAGCATCCGGTACTCGAAATCGCGAGCAGTGCCAACGTTCCCAAGCCAACACGAATGGCTGACTGGTGGCGTCGTAGTTGTGTCGTCGCGGTGTCGATGTGTCGACTGCGGTTTAAACTGGTCATTCGGGCAACCTTCCGTGGCTTCGATCCGATTGGGACTCTCGCACCTAACATGGCATCAACGTTCTGGTCGATCCGGCGCGAGTGTCTTGCGTAGAATTGTTATCGTGTGAATCTGTGACGGTCTTGCGGGTAATTCCGGATTTATCTCTCAAAATTTCCAATTCTTGGGGTGGCAAACGACCATCGAGTCTCGGTGGGACAAACGACTGGCGAGAGCATCATCTTCGCTCATTGCCGCGTCTGGGATCGCGTCGTTTCGCAGGTTCAGAGGACGCTGCCAGAGCCACTATTAATACGAAAAAAGCCGTCGTTAGCCCTAAATTTTGGACTAGCGGCGGCTCAGCGATTCGTAATTTTGTGACATTCTCTATTCGCTTAGCAAGCTAATGCTTAGCGATCGGTGAAGTCCAAATGCCACCAACCATCATCCCATTCCAGGGCAACTTTGCGCCATCCAAGTGGAACTTGTGGGTAGGGATAGAACGGACCGATGTAGGGCCATGCCGATGGACTGTATTGTTGTGGATACGTCACTGCAGCATAGTTCGGGTAGGCTGCGTAGCCTGGCCATGCGTAGTTAGGCAGGTAAGGCGAATCATAGCGAGGTGCTGCTGCTCCGCCGCCATAAGGAGCCATTGGAACGGGACCACCTGAGACCGGTGCACCCATCATCGGAGCGCCCATGTGCATGCCAGCTTGCATGGCTTGGGTCGGTTGGCTTCGGTACGGAGCCATCATCGCTGGGGCGGCCATGGGAGCCGAAGCCAAACGAGCTGGAGTTCCCTGGAATTGCTCGTCACTCATATCCTGGAGTGGTTCTGGTAGTCGAGCCAGCCCTTGAGTTCCCGCCGGAACTTGAATGGCTTCACGAACACCGACAACACCGGGAACAGCGCTGGCGATCTGTAGAATTGAATCACGCTGCGCCTGTGAAGACGCTCGGCCAGTTAGCTCAACGACGCCACCACTGCTCTTCACGTCGACGCCGAAACCCTTCAATTGGCCGCTCTTTTGAGCACGTCCAAGAGCGGCGACGACTGACTGAGTGACCTGTTGGTCGCCACCCTGAGCATCGGTCAATTCAAGTGCTGACGTTGGAATCACTTGACCCGCCATCGTGCCCGATGAGCCGTGGCCCGCGGTCACAACGCCGTTTACATCGAATTCGTTCTTCACGGATTTAGATGCCAGCGCTTCTCGAAGTGAGAAGTCTGCTGAATCTGAAATCTGTTGGGTTGCTTTGGCCGCGGGAGATGTGTCCTGGGCCAAGTTAATGTTTACTTCATCAACGATCGAAGCGATGCCGTCGATTCCGTTAGTTGCGTCAAGCACGACCTGCCGCTGTTGCGGGTCGCTGACACTGCCTCGCAACAAAACCACGCCGCTATCGACTTTCATGTCGAGCGTGAAGTCTTGTAGCACACCGGAATCGCGGTGCTCTTTAAGTCGATTGATGATTTGTTCGGCGATTTCACGGTCACCACCCCAGGCCTGCATTGGCCCGAGCGTAGCGATCGCAGCAATCGCCCATCCGAAATACGTTCGTCGCATGGAATGCCTCCCTACACAGTCCTGAATCGCTCCGGTGGACAATCCGATCGCATGAAAGCCCAGCCGCTCCGTACGCGTGCGTGGGTGTCGCTCCCAGATT
>JBGSNA010000268.1:0-4388 GCA_041739875.1 Pirellulaceae bacterium
ATGGTCGCCACTTCACTCTTGATTCACTCTGTGCTTAATCCGGGCCACCAAATCCGGGCCGCGCTCACGGCGAAGGCCAGACCCTATGCAACGGTTTCTGTTTCCCCGCTGGATCAATTCATTCCTCGCTCTGATGGGAGCTGTTGTCGTTGCTGGCGGTGTATACGCCGGCGCGATGGGTGGACTGATTACTGATCCAAAAACGCTCAACATTGGCTACATGCCTGAACAACCTGTTCCGTTCAGCCATGCGATTCACGCTGGTCAATTGCGGATGGATTGTCGGTACTGTCACAACACGGTGTTCGAAGCGGCGCATGCTGCGATTCCTCCGACGGCGACCTGTATCAATTGCCACAGTGGCGAGAATGACCAGGGTGTCACGGCGCTTGCTGCCGTTCGTGCGAACAGTCCGAAGCTCGCTCCGATTCGCGAGAGTTGGGAGACTGGTCGAAGTATGGCTTGGAAACGAGTTCATAACTTGCCCGAGTTCGTGTACTTCAATCATGCGGCGCACGTGAATTCTGGTGTGAGCTGTGTCAGTTGCCACGGTCGAGTCGATCAGATGGAAGTTGTTTATCAGGCCAAAGAGTTGTCGATGGCTTGGTGTATTACCTGTCACCGAAATCCTGAGCCGCACCTGCGTCCAAAAGAGTTTGTGACCAAGCTTGATTGGGAAGCTCCTGCGGACTGGGATCCCAAGAAAGCTCGTGAAGATCTGCATATTAACCCGCAAGTGCATTGTGCGGTCTGTCACCGATAGTGGGTGTCCGGCAGCAGGGTTCGTCACCGGTCTCGGTGTTGATATTGAGCTCTGTTGCCTGAATCCTATTTCCTAAAACTGAAACCTGTTACCTGACTCCCAAGTTTCTATGACCAGCCAAGACTCGACTCCTGCTGCTGCTCCACGTGCTCGCTATTGGCGAAGTCTTTCGGAGTTGCATCGGAGCGACGATTTCAACAAGTTCTTGGACCGCGAGTTCCCGGTCGCCGCATCGGAGTTTCCCGAAGGCGTTTCGCGTCGTCGCTGGCTCCAGATCATGGGTGCTTCCCTCGCTGTTGCGGGTGCAACGGGTTGTCGTTATCCAGAGGAAACGATCGCTCCGTTTGTTCTGCGTTCGGAGGGTCGTGTTCCGGGCGAGACGTACTCGCGTGCAACAAATTTTGAGCTCGCTGGTCGGATTTACAATTTGCTTGTGACTTGCGTTGATGGTCGTCCGCTCAAGATCGAGCCGAACACGGATCACCCGGCTGATCTTGGTACGGATGCTTATGTTCAAGCCTCGATACTCAGTCTGTTCGATCCTGATCGTTCGCGCAGTGATGATGGTCCGATATTGCGACGCAGTGATGGCGAGAAAGCTCGCCGTGTGGCGGCGGATTGGGATGCATTTGATAAGTACGGCCAGAATCTTCTTCGTGCCGCTGAAGGGAATGGCGACGGCGGCATGTTCGCTGTTGTGATGGAGCCAACGTCCTCGCCGTCGGTTCTTCGGATGCTTGCTGAGCTTCGTAAGCGAGTGCCAAAGGCGACCTTTGTCAGCTTTGATGGCGTGCATGGCGATGCGATGAGCGAGGCCACAAAGAAGGCGTTTGGTAAGCCTGCGAGACAAGTGCTGGATTTGTCGGTTGCTAAGACGATTGTGGCGATCCAGGCAGATATTCTTGGGAGTGATTCTGGTTTCCTTTCGAATGCTCGCGGGTTCTCCGTGAATCGCGATTCGAAGGAGATGAATCGACTGTATGTTGTTGAGGGTGGGTACAGTGCCACGGGTGTTTCGGCTGACGCGAGATTGGCGCTTCGTCCGAGTGAAATGCCAGCTTTCTTGAGTGAGTTGTCGCGCCGAGTCGACAAGCTCAAGGGCGGCGAGGTTCATGATCACGGTGTTGATGCCCAGTCGTTTGATGAGATCTCTGCGGCTGATCGTCTTGAGCGATTCATTGACGCGGTCGCTCATGACTTGGCCGACAGCAGCGGCGACGCGGTTGTGGTTGTTGGTGAGCACCTCGGCAGCGAGGCGATCGCAGCCGGTATTGCGCTGAATCAAAAGCTCGGCTCGCTTGGTAAGATTCAAAAGTTTGTTGCGGTGGATGATCGCAGCTTGGGTGAGTTGTCTTCGCTATCGCAGTTGGTGGAGAAGGTTGACGCTGGCCAGATTGATTCACTTTTGATTCTTGGTAGCAATCTGGTGTTTGCGGGCCCCAGTGATTTGAAGCTCCAGTCGGTGATTGCCAAAGTTGAAAACACGATTTATTTGGGCGAGTACGACGACGAGACGGCTGCGGTGTGTGGCTGGTCGTTGCCGCAGTCGCATCCGCTTGAGTCGTGGGGCGATGTGATTGGCGATGATGGTCTGTATGGTGTTTGCCAGCCGCAAATTATGCCGTTGCTGGGTGGTCGATCCACGGTCGAAGTGCTCTCCGCGATGCTTGGCCAACGTGACGTCGACGGCGAGTCCATTGTGCGACGTACCTCTGACGCGGTCGCAGGCAAAAGTTTAAGTGAGCGTGAATGGCGTCAATTGCTGCATGACGGTTACAGCGATGATGTGAAGGTGTCGCCCGAGATGTTGTCCGAAGCCAGCGGTAAGGCTGAGTTGGTGGATGCTGCTCCCGTTGCGATGGAGTCCTCGGCGATTGATCAAGACAACATCGAAGTTTTGTTCACGGTTGCTGACGGGATCTATGACGGTCGGTTTGCGAACAATGGTTGGCTGCAAGAAATGCCCCAGTCGCTCACGAAGCTGACGTGGGACAACGCGGCCATGATGAGCCCCAGGACGGCCGCGACGTTGAACGTCAAGCACGGTTTGATGGTGGCGATTCGTCGTGGTGACAGTAAGGTTGAGTTGCCTGTCTATGAGATTCCAGGGATCGCACCAGGAGTGATCTCCGTCGCCTATGGTTACGGACGCAAGCGAGCCGGTGCCGTCGGTGGGTCCGAGCAAGATGAAGTCGCAATTGTCGGAACAGACGTCTCGGCGATCCGCCAGACCGATTCCATGTTGACGTTGTACAAGGCAGAAGCTCGGCCGAAGTTGACAGAATACGAAATGTCGGCAACCCAGGATCATTGGGCGATCGACGAGCGTGGTAAGGATGAAACGGAGACGCGTAGTTTCACGTTGGTCCGAGAAGGCACGTTGGCGCTGCTCGAGAAGTTGCCGAATTTTGCGGAGGCCAAGGGGCCGCACGTTCCAAAAGTTGGTCGCGAAGGTTCGCCTTGGAAGGAGCCGATCAATCAGATCGAGATTGAGAAGCCGTTTTTGCCCCAATGGGGAATGGCGATCGATTTGTCCAAGTGCATTGGGTGCAATGCCTGTGTGATCGCTTGTCAAAGCGAAAATAACGTGCCGATTGTGGGTAAAGAGCAAGTCGGAAATAGCCGCGAGATGCACTGGTTGCGTGTCGACCGCTACTTCCAAGGCGACGAAGAGAACGCCGACGTTGTTCAGCAGCCTGTTGCGTGCATGCACTGTGAAACGGCGCCTTGTGAGCAGGTGTGTCCGGTTGCCGCAACCGTGCATACAGACGAAGGCATCAACGCGATGGCGTACAATCGGTGTATCGGCACTCGATATTGTGCCAATAATTGTCCATTCAAGGTGCGTCGCTTTAATTACTTCAATTACAACGTCCCTGTTGGTGTTGGCTACGGCATCGACGCCTACGAAAGTAATATCGAGAACGCCAACCGCAAGCTCCAGTCGCTCGTGTTGAATCCAGACGTGACGGTTCGAGGTCGCGGTGTGATGGAAAAGTGCACGTACTGTGTCCAGCGTGTGGAGCATGCCAAGATTGAAGCTCGTAAAGATGGCGGCCGTGCGATTCGCGATGGCGATGTTGTAACCGCATGCCAATCGGCCTGTCCGACGCGTGCGATCGACTTTGGTAACATCGCCGACCCCGAATCGATTGTTGCGAAGAAGCGTCTTGATGTGCGAGCATACGGGATGCTGGAACAGCTCAACGTGAAGCCTCGCACCGAGTATTTGGCTCGAGTCCGAAATACTCCTGCACGGTTAATGAACCGATTCCAATTAACCGATTTGGCAACGCTCGAGGCGCCGCATCATGCTGGCCACGGTGACGATCATCATGGCGATGTGCATGGTGAGTCGGGAGGTCATGGGCATGATGATCACGCGCATGACGACCCTGGTCACGAGCACACTGACGAAGCAAAAGAAGTCGCAGCCGAAACAAAAGAAGCCGCAGCCAAGTAAGTTCGCTTATTTCGCTTTGGCCTGATTACCTGTCTCCCGAAACCTGAAACCTGATTCCTCACCTATGTCCCTCGCCATTTCCAACGGACTGGACAACACCGTCGAACGCCCCGGCGAGCGAGCCTCGCTGGTCCTTGGTGGTTCAACGTACAGCTCGGTTAC
>JBGSNA010000282.1:0-1625 GCA_041739875.1 Pirellulaceae bacterium
GTCACGGGCGTCACGGAGGTGGAATCGGCCCGCCAGCGAGTCGAGGAAACGGCGATTCAGCTGGGATTAAGGCGGGCCGAACCCCGCAGTTACCTCAGTTTGTTGCTTGCGAGCCAAAAAAACGCGATAAACTTGACCTAAGGCGTCGTTCGGAAATAACTTACCCGTTTCGTCTGTTACGGTGTGGTTGAATCTCATAGTTCCAGTCGCCATGAAAGCTATTACGTTTTAGGCGGATGGTTTGCATCTCGTCATCGGTCACTTTTCGTCCCGTCTTGTACTGCCCTTCGTCAAGCCAGCAGTGGACTTCCAAACCTTCATTCGTTTTCGTTGAGCCAACCAAGTTGACCACCACTTGATGCGTCTCTAACGGGACGCCTCGCCAATTGCGGGTGATGTGACAGAACAATCGGTGCTCAATCTTATTCCATTTACTCGTGCCTGGTGGGTAGTGGCAAACCTCAATCTTCATGCCCGTTTCGTTGGCCAGTTGCTGAAGTTCTAGCTTCCACAATCGACTTCGATGAGCGTTGCTTCCTCCGCTATCAGCGGTGATTAGCAATCGGCTCGGGCGACCATAACGCTCTTGGCCAAGTTCCAGCCACCACCTGCGAATCGCTTCGACGGCAAACTCTGCTGTGTCGCTGCTTACCCCGATGCTAACCATCGCTTCATTCTCCGCGATGTCGTAAACACCGTACGGCACCGCTTTGCCAAGCGCCTTATCGGGAAAGTCGTGTGTGTCGACTTCTCGCGGCTCTCCCTTGGGTCGATACTCCCGCCCCACATTTGCCTTGTTTCCGAGCACTTCCTTCTTTTTGGTGTCCACTGAAACGGCCGGTCTTCCGCCATGGCGATACGCTTTGACTCTGGCCGCAATGTGCTGGAATTGCGCATCGCGATCAGGATGATCTTTACCTTCTCTGGTTTTGCGATTGCCTTGTAATGAGTAGCCCAAAGAACGAAGCACTTCTGAAATCTTGGTGCGCCCCACTTGGAAGCCCTGCGAAACCAATTCCGTTTGTAGATTCGTCAGGCTCTTGCAAGTCCATCGCAGCGGCGACTGGGGATCACCTCGTTCGCTTGGCTCGACCAAAGCCTCAATGGCAGCGACCAATTTTGCCTGGTGGAATTCAAGCGACTTTCGACCTGCACCTGGGCGACGTTGTCGTCCCGATGTCAGTGGAGTCTTGCATTGAAGTTCCGCAATGCCATTCTTGACGGTGCGATCCGATAACCCAGTGGCAGTCGCAACTGCTGCAATGCCACCACGGCCAATCGCGATTGCCTCGGCAGCAGCCCAACGCCGCCTGCCCCGCTCATCGAGATCATCAATGAGCGCGTTGTACTTCGATCGGAGTCCATCGACCAACGTTGCATCCGGCATACATAGAGTATGCGGATTTCAACTTCGCAACTCAATGCCAATCAGGTAGTTTATTTCCGAACGACGCCTTAGCCCAGCAATCGACATGTGCGAAATCACTATCGCAGATCCCATGCACTGCCCGAGACGAGTCGGGCACTTCAGAGAACGCGACGAGCTGGCCACGATGGTCCCACCAAATTCCGATCAATGGATGATTTGACATAAAGATCCAGAACAACTTTGAGAAATTGAAATT
>JBGSNA010000291.1:0-3284 GCA_041739875.1 Pirellulaceae bacterium
ATCACGGGAGTAAGCAGCAGCAATTACAGCACCGGTGTACGTGGACTCTGCGGCATTGCGATCGGTCGCGTGTGTATTCGCATGGTATACCAATTGGTTGGCAAGGTCTTGTTGTACTTGAGCTTGCCCGTGCAAGTACGCGGTGTAAGGCAAGTCAAATTCTTGGTGAATCGTATCATACACGTCAACGTCCGAGCAAACAAAGGTGCCAGGAGCAAACAAAGGTGCCAGGGTGCGTCGGCGTAAGCCGGAGAAAGGTAGCGAATGAAAGAGTCGTACGAGGTAAGATCTAGCCAGTCGCCTTGGCCTCGAGTGATGCGGTGCGTCGGGCAACTTACGCATCGAAGCGTTCACAGAGGTACAACCGGGCTGTGTATTGAGCTCCGAAAACATCTTTTTGTGGTGGCCGACCTTGTCCTGACAAGGGGAAGGCAACAGTCATGACGAACGCTAACGGCGAGTCCGGCATGACCCCCACGGAGTCTGAGACCACACGCACGGTTGGAAACTTTTCTCGCGGAAGCCGAGAGATCCCAGTAACATCCACATCTTCCATGGACGTGGATCGGTCGGAGAAGGCGCGAGGCCATAATACCGGCATGCACGTTATTGGGGAGTCAGATGGTTCCATAGTACCTGAGAAGCTGGCGACCAAAACCGGAACACGGGTGGCGGAGCTAGTGGAGGAAAGGGGGCCACCCAAGGGGGAAGAGGTGTAATACGCTTTCGTGCCGGTCTCAGTACCGGGCAACGCGAATCAAGTGAATGCAAAACTACGGCAAGTAAAGATGGCAACATCTCGACCGTCACAGCCCAAGGGAAGAGCCGTATGCGGTAGTTCCGCACGTACGGATCTGTGCGGGGGGCGGCCAGCAATGGCCGTTCCTACCGCGATAATCTTAGATGTGGAAGATCGTTGAATCGACTCCTGGAACCTTTGTTTTCGCTGGCTAACTGCTGCGCCAGTGCCTCCCCGCCAGCGATGGCAATTCGCCCAAGTCCCCATCTGACGAATGCCGATGAAGCCTTGTCAGCCAAGCGCTCCCGTTCTTTATCGGATGAGCTAGCAGCAGGCACCCCAAAAAAGTGCTCTGTCCCTAGATACTCCTCCAAGCTAATGATACCTAAAGAAAGCGTGCTTGCCCACTTCTCCAATTCGGTACCTGACACCTTAATCGCTCGTCAACCAAAAAGCTAAGTCTTAAAACCAGTCGAAAAGCCGTGGACAACGCCATTCGTACCGGACACCTTTGTTTGCTCGGCTTCCTTGCACAATCGCCGACCTGCATTTTTGAAGTTGCCGATCAATTCAGACTTCTTCGCATCGACAGTCCGCCCTTTGGGGCAAGGCGAACCTACGATCAATCCACGAGCGACTGAAGGTTTCTTACCGCAACCGTTTCGATCCCATACTCCTCAACCAACCGTTTCCGTAGCGATTGGATGAGTGCAACGTACTCGCTTTCTCTACCTGGACTCATAGCCAAATCCAATACGCTTATCTCGTGTGAATACGTCGAGAACGGTATGCCGCAGTCGTCGTCGTACTTTGGTTCACGTATGGCCACAACGCTGAAATCTCGGTACCGCCACTCTGATCGTTCGTTTTCTCGAGCGAGAACCTGTGACTTGAGTAGCGACGACATCGCATCCAGTAGTTGATCCCAATCCACCTGATGTGTGGCGAAAAGACTCAATTCATCCATAAGTGCCTACCTCGGAGTGCTCCTGAAAAAGTACCCATCTCCAATCACCGTGATACCGTCAATCTTATCTTTGTAAGCACCAAGTGCCATATAAGTTCCTCTTTGTGCTTCGTCCGCAGATAGCCCTGTTCCGCGAGCGTCGAATACCATCTCCCTCGCCTGCCCGCCACGTTTCTTCGATTGATTGACACGATTCCTGATCGTTTCAGCTCGTGCGCCAGGATCAAGAGTCTTGAACTCATGCTTTACCCCATTTACCAGCGCATCTCCCTGCGGCCCTGCACCAGCAACTCCTTCAAGAGGGTTCTTTTGGACCGACATGCCCAGTTTCTCAAGATACTCAGCAATTGCACGTTCCTTCGGGTCAAGGAAGTTTGCGCCTCCCTTAACTGGGGCGTAACTCTCACCGACTTCCTGAAGGCGTTTCATCGCGTCGTCGGCTTCACTGCCGGTGAGTACGCGTTGGTCTTTTCTAAATTCAATGAAACCATCGGCTGTACGTAGCGCCGATATACCATAGCGTGCCGCAAAAGCTCCCAGCACAACGTCTTCGGGGCCCGGAATAAACAGCGTCCCTACAAAAAATCCGATCGTGGCATACTGCTGAACCGCAATTGCTGTTTCACTGATTTTATTGAACGCCGCTTCAACACGATCTCGTTTCGAGACTTGCAGGTATGCAATAGCTGGGTTTTTTTGGTCGCCCTGAATGTGAAGCTCAATGTCCTTGGTGTTTGTATTGCCGAATACTCGGTCAACAAGGCCGATGTGCTTTACAGACCTTCGAATCGTATAGTCATCACCATCTTTAATCAGTTCATAACCGTATTTTCCATCAGCCGAAGTCCAGTATTCGACAATTAACGGAAAATCTGTTCGTTTGAAGTAGTGATCCGGGATAGTGACTGTGTTGATCCGATCGAGAAACTCCAGCCCGCCACCTAAGAGTATACTTCCGATGCCGCTCGCGACGGCCCTCACCCAACCGGGAAGAGCAATTTCAGTGATGGCGCGTCCGATTCGCTCCGCAACTGTCCCGTTTGCGTCACCGCTTGACTCGGTGTCTTCCGCGTTTTCGTAAAGCCCTTCCTCAACCGGGGGAATTGCGTCTCGAGAAGGAACCTCAGCTTGATCTATAGACACGCCACTAATGAATGTATTTGCTATTGGCGTCCAAGTTGCCGTTGGACCAACTACCGGAATCAGCTTGTCCGAATCTAACTCCAAATCGAATTTCACGGATTGGTCGTAACGATCATCGATCCAGTCGTCCATGCGATCGATGATTTGATCGACGACGGAAATCCATGACTGGCCAGACATGTTGGGATAGACTCGCTGGGCAATACCCAGCGTACCAGTGAGTGAAGACGCAGCGGTTGTGAGCGCTGGTCGGCTACCAGCTTGCCCAGAGGCGCGGTGGGTGTTGGCGACTAACGTGACGGACGCAAGGTTCGCGGCTGCCGTATTGGTGTTGGTTGTTTGCGTTTCAAGCACCAACGTGTTTCGATAAGCAGTATCGGCTGCGTTGATTGCGAGTTCAACGTCTCGCTGGGCGGTGACCGACGTTGTTGAACG
>JBGSNA010000045.1:0-30642 GCA_041739875.1 Pirellulaceae bacterium
GACTACCTTGCCAAAGTACTGGGAATTCCCGTGCTATAGTGTGCGTTCGCCGTGTTCATCAACCCTGACTGGGCGCGGGTTGCGGGGAACACTTTGGGAATGTCCGTCGAACGGATTGAAACACTTAGCCATTCAAGGGCAAGCGTTACCAAAGTGTGTCGCGAGACCGTCATGAATCTCACCTATCGAGCGGCGCCCTACATGACTCAAACCATGCTTCGCCGTTATCGCAATCTTGTCCGATCCAAAAAACGCACGACCGAATGCTATCGACCATCTTGGTATTCAGCAAAAGACCATTTGTTGGTGATGTTCCAAAAGCCAAATTTGACGAACTAGGATGATTCAGTCCACAAACGCGTCAAGAAAGTTTCGGTTTAATGAGACAGTGAAAACCGAAGCATGGCTCCTGTGACTCGCGTTCTTTCGCGGCCGATTGCAGGATCTCATTGACTTGTGCCATGCGTTTTGGATCCAGTGCAGCGGACACAATTCGTTGCACACCGTCAGGACCGACCATGACTGTCGTCAAGACGGCAACGGTGTCGCCATGTTGCAGTGCTTTGATAATGTGCTCGCCGACTTGCTGCTCCGCGTTCTTGATGGTGGTGACAAAGTGCTTCAGTTGGTTTGGATCCACATCGTTGGTCGCCCGGATTTCTGCAGGATCGATAGGTGGCAGGTCGCGGTCCAGTTCCGATGGTTCTTGGTCGTTATTCATTGATCTCGTTTCGACTTTCAGCGAGTTGGGTGGTTGATTCGATAGCGTAACGGATTCGCCCAATGGGCGTCTGTCTGGTCGATCAAAGGGTGACTTGCCAATTCAAGAATAACCAAGAAATCGTCGGCTGGTTGAACTCGTTCGACCGAATAATATGGATGACAGAACCACCGCTTGAGCGCCCACAACCGACTGGCAAACTCCAGCCAACCCAAGACGACGTCCAACATGCAACAAATTCCGGTTTCCATTAGCACGCACTATGACGCGGTCATTATCGGCAGCGGGCACAACGGTTTGGTCGCAGCGGCTTACCTGGCCGGTGCCAGCCGGACCGTGCTGGTGCTTGAGCAAAACGATTCCATCGGCGGAGCAACGGCGTCGCAAAAGATTTTCCCTGATTACGATGCTTGGCTGTCGCGGTATGCGTATTTGATCTCGCTATTGCCAGATCAAATCGTCAACGAACTCCGTCTCGATTTCAAGACGCGCCAGCGGTCCGTATCGTCATTCACTCCCTATGTCACGGCGGAGGGGATGCACAAAGGGCTCGTGATGTCCAACGTTGATGAGAGTGTCTCGCGAGAATCTGTGCTCGCGTTGACTGGCCAGCAACGCGACTGGGACGACCTGCAGCGTTTCTATCGCGTGTGCGGAGAAATGGCTTCCTTGGCTTGGCCGACACTCATTGAGCCACTGCGTTCTCGCAGCGATCTACTGACCCAGTGCAAGACGGCCCAGCAACGAGAAGCGTGGGACTCGATTGTCGAGCGACCGCTTGGTGAATTCATCGAACGATACATACACCATGACCTGCTGCGTGGTCTCGTGATGACTGATGGCAAGATTGGTGTGTTCACGCATCCGCACGATGAGTCGCTAATCCAAAACCGCTGTTTCTTGTACCACGTGATTGGCGGCGGCACCGGTCAATGGCATGTACCGATCGGCGGCATGCGATCGCTAGTGAACTCACTTGTCGATCGATGCGCACAGCTTGGCACCCATTTCGTCACGTCAGCCACAGCCACACGGATTGGGCTGGGAACACGAACTCATTCAGTCGAGTTTACGCTGGATGGAGCGACACGTTGCGTTGACGCGACCGATGTCCTTGTCAACGCAGGCCCCAAGGCATTGGCAACACTGCTGGACGAACCGCTGCAACGTCAAGCCACGGACGAAGGCTCTGTGATGAAGATGAATGTGCTGCTGAAGCGACTTCCTCGCGTGCGAGCGAGCGGCATCGACCCGAAAATCGCTTTCGCTGGGACTCTGCATCTGGACGAAGGTTACCAACAGATGGCCGCGTCCTATGAAGTGGCAAAGCGCGGTGAAGTCCCTTCGCCGACTCCGGCGGAATCCTATTGTCATACGCTAACCGATGATTCGATCCTCTCACCCCAGTTGCGTGAAGCGGGTTTCCACACGTTGACATTGTTCGGGCTGGATATGCCGTATCGATTATTTGACAACGACGAGCACGACAAACGAAAAGCGGAAGTACTCAAGGCGTATCTCGCTGGACTGGATCGAATCTGTGCGGAACCCTTCATGGACTGTGTCGCACACGATCGCGAGGGCAATCCATGCATCGAGGTCAAGACGCCCCAGGATCTCGAACGCGAAGTAGGCCTGGATCTCGGCAATATCTTCCACAACAGTTTGAGCTGGTTTTTCACTGACAACGAGCACGAGGTCGGTCGCTGGGGTGTGGAGACACATCACTCGCGAATCTATCGAGCGGGCTCATCGGCGGCGCGAGGCGGTGCGGTGAGTGGCATTCCCGGGCGTGGTGCCGCGATGAGCATTTTGAATCGCAAGCACTCGAGCTAACCAGACGACATCAAAGCAAGTGCTTGGCTTTGATATCCAAGTAGCGATTTACAAGCGGTGCGGTTAACTCGTCGGGAAAAGCATCCACGACGAGCACGCCTCGGTGACGAAGATCCTTGAGCACTTGCTCACGCCAAAGCAAGATGTCGGCTGCGGCGGCAGCGCGATACATCTGCATCGGCCCGCCTTCGGGGTGATCGGCAGCGTCAAACATTTCTCGATCACGCAGCAGCACGCCCAGCGGCAAGTGGTGCCCCGACAGATTGCTCAAGTAGTCGACCACCACAGCCGCGTTGACTTCGTCGATAATGTTCGTCGTCAACACAACAAGCGAACGTCGCTTGCAATGCGTCGACAGATACAAAAAGGCTTGATCGTAACGTGACTCAACCAGTCTCGGAAATTGGTCAAATCCAGCCTGGATCAGCCGGTTCATCTGGCTTGATCCGCCCCGCGGCGGAATGTAGGTGTGGATCGTATCAGAAAAACAAAGCATCCCGACGGAGTCGCCTTGCACGAGAGCGACGTAGGCCATCATCAAGGCGGCGTTGAGCGAGTGATCGAACAGCGAATATCCGTCACGTTCGCTGGTCATCATGCGACCACAGTCGAGCAAGAAGATGACGCGTTGGCTTTGGTCGGTTTGAAATTGCCGCACCGTCAACTTGCGTCGACGAGCGGTGCTTCGCCAATCAATATGTCGATAGTTGTCATCGCGGCTGTAATCTCGCAACCGCTCAAAGTCGCTGTCTTGACCAATGCGTCGTGTTTGTCGGACACCGATCAGACTCAACCGATTCGTTCTGGCGAGAAGCGCGTAGTCCGAAAGTTGCTTCATATCTGGAAACACTTTCAACCGATTCGCGACAGGCACCTCGATGTGCCGCGTCCACAATCCAAGCGGGCTGTAAATACGCAAGAAGATCGACTCAAAGTTGAACGCCCCGCGACGTTTCGCAGTGACTTCGCGACGCGCCGTCATCTGGCCCATAGCGGGAAGCCGCAATCGATGCTCACTGGGCGAGGCAACAAAGGTCGCTGGCAAGTCGTCGCGCACGGCGCCACGAAGCGTCAAGCCGGTTCGGTTGACGATGGTAACTTCGCTTGCGAACTTTTGACCGAGCGAAACTGTTTGAGGAAGCTGGCGCGATCCACTGATGCCTTGAGACGTCGTTAGCAACAGCAGCAAGCAATCGATAGCGGTTACGATCACGATCAATCCGTCCACAACCATCACAACAATGGCTGCTCCCGGTACCGCGACCGCCACAATCGAGAGCACAAGCGACAACCCAATCAAACCCATCCAACCCAACGTCGGATACACTTTTCGCGAAAACGCGAGAGCAACAAGCGGTATCGACAAGACAGCCAGCAGCAACCAAGGCAACTGAGTGGCCCACTGGAAGCTCTCCTGGGTGACGGACTGGATCGATTCTTGCATCAAAAATACGAGTGTGACGGTCTTGTTGAGAATAAAATCGCTGGGCCGTGCCCCATCATAGCGATTTCCAAAAGGAGCGTTGTGGATGAGCCGAGCCGCTCATGATCTCGCACCGTCAACGGATTGGGGGGTCTCGGCAGATTGACCGTCTCATCAGACTGGGCGTCTCGGCAGACTGGGCGTCTCGGCAGACTGGACGTCTCGGCAGATAGCGCAGACCTCGGTATTCTGGCTCGATTGAGTTGATTACCGGAACGTATTTGCCCCTACGCGAGCCCCGCCAGTCCTAATGGAACAGTCTTTTCTTGCCTATTTGCGTGGACGATGTCGTGGGTTGCCGCAAGTCAAAGTTGGGATCGGCGACGATGCTGCCGTCATCCAGTCGCCTCGTGGTTCATTGATCGCATGTACGGATCAGATCGTGGACGGAGTTGATTTTGCTTCGGGCGAGCACGCATTGGCAGACGTTGGCTACAAGGCCATGGCGATCAACTTGAGCGACATCGCGGCCATGGGTGCCGTGCCAACATCGGCGCTTGTGACGCTGACGCTGCCCAAAGAAAATGCGACTCGCATCGCCGGTGGAGTCTACGAAGGCATCCTCGAAGCGGCCCAGCAATACCAAGTCGCCATCGCTGGGGGTGATATCACGACGTATGATGGGCCGCTTGCAATCAGCATCACCTTGCTCGGCGAAGTGCCTGCGGGCGACGCTTGGTTGCGCAGCGGTGCTCAAGCTGGCGACGCCATTCTCGTCACAGGCCCAATCGGCGGCAGCCTGCTCGGACGGCACATGCGACCAACTCCACGATTGGACCTCGTCGCACCACTCCGCGAGCGTTTCAACGTGCACTCAGCAATCGATATCAGCGACGGACTCTCACTCGATTTGGATCGGCTTTGTGCGTCCAGTCGCGTTGGCGCGGAAATTGACATGTCCAGCATTCCGATTCATGTCGATGCCACTCGTCGCAGTGAAACCACCGGCGAAACTCCGCTTGAGCACGCTTGGGCTGACGGAGAAGACTTTGAACTCATCCTCACCCTTGGCAGCCAAGAAACGGAGACACTACTCGCCAGCGAGCTGGGCAAGTCGCTGACTCAAATCGGCACAATCACGAACCGCACTGGCTTGTGGAGTCGCGAAAAAGACAAACTCATTCGAGTCACTCCACGCGGCTATATCCACTGAAGCGTCCGGCAAACGGACTTCTCAATGCGTTATTTAGCAACTGCGGATGTGTAAGCTACCGGGATCGGGATTGAGCATGCGCACGCAAGGATCAAGATGCATCGCTAATTGCGTGGTCGGGTCATCATGATTTTGTAGTTGCCGGTGCCAAGCAGATCGTCGATCCGGCTGCGCATTTCCGGGGTCACTTCGACTCGATATTTATCGCTTTTGAGCGTGAGGACTTCACCTTCGGTCATGCACAGTGTGAAGAGCAATTCTTGTCCACCGGGATAACCTCGTAAAATTTCACGCACTCGCGAGAGAGTCGCGGGCGAATGTTCTTTTTCGTCGATGCGAATACGGATGCCTCGGGTGTAGCGGCTGTCGAGTTCTTCCAGCGGAATCAACTCGTCGATGATCAAGTTCACTTCGTCACCCCCGCCACGTTTATCGGCTTTACCGCGTGCGATGACCACACCATCGGGCACAACAGCGGCGCCCTGAGTGGCGAACCCTTTTGGCCACAAAATGCAACGCACCATGCCCTGCATGTCTTCCAAGTCAAAGTTCGCGTATTTGCTTGGCGCGCCAGCTTTGGGATTCTTGGTGTGTGCAATCTTGATGGAGCTGATCATGCCTCCGAGGATCACTTCGGTACGATCCTTGACATCAGCGAGTTTGTCGGTGGTGTGCGTGCGGAACGCGGCAAGTTTCTTTTCAAACTCGGCTAGCGGGTGACTGTCGAGATAGAATCCGAGGACTTCTTTTTCCGCGATTAGCTTCTCACGTTCGGGCCATTCGGGGAGGTCGGGAAGCGGAGTCGCAGCTTTCGCGGTCGCCGCTGGCTCGTCGTCATCGTCAAACGCACCAAACAAACTTGCTTGGCCGCTCTTTTTGTCGGCTTGGATGGCGGCACCGGCTTGGACGGCACGTTCAATCGCTGCCACAAGTTGGCTGCGACGAGCACCAAAAATGTCCATTGCACCCGCTTTAATCAGCGTTTCAATCGCGCTCTTGCTACACGCCGATTGGTCCACTCGCTCACAGAAATCGTAGATGTCTTTGTAGGGACCGTTCTTCTTGCGTTCTTCTTCAATCGAAACGCC
The DNA here is from genome assembly GCA_041739875.1 of Pirellulaceae bacterium. Taxonomy (GTDB): domain Bacteria; phylum Planctomycetota; class Planctomycetia; order Pirellulales; family Pirellulaceae; genus JBBSJZ01. The sequence goes on from JBGSNA010000045.1 coordinate 6,282, forward strand.
CGTGGCGCCACCACACCCCTTGATTGCCGAGAGTGCAAAATAGATTTTGCCGTCGCCGACGGTGAAATCCGAACCACTTTTGTTGACGTTTGGCGGCGCGACTTCGATGTTCATCCGGTCACAGTCCTCCATGTGCTCGACAAGCGCGTCCTTGCGTTTGAAGTTTCGGCCGGAGATATCGCTCGAGAGCAGGGCCGCCATGAATTCGACTGGATAGTGAGCCTTTAAATACGCCGTTTGGAATGCGACCAATGCATACGCTGTACTGTGTGATTTATTGAAGCCATATCCAGCGAACTTAACGATCAAGTTCCAAATGTCGTCGGCGTCTTTCTCCGCAAGTCCGTTTTCGACGGCACCCACAATGAAGGCGTCGTGGTTCGCGTTAATCAGCGACTCTTTCTTTTTACTAATCGCTTTGATGCACGTGTACGCGTTCGCGAGCGGGATCTTTCCAAGGCGATTAAGAATCCGCATGACCTGTTCTTGATAGACCATGATCGAGTTGGTCTCTTCCAGAACTTCCTTGAGTACCGCGTGCTTGTACTCCGGTTGCTGGCGTCCGTGCTTGATGTTGACGTAATCGTCGACCATCCCGCCTTCGAGCGGCCCAGGACGATAGAGCGCGGCGGTGGCGATGATGTCGTTGAAACAATCGGGTTTCATGCGACAGAGCAAATCGCGGATGCCGCCAGATTCAAGCTGGAAAACGCCCTTCGTTTCCCCACGCTGGAGAAGTGCGTAACTCGCTTTGTCGTCGAGCGGAAACTTCAGCGGATCCACCACCTTGCCCGTCGTCTGCTCGATCAACTTCACTGTGCGGCTGAGGATGGTCAGGTTGCGAAGACCCAAGAAGTCCATTTTCAACAAACCCGACGCTTCAACGTCCGCCATCGCCCACTGGGTAATGACGTCCTGCTTCCCCGGCACACGGGTTAACGGCACATACTCGCTCAGCGGTTTGTCCGCGATCACGACTGCCGCCGCGTGAGTACCGATGTTGCGAGCCAGACCTTCGATCTTCATTGCCAGGTCAAGCAACTCGCGAATCTCAGGGTCACCGTCGTAAGCCATCTTCAAGTCGGCGCTCTTTTCGAGAGCTTTCTTGATCGTGATTTTGAGTTCGTCAGGCACCATTTCGGTGACTTGGTTCACGCGGCCTAGCGGCACACCGAGGGCGCGGCCAACGTCCTTGATCGCGGCACGAGCAGCGAGAGTTCCAAACGTACCGATTTGGCAAACCATTTCATTGCCGTACTTTTGCTTGACGTAATCGATGACTTCTATTCGGCGTTCTTTTTCGAAGTCGATATCGATATCTGGCGGCTCCGTTCGACTCTCGTCCAAGAATCGTTCGAACAGCAAGTCATATCGCAGCGGACATACGTGAGAAAGGTAAAGCGCGTAACACACGATTGCCCCGACGCCGCTTCCCCGAGCTGTCGCGGAGATGCCAACGCTGCGGGCGTGATTGACGAAGTCCCACACGATGAGAAAGTAGGTTGGGTAGCCGAGCTTTTCGATCACGTCGAGTTCGCGATCCAACCTCGCCGTCACTTCTTCGCTCAACTCACCATCGACAATTCGCTCGGGATCGTCGTCATAGCGTTCCTTCAATCCCTTGATGCAAAGCGCCCGAAGATAATCCAGCGGAGTCTGCTCGTCCGGACATTCAAAGTTGGGGAAGTAATACTTACCGAGCTGTAGGTCGATATCGACTGTGTTGGCAATTTCTTGGCTACGGGCGCACGCGTCCTCCAGGCCGATGAAACGATCGTACATTTGATCGGGGCTGCGAAGAAAGAACTGGTCGTTCTCCATCTTCATCCGCGAGGTGTCGGTGCGAAAGCGCCCGGTATTGATGCACAGCATGATGTCCTGTGCTTCAGAATCGTCTTGATTGACATAGTGACAGTCACTCGTCGCAACGAGCGGGATCCCCATGCGTTTGGCAATCTCGACAGCCCCTTCGAGTTGCATCCGCTGGATCTCGACGCCGTTGTTCATGATCTCGATGAAGTATCGTTCGCCGAACACATTGTGGAACCAACCGGCGACGTCACGAGCTTCCTTTTCGGCTTCCTCGGTATCAATACCCTTGAGGATTGCGCGGCTAAACTCGCTGCTCACGCACCCGGAAAGACAGATGATGCCTTCGGAGTGTGCTTCGAGGATCTCCTTGTCGATCCGCGGCTTGAAGTAAAAGCCTTCGAGCGATGCACTGCTGGCGAGTTTGACAAGATTCTTAAATCCAGTGCGGTTTTGCGCGAGCAGAGTCAGGTGGTACGAAGCCTCCTTGCTGCTACCGGCGTTGCCCTTGTCGAAACGGCTGCCCGGAGCGATGTAGGCTTCGTAGCCGATAATCGGATTGATCGAAGCGTCCTTGGCCTTGCGATAGAATTCCAAGGCTCCGTGCAAATTCCCGTGGTCGGTCAGTGCCAGTGAATTCATCCCGTGTTCGGCACATCGTTTGACCAGTTTCCCTATGTCGCCCGCTCCGTCCAGCAACGAATAATGGCTGTGACAGTGCAGGTGGACAAAAGGACGCGGATCGGTCGTTGGGGCAGTGTCAATCATGGATCATCCGTAATTTCGACGAGGTTTCGTTCCCTAGGCAGGTTACCGCGAAACTTTGGTGGACGAAACTGCTTGGCGTTTGCTGCTCGAGCTGCCATAATGCGTGACCCACCGGTGCGGAGGCGGACCGTCGAGGTTGACGCCCGTGCCTTTGGCACCACAGCTTTAGCCGGCCTTTTCAACGCTTCAATATCGGGTTGCGTTGGTAATGGCGTCTGACAGATCTTAATTTCGCCGGATGATGAATACCGGTCGCCTGTAGTTTGGAGCCTCGCTTTCGTGCTTAAATTGTTGACTTTTCCGCTACGGCTCCTAGTCGGTTACGGGCTCTCGCCGCGTATTTTGGGCTGGGTCGGAGTCGTGATGCTGGTCCTGCTCAGGCTCACCGTTGGGTGGCATTTCTATAGTGAAGGCATCGACAAGTACCGTGACGGCAAATGGGACGCTTCGCCATTCTTTGCCAACGCACGTGGCCCGTTTGCCGAGCATTATCGTCAACTCGTCTGGGATCACGACGGCGAAATGCGTCTCAACAAAGAAGAAACGCAGATCTGGTGGGCGATGTATCGCGACGAAATCGGTGAGCATTACGGCTTCGATAACGACCAAAAGCTCCAGGCCCAAATCAATTACGCCGCAGCCGTCTCGCAATACGATTGGGTCATCGAGGAAAACGCCGGAGACCTCGAGGAATACCAACTCGGCCGCGACCGGATCGCGAAACTCGACAACGATCCCATGCGTGACAAGGTTTCGAGCCTCGGAGGTCAACGGGACACGATTCGTCGCGAATGGACCCAGAAGCTGACGCCTGTCCTCGCTCAAATCGACCAAATTTGGGCCAACTACGAGACCGCCCAAAACGCGATCCTGACTCCCGAGCAATCCGAGTTTGGCCAGATCCCGCTCGGGCAACCCCAGCTCGAACGGATGGACACACAGATCATCAACAGCATCGTCCCTTACTTTGATATGGCGATCGGAATTTGCTTGCTTTTGGGGCTGTTTACGCCAGTCGCGGCGTTGGCCGCTGCCGGTTTTCTCGGTTCAGTATTTCTGAGTCAATACCCGCCGACGACAGGCCCATCGTCGACGATGTACCAGTTGATCGAATGCATGGCTTGTCTCGTACTAGCTGGTACGGGCGCGGGCCGGTTCGCTGGGCTCGATTTTTTCCTGCACTTGATCGTTCGTAAAAACCATGCACTGAGTCCTCGATGACTTTGTGCCGACCGTGCCAGTTCACCTGTAACCCGTCTAAATTCGCTCCCGCAGCGACACCCCATTCATATCCGACCGAATAACTAGGTCTGACAATTAAGTTGGACAAGGAGTAAACGATGGTTGATAAGCTCTCCAAAGATCAACGCGACGTTGGCGAAAGCAATTACTACTCTGCCGTTGGCAGCTACTACGACATCAATCGCCGCGACTTTCTTCGAGGAATCGTTGCGACCGGAGCCGTCAGCGGTGCCGGTTTGGGCGCCGCCTATTTTGGTTATGGCAAACTCAATGACCCCGTCCGCATTGCCGTGATTGGTACGGGCGATGAAGGCAATGTCTTGATCGGCGGCTGCAACCCGGAATACGTCGAAGTCAAAGCGATTTGCGACGTCCGCCCGTTCAGCGAATTCCGTGCGTTCAATGGTGACTGGTCCAGCCCCTCCGCGCTCGGTCGCCGCCCTGGCTTGATCAATGTCGCTGGCTACAAGAACGAAGCCGAAGCTCGCAAGAATGTCAAAGTTTACGGTGCCAACAACGGTGGTATCATGGCTTGCCTGGATGATCCAGACATCGAGGCCGTCATCATCGCATTGCCGTTATGGCTGCACGCCCCAGTCGCTGCACAAGCCATGAAACGTGGTTTGCACGTGCTGACAGAGAAGTTGATGGCTCACAACGTTGCCCAGTGTAAAGTGATGTCGCGACTTGCGGCGGCTGGCAAAGACCAAGGCGGTAACCCACTGCATCTCGCAACCGGGCACCAACGTCACTACAACGTCAAGTACGACAACGCCGTGAACCTGATTCGCTGGGGCTTGCTCGGCCAATTGCATCACATCCGTGCTCAATGGCACCGTGGAAACTTGCCCGGCGCAGACAGCTGGTCGATGCCGATTCCCGGCGGTGAAAAAATGGCTAACGGCAAGATGTTCGATCGTATCGCAAAGGACATCGAATTCCGTCAAAAGCAATTGGCTGAAACACCCGATCCCAAAGAAGCAGCCCGCTTGAAGATGGAAATTGCCCAATGGCAAGCTTGGGATTCCGACAAGAACGTCGACCCCAAGAAGTTCGGCTACCAAGATTTCTCCGCTGGTGATCGTGTCTTCAGTGCGATGGAAGAATTCCACCGCTGGCGATTATTCGATCGCACAGGCGCTGGACTGATGGCGGAACTCGGAAGCCATCAACTGGACGCCATCAGCATCTTCCTTTCCTCGCTTCGTAACGACGGTAAAAAAGTTCATCCGCTGAGCGTGCATGCGGTTGGCGGTCGACACATCATGCCGATGGACCGCGAAGTCGAAGACCACGTGTACTGCATGTTCGAGTTCCCCGGCCCAGAGTACGCCGAGACATTCGACGTCGGTTACTACGACCGCGTCGAAAACTATCCCAATGGAGCCGTCCCAGGCTACGAAACAGATCCGAACAAGAAAGTCGTCGCGACGTACTCCTCGATCAATGGCAACGGCTTCGGCGGTTGGGGCGAAGTCGTCATGGGAAGCAAGGGAACGCTGGTTCTTGATAGCGAAACCGACGTGCTGCTTTACAAAGACAGTGACACCAGCAGCAAAGTTGGCGTGACAAAGAAAGCGGGCGGCTACGCACTCGACACCAGTGCCAGCGGCGATTACGCATCACCGATTGCCAAGGCAGCCGACTCGGGTCCAGTCAGCCGTGGTTATCGCGAAGAGATCGAACACTGGGCTTATTGCATCCGCAACCCTGCCCCCGAGAACCAACCGCGTTGCTATCCAGCCGTCGCGATGGGCGACGCCGTGATCGCGCTCACCGCAAACCTCGCACTCACCAATTCGCGAAATGGTAAGGGTGGCTACATCAAGTACGAAGAGTCTTGGTTCGATATCGATAGCGACGCCACTCCCGACGGCAGCGATATCAAGCGAGAAACCGAGTACATGGACAAGCCAGTCGCCTAGTCGCTTTGATTCCCAGGTCACTGGCTTCAACCGCTGCACAAGAAACGCTTAAGCAACCGTTTGCTTAAGCGTTTTTTCATGCATACCCAACCAATGGGCTTGCTCGACAGTCCACACAGGGCAATAGCACGCTGGGGAATCGCTCGCCCAAATTCCGCTTACAACAGGCTCATCCCGTAGTAGGAACCAGCTTATCGGCACGATATCCTCAAACTCTTAACGTCTTGTTTCGAGCGACATGATCTTGTGGAGCCCACATGGAAACCAATCCGTACTCGCCGTCCGTTCAAACGTCCCAGTTCGCGTTTGAACCGGACACCAGCGGCTATACCTTCAAGTCTTCGCGTGTTTTGTCTCGTTGGGTGATTGGGCTATTGGGCTATTGGGCTATTGGCTGCGGTAGGCGCTTCGTCACTCGTCATTGGGCTAGCCAATACTGCGGGGAATTTGATGGTCCCAGGGTTTGCTACCGGTGACTTTGAATTCGAAGGTCTCGGGCTCGCGCTAGTCGGCGTCATGGGTCTCGCCGCCCTGGTGCTCCTTCCGTCGCTACTCGCGTGTGTAATCACTTATTGCGTGTGGATGTATCGGTCGAATGCCAACGCACGTGCGCTAGGGGCGACCGGGCTTCAATACACACCTGGATGGTCAGTCGGTTATTGGTTCATTCCCTTGCTCAATCTTGTGCGCCCGTATCAGGCAACGAAGGAGATTTATCAAGCAAGCCTTGGCGATCAAGTCGATTTCTCTGGAACCCAGAACTGGACGTCCAATGTTGTTCCAGGCTTCTTTGGCGCATGGTGGTTTTGCTGGGTTGTCTCCAACATTCTCCAACGGATTGAGTCGCGAGCCGACAGACTTCCCAACGGTCTTGGTCCAGCGACCATCCCCATTGGCATCGCCTCAACAACATTAAGTGTTGCTGCCGCCGTACTCGCAATCATGGTCGTACGCGAGATCACCAACACCCAAGAAAACCGGATCTCATCCAGGCCGCAATAGACGCTGCGTTCATCACTCGCTTGCGCTTCGTGCTTGTAAAAATGAAGGCCTTCTTATTGGCCCCTATCACCTTTCCGCGGCCACGAACTAGACAAAGTTGATTGAGGAAATATTTGGCTGTTTTGCTCTTGATGGTTTTGTGAGCCGCTTTCATGGGCGACCGATACCGGATTTTGTGCTCAATCAACTACGCCAGCACCCTTTCTCGCGATGGAAGGAGAGAGCCCGTGAGAGCTCTCTTTGTCCCGACTTGCTAACGAGCAGGTGTCACTATTGGCCCGCAGCCCACTGAATGCCTCGTGCCACGGCGCCGAGAAACACAGGATCCTGGAACGTGTCGTTCGAGTGACCGTACGTGGTGCCAAAGACGCGTGCCTTGTCGAATCGGTTGGTCCAATAGACGGGGTAGGACTTACCGTCTTTCTCGCTCTTGCTTGTTGCGAGCACCGTGGTATTCGGCCAAGTCTTTTCAATCACGTACAGCTCGTCCATGGCGGAGACGTGGTCTTTCGGAAACTCTTTCATGATTGGGTGGTCGCCTGCAACGACCTCGATCGGGTACTTGCTTTGGTGGTCATGCCGACGACTGGTCACACCGAGTAGTTCTCGCCAATCATCAATCGTGGCGGAGCGGTAGGTGTGCATGGCACAGTGGATGACGACCGCGCCGGTGCCCTTGCGGTGCGCATCGGTGATTCGGCGGATGTAGGCATCATCCGTTGTGTCTGCAAAGCACTCGTTGTGAATCACAACGTCATAGCCATCCGCCCAATTTGCGTTCTTGTACAGATCAATCTCGGCTCGGGTGCCATTCCCGCCGTCGTTGACCACCGTCCAACTCGCGTTGATGCCGTGCTCTTTCACGGCCAGCTGTAATGCTTTGGTTTGGAAGTCGTAATCATGACAGCAACCGCCGGTCACCAGTAACACATTGATCGGCTTGCTGTCAGCCTCTTGCGCATGCAACTCATGAGTCGACAAAACCGGCATGACGAACAAGGCGACGCAAAGAAGGCGGGACAATCGTGAAAGAAATCGCATAAGTAACTAACTCAGACTCGTTGGGGAAGCTTGGGTAAAACGTCCCTCCAATTCTAGCAACGAACATGACAAGACATGCCGAGGAATCCGGCACGTCCACGTGAAAAATCGCCCATTCACGATCAATCGGCAAACCGTAGGCCAGGCAAATTGCCAGGACAGGTCCTGGCCTACAATCCATCCGAGTTTGCTCTGGGCTGCAACGCCGCCGACTATCGAGCCCAGAACTCGCGGAAGCTTTGGGTGCGTTGCAGTCGATCGGCATTGATTTTATCGACTTGATCGAGCTCCGACGCTTGCTCAAGTGTCGGAGGATAGGTCGACATGGACTTAAACGGCAACGGCTCTGAGCTTTGGCCCGTCAGTGTATTGAGGTCTGCGTCCTTGTCCCAACCAACGCAATGCAAAACGAAATCACGTTTCCAACCCGCCGGCAAGTCCTTCGTTGGAACAGCGAATGCAAGTTGCAATTCATCGCCACCACTCATGACGACCATGGAGTCATCCCATGCTTCAACGAGTTCAATTGCCTCACCGTGCGATGTGAGACGACCTTGAAGCGGCGGCCACTTGGGAGCCGTTGTGACGATTGAGTAATCATACGTCTCGGGAACCGTCGTGGACTCTTTCACTCGCTTCGAGAAACCTCGATAAGCCAGCGACGCATCCAGCAGCGGTAATTCTGTAATGGTGAACTCTGCCGGTTGGGATTGGACGGCAAGCTCTGCATGATCCCAATACATTTGTGCTGACGTCCGCACTCGCAGGCGGGCATCTTCGCGATCGATCACACCAGTGACATCTACCACGATGGTCTTGGTCTTTCCGCCGGGAAAACCCATGAACGGAATCGCTTTTCGCCAGCCACCCTCTTCGCTCGAATCAGGCACCCACACCGATGGGAATTCGATTGATGGAACTTCGGGATTTTGGTCAATCTGAATATTGAGCGATGTATCGGTAGGCAAGATCCAACCGGTCATCACGAGATAGACTTTGCCGGAATCATCGGCAATTCGCGGCAACTTGCCAAAGTTCATATCGACCCAATGCGGCGGACAAAGTCCCTGGCAAATTCGGCGATCAAAACCTTGCACGAAGTCTTGATCGACTTTTGTAAGCTTCGTCGTGACATCGTTGCCGTATGTGTCTACACCGCCCTGAAGCGAGTGGAGGTCGGTGCTTCGAAATGCAAAGATCGTTGGTTCGGCGATCTCAGCGGGCCCAACTTTCTCGTTTGTCCAGACGTGGACGTCCGCCGGGTGATCCACTGCCGTGAGTGCGACATGATCGAAGTAGGCGACTTCCCACAGTTCTTCTGTAATTCGGAGTTCGTACCGAGCGCCCTTGGGACGCAAAAAGTCGCCATCCACTTTCAAGTATTCCCATGGACGATCTTTCGCAACCACACCCTGTGCGACTTGCAAGCCGAGCGGTGCAGCCCACAAACAATCGGTGACGAATGCGTACTTTTCACCGTCCCAGGCATACAGATATGGGCACGAGCCTTTGAGCGTTTGCTCTTCTTCGACAAGCGTGTCAACTTTCGGGTCGCGGATCGTTTGCGTCAGCCCATTGGGGAAGATGACGCGCATCGAACCGGCCTGGGAAAATTCGTTTAACCCGAAGTGCGTCATTGGCGATGTAATCGTTTGAGCTCGATAGTGCGGCCCAAATCGCAACTCGACAACACTGCCAATGGCGTAGTGATTGACTCGGCCGCTGTTCGCATTGTTGTCGTCAATACCTTTGAATCGAACGTCGACGTAATGGCCTGTCGTGTTGCTTTGATTCAAATACGCAACCGGCTTACCGTCGGCAATTGAAAGCACATCGAGCTTGCCATCCAGATCAAAATCGATTGCAGCGAGGCTCTTTGAGTCCAACGCGATGTCAACTTTGTTGGTCGAAACGGAAACGGATGCGCCAACGATCTGTCCCACCGTAACTGCCGCGCCATCACCGACAAGGATTTCTTCCCAAGAGTCGTTGTTCAAATCAGCAACCAGTGTCGTACCGGATCCCGCGGGAACGGTCTTCGTTTCCTCAGCCGTCCAAGCTCCCGCAGCGGCTGTTTGCGAGTACACAAGCTTGGATTCGGAGTCGCCGGTGACGAAAAGATCCCACGATACGTTGCCGTCGAAATCGCCGACCACAACATCCTGAGCGCCATTGACAGTCGGCACATCGAGATCACGAAAACGGAATTGAAGGTGTAGCAGATTCTCGACAAGTCCTACTTTGCCCGTGCTTGCATCCACCGTGACGACATCCAAGTCCAAGTCGCGATCCAAATCCACGATGGCGAGCGCGACCACGCCGGTTTGCTTCGCAAGATCACTCGTCTCGCTTGCTCCGGCCTCAAAGAACGTTCGATTGCCGCGATTGACGAACGTCTGGAGACCCCGGTCGCGGGTTGCAAAGAGCAAATCCAAATCTCCATCACCATCCAGATCACCGGCGATCGCTGCGTTGACTTGCTTGACGTCTTCGAGCCCCGTCGGCGTCGTCACCAAGTTCAATCGTTTGTCATCCGCAGTTTCGCTGCGTCCGTCCACCCCGACAAGCTTGACGCCGTCGTCACCGAATACCACGAGCGACGCCAGGGATGTGTGACGTGCTCCCGACACAACGGGTGCGGAACCGTCTTCATTCTTGGCTGGCTTTGCCTGGATCCGTTGCGAATCGCTGCTATCGACCATGAACAAATCGGCGGCGATCATCCCAGTCGTCGGAGATTGCAGGTCGATCGTGCCGCTCACCGACCATGACGTTCCCGTTTCACCACGATATACGGTGACGGCCCCTTGATTCGTCACGGCGATCACATCCGCGTCGAGATCCAAATCAAAGTCCAGCGCAAGAGCGACAGCGGTGTCACCCCTATCATCGATCACATTCGCTTGAAAGCTGAGTGCGGTCGGCAAAGCCAATACTGGTTGAGCTTGCGACACTTCTCTGGACAGTTCGCGAAGCGCTTCGAAGCTGAGTCGATCCAAAGGGTGCGGTGATGTGCGACGACGGTCCGTTTTGACCAACTCCGTCCCATTGAGCACGTTGAACCACAATAGCATTTGGTTATCGGCTTGCGGCCATTGCCCGTCCTTGATCGCGGCCAGGATATTATCGACCAATTGATCGGGCGTTAATCCAATCGGCTGGGTTTGTGCTCGAACCGACGGTTCAATCGCTGCGGCGAGCTGTTTGGTTCGTTCCACGGCATCGGCCGCCTCAGGCTTCTTGGCCGCGATGTTCGCTCGTGCAGTGCGCAGTGCGACAAACAAGTTTTCTGGGTGCTGTTTCGAGAGCGACGCGAGTGTTTGAGCCGCCCTCGTTTGGACGTCTGGAGCGAATCCTTTGATCGGGTCTTCCATCGCATCGAGGACTTCAATAAACGGTCCACCCAAGATAACCGAGCCTCGTTGCGAGCCGACGTCACCTTCAATGGCCTGTGCAAGTCGTTCGAACAATTCTTTGCGAAGCGACTTGCCCATAGTCGCTGGCAACAGCGAGGCTTCGCGAAGATCCACACGACTGGCGAGCCACAGCGAAGTCACGCTATCGCTACTGGCTTGCTCGTAATCCTTGGTTGCCGCGCGAGCAGAATCGATTGCTCCGGGCAACTTGGATCGTGCGGCTTGGCGTTGTTCGCTAGTAAAAAGTGAATTATTAGCGGACTCCGTCAACGAATCGACTTGCAAGACTTGATTGAGTGCACGATTCAGCGTGATGGACCGATTCGCAGGCATCATTGCGTTGAGTTCGGCCCAAGATTGACCAGCCACTTCGGTGTTCAGATTCTCAGTCTCGGCCAGCGCCGTTCGTGCAAGCTCAAGGCGATCTTGCGTGTCCTGGGTCGCCTGTGTGGCAGGCAATGCCCCACCATTATCCCGTGGCCGCATCGAATAGAAAACGCCCGCCGTCACCACGAGAAGAGCGATTGCGAGAATCGCCTTGGTTGCATTGCTCATTACAAACGTCCGGTCGCTTGCTTGGTCTCACGACTGAATTGATAGAGTTGTTTCTGTTTGGGATCAGCGACCCATATTGAATTTTCGTCGATCGCGATGCCGACTGGGCCAACAAGCGGTTCGCCCTCGTGCCACAACTCCGTTTTACCGTCCGTGGTGAACTTCCAAATTGACTTGCCGTAACCGTCCGTGACGTAACCATGATCGCCAGCCCACACGAGCCCGTTGGGATACTGGTAGGGACGTCCAACAACGACGGCTTCGCTTGTTTTGGCTTCGACATCAATCTTGTGAATCGCCTCGGCGTCTGGCGTCACCGCCCACAACTTGCCGTCACCATCGAACGCCAACCCCCGTGCGTTGACTCGCACAACGAGTTCGGGATCACCGCCGCCGATCGGCATGCTCAATACCGAACGCTTCTCCGCGTCCCCGACATAAATTGTTTTCTTATCTGGTGAGACGGCAATGGCCATCGCGATTCCGATGTGCGCGTTCGCGAGCGGCTTGGCCTCGGCGTTTGCCTCGGCCACGTGATACACCTCGCGAGTCGCTGAGTCTCCCAACAAAATCCCACCCTCTGGATGCAATGCGATACATCGCACGCGATTGAGCGGTTTGCGGAGCAGGTTGGTGCCACGGATATACAGCTCACGCTTCCCATCGACGACCTTCCAAACGCCCGGCAAGTCCAAGTCGACAACGTAAGCCGTGTTGCCATCCATTGCGACGTTAATCGGATACTGGGGCGTATCCTTTTTCGCCTCTTCCTTCACTTCGTCGTCCGCCGCTCGAGCGGGGACAGTTCCACCAAGAACAATTGCCAGCACCAGCAGTCCGCTCGAAAGCCAACAGGTTTCGCCCAGGCGACGGGAGCAATCGCGAACTAAATTCGTCATGAAATCAGCCAAAAAGTAAATATGAGTCGTGGAAGGGATCAACGATTTTAGCATCCCATGGTGGACACGTGGAACGGGCGAGCCGTTTTGCCGTTTCGTGTCGCGCAGATGCCCTAAACCACGGCAGTTTGGTGATACAGGTTGTGCGACTGCGGTCGAAACAGCCCGACATGATTGAACGGCTCGAGCGATTGTCGGACTTCATCAATCCATTGCTCGACCCGCTGGCCGTCGAGCGTCGCGTGCTGATTTGCTTCTTCAAGTTGACGCGATAAGTGTTCCACGACTCTCACGAACTCAACATCGTCGGCGCACAGGAATCCAGGAGGGCTCGAGCTCGCGGACGACTTTTTGAAAAACTCGAGCCACCGCATTTCGCTTGTTGTCGCGGAAGCAAAGTAAACCATCGTCCAGGCATGGAAGAGCCGAAAGTCTCGGAGCCCCTCATAACAGCCGGCGACCATCCGATCGACGTGCTTCAATTCGTTAACGACGCTGGCGGAGTAATGATGCAGTCGAGAGGCTCGCCAAGCATCATCATCGTTGAGCAGAATCTCGCACAAGCGATCAACGCCGCTGAGTGAATGTGCGATCCCGGTACTGTGAAGCGGATCGATAAAGCCAACGGTAAAGGGCAGGGCGGCCCAATCCGCTCCAGCACCCGACGATGCCAGTCGTTGCAGCCTTGGTGTCGCGAACACACGACCTGGCACGTCTGCAATGCTGGCTGGTCCGAGCACCGACTTCAACACAGGATGTCGATCGAGCACCGATTCCCAATCCGTGGGACCTCGATCACGATTGAGATTCGTCACAAACCCGAGACTTGTCGTTCCGTTTTCGAAGGTCAACCGCCACAACCATCCATCTCGAAACAAATGATGCACAGCGGAATCATCGATTTCATACGGATAGTCACCAACCAGAGCACCTGAATCAACAAGCCAGGATTCGACTTTCGGCACATCGCGAAAGTGACTGTAAATGGATTGAGTCTTTGTTTTCAAAGACGGAGTTATGTCGCGTACGCCCATTGTCTTCAGAAGCAGACCGCTCGGGCCGCTCGCGTCGACGACAAATCGGGCTCGCACATCCTCCCTGCGATCATCACGATCCATTTCAATACGCCAATCACTGTTTCCTTCATGCGTGATCTTGCTGACGTTCGCACGATCCAAGAACGTCACGCCACGCTCGTTGGCCACGCGGGCGAACAAGGCATCCACGTCCGGACGGTACCACTGGGTGTCGGCCTGATCTCGCGTCGCGGTCGCGGCAACAAGCAGTTCGCACGCATGATCGCGAGTCGCTTGAAAGCCCTCATGGTCGCCGTGCCACAAGTAGCTGAAACCGCGTTTGCAGCCACAATTCACGTCGGGATAATGACGTCTCCACGAGCCGAACGTGACAAGCGGTTCAAGCTCCGCCAAGCCGTATTGCCGAGTTAACTTGCTCAGCAACAGATCCGCGGTGGGCGTGGATGACTCGCCAATCGTGAACCTCGGGTGCGTTCCGCGATCGATCACAGCCACGCTTCGCCCACAACTTGCAAGGATCGCACCCAGCAAACTCCCCGCGAATCCCGATCCGAGGACAACAACATCAAACGGCGCCGTCATGAAGGTCTCCGCGTTTCCAGTGTGTGACTCGGCGAACAATTGCATTGGATTCGTGGCAGCAATTGCTGCTCGAGATTCATTGTTCGCATTCGATCAATGCGAGCCGTCTGGCAGTCGTTGCAATGAAAGAACCGGTCGACTTCCCACAAGTCCACAAACACTCGGCTGAGCTGTTTCCCGATTCCAAATTCCTGCACATGCTCGAGTGACTCTCCGGTCGGCGCTGTGAACTGACGTTGTGCGAGCAACTCGTCCATCACACCGTTACCCGTGCGTGTTGCGATGATACTACACGCATTGACGGCTCGATCCATCGCGTACTCAATCGAGCGCCACGTCCACTGCGTCGACTCGTCGGCACTCAAGTACGGCAGCCCATGCAGCAAAAACACTCGTGTGCGAATTCCTTCGCGGTGCAAGAACTCGACTGCGGCATCAAAGTGCTTGAGGGTCATCGACTTATTCAGCCGCTTCAAAGACTCAGGATGACAAGTCTCCAAACCGAGAGCGACTTCCAATTGTGCTGGCGCAACCAGATCGCGAAAACGCAAACAAAGATCACCGCATAGCTTGGGGTGATTCTCCACGATCACTGAATCGAAGCCACGGACTAGATCAGCGATGTCAGCATAATCCGACACGGGAATCGCCTGGGCGTCAAAAAAATTGCCGCTGTTGTAGAGCTTGATCTCGCGAAGTCGTTGGACCGTCGATGTCGATTGAAGTTGCTCCAATGCGAATCGAATCTGGGTAGGAATATCACCCGACGCGACGGAGTGAGTTAGCGTGTTTTTCCAAAGATCGCACATCAAACATCGAAACGGGCACTCGCGGTTAGTGAGAAACACGGTGGCGATGTTGACGATTTCGTGACTCGCGTTGCATTCCAATTCGCTGAGCCAGGCGTAGGGGCGTGTTGGATCAACCGTATTACGAACAGGGCGTTGAGCAACGATCTGATCGCTCGCGATGGCCAACTCTGTGTCACGCATAAATCTGGTTGAACGCATCGCGGTACGCGGAGGGTTGCTCAGGGAAAAGCCGGTCAAAATCGGCTTCCGCAACGGCTCCTTGCTGAAATCGTCGCTTCGGGAACACTGGCATCTCAAGGCCCGTGACCAATCGAACTCCGCGACGGACGACGTTTCCTTTGAGTTCGTACAAGCGATCATGATCCCAATCGGTTATTTCGATGAACGGAATGCCTTCGGCGACTTCGATCACATTCGGAAGTGCAAAGGGGCTGAAACCGACAAAGCCGAACTTACGAGCAGGTGCCCAGGAGCGGATGTGTCCACGGCTTTGACCACCGGAGTATGTTTGCGAGTGCTTCACCGCGTCGACGCCCCAGCCTTCTTGATACAGCATCACGTTATTGAGCACGCTGCGAATCGTTAGCTCAGGATTCTCTTCGATGGGATAGTCTTTTAAGTTTTCGTCGCCGCCATCGCCATCGACCAGCAGCTTCCACTGCGGATAACGCTGGCGAATTCCCTCGCAAAGTGCGTAGCCCATTGCCGCGGCTTGGACATCGAGCGGTTTGTAGTCTTCGATCGTTTCGATGGCTTTGCGATAGTCGACAGCGCTGGCCGGAACGTCGATGACCTCAAGGAACAACTCCAAGTCAAGTTGCTTCAAGAAATCGCGAGCCTGAGTCGCATCGTCGCCATTGCGTTGGACGTTCAATGTGAACGCTTTGAGTCGCGATGGTGACTCACCGCGAGCGAGTAATTGGTGATACATCGTCAAGAACAAGGCACCGCTGTCGATGCCGCCAGAGAACATCACACCAATGGGCTCCGCCACGTCATAGTGCGACAACCATCGATCGCATTCGACCGCAAGTTGGCCGATGTAGGCCTGACCAATTTGGTCGAGATCGGCTGGTAAGCGATTTCGAGTGGGCGAAAAGAAACGTCGATTGACAGGATTGGGATCTGGGCAACCGATCAGACGCAACTCAACCACATGATGTGCCGGCACCATGCGTGTGTACGACGGATGGAACTGGCCATCGAGACCTTCACTTTTGAGGAACTCGTAGATCTCGTCGATACGCTCAGCGACAACCAAGCACGGACCTTCCGTTCGCTTGGCCAAGAAGTAGCGCATCGGACGACCAAGCGAGCGAGCCATCCGCACCATCTGGCCGTCTTTATGCAGCAAAGCGAAGTGTCCTTCGATCGCGCGGACACGTTCGACAGATCCGCTGCCCACCGCCTCAGTCGCCTGTTGGGTCGACATATTCAGAATCTGGTTCGCGTCGGGATCCAAAAGACAAACAAGACGTTCGACGTATTGATGAATAGCCATAGCAGGGGCAGCTCGAAACTGGAACAAGATCAATAAAAACAAGCACGCCAATGTATCCGAAATTGGCCCCAAAAGCATCGGTGGGAAAGCTTTGAGGGCACCACGTCCGCGAAGAAGCCGAAGCAGTGAAACTACTTGAACTCGTGTTTGGGCTACGACTTGGGTTTGCGGTCCATATAAGCATGGCTGCTGGCTCGGTAGACGGCATTGTCACCGATCTTGGCTCGGAGCTTATCGATGGTTTGGTCGAGGATGCGATTCTCACTCTCGTGGGGTGCGAGGTCGAATAAATTCATTTGCTTGGGCGCGTTACGCTGAGTGAGCGAGCCGGCCGAGACACCAATCAAGCGAACGGGTCTTGGTTGCGAGGCTCGCATTTCGTTGAGCAATTGCATCGCGACGGTGAGCAGCTCGGATGTGGACGATGTCGGACACGCTAATGTTTTGGAGCGGTTGAAGGTTTGGAAGTCTTCTCGGCGATATTTCAAAGTAACCGCTCGAGTTTCGCGGCCGCTGTGACGGAGCCTCGTGCCGACTTGTTCGCTGAGATAGCTGACGACGGCTCCGAGCATGTCCGAATCGGTGAGGTCTTCGTTGAACGTGCGTTCGTGGCTGATCTGTTTCGCGGTGTGATCCGGGACGACTCGGCGGGCATCCATGCCGTTGGCAAGTTTCCACAAATGCTCGCCCCATTGCCCAAATTGTTTTTGCATTTGGACCAAGTCGGTTTGTCGCAAGTGTTCAATCCGCGTGATACCGAGCTTACGAAGTCGCTCGCCGCCAACACGGCCCACGCCCCAGACACGATCAATACTCAACGGATCAAGGAATGCTTGTACGCCTTCCGCAGTGACTTCCACGAGCCCGTCTGGCTTGCCGATATCGCTTGCGATTTTTGCGACGAACTTTAGCGGGGCAATACCAACGCTTGCAGTGAGCTCGAGTTCGCTGCGGATGAGCTGCTTGATCGAGACACCGATTTCTCTCGCACTACCAAACAGCTTTCGAGTTCCGCTCACATCAAGAAAAGCTTCATCCAGGGAGAGAGGTTGAACGAGCGGAGTGAAGCGGTGGAATATTTCGCGGACTTGGCGTCCAACGGCGGCGTAATGATCGATGCGTCCCTTGACGAAGACGGCTTCGGGACAGAGCTGCGCTGCGCGGCGACCTGGCATCGCACTGTGGATACCAAAGCGACGCGCTTCGTAGCTGGCTGCGGCAACCACGCCGCGACCGCTCGAGCCACCGACAACGACGGGTCGACCTCGCAACTCAGGCCGATCTCGTTGTTCAATCGCGGCATAAAATGCGTCCATGTCGACGTGCAGGATCATCGCTCACCAGCCATTCAAAGGCGCTTTGCCAATCTGAAAAATCATCCCACACGGCCTGAGGAACAAAGCCGCATGCCGGGCATGCAGCCACTAACTCGTCGCGATTGTGCATCCCCGTACAAACAGCGACAACATGAGCTCCGATCGCATGACCACACTGGACATCAAACGGTGTATCACCAATCACGACAACGTCTTCCATGGCTTCTTCGCCATACCTATTACGAATGAAGTTGGCGGCGCGGCGTGCCATTGCGTCACGTTCGATGTCCAAATCGCCCCCAACGATCCACTGGGTGTACTCGAATAGTCCAAAATGTTCGAGTTTGCTGGTTGCGGTTTCCGGCAAATTCCCGGTCATTACCGCGACACAGATACGATCATCTTGGCTTAACCGACTCAGCAATTGCACCACACCCGGTAAAACTCGCCCCCCAGCGGCCTGGACGAACTGCGGGAATAACGAAACATAACGCCGCCGAAGCTGCTCGCGAGTGTCATCCGTGTCCGGCAAACTGTTGCCTAGAAGCAGTTGTGCGAGCAGAAATCGGTCCGTTCGCCCGCTGAAACATAGATCCGCCCAGGGGTCAACGATACCAAATTCAAGCGTGATTGCTCGACGCATGGCATCCCGACCGCCACCGCCGCTGAGCAATAGCGTTCCATCGATATCAAAAAGCAAAGTCCTCATCCTCACGTTATACACACTCGGCAATCCGACTTCATCGCGTTACGCTGCACGGCGACGGAGTGTTGTCGCCGAGACCCTTGGCTCCCAAATTATCACGACGAATCCCCCGAAAATGCCCTGTTAGAACATGCCCAGTATGCGAGCGACCGTGCAACCCGAGGAACAAGCCCAATCCGCCGAGCTTGACAAGAGCGGCACGCGGGTCCGTGAAATGTTTCGTCAAATCGCACCCCGCTATGACTCCATGAACCACCTGCTCTCGCTCAGTATCGATCGATATTGGCGTTGGCGGACGGTACGACGATTACGGCTCGTCGATGGCGAGCCCATTCTCGATACCTGCACAGGCACCGGTGACCTCGCACTCGCGATCGCTGAGCAGGCTCGTCGAAAGTATCCAACAAGTCTTGTTGTCGCCACAGATTTCTGTTTGGCGATGCTTGAAATCGCGAGAGACAAACAAACCAAGCGTGAGGAGCTGAAAGAGAAAATTCAGTTCATCGAAGCGGATTCACAAAAATTGCCGTTTGCCAAAAATACGTTCCAGTGTGTCACCGTCGCATTCGGGCTTCGCAATGTCACCGATACGGATCTTGGGCTGTCCGAGATGACGCGTGTGTGTCGCCCAGGCGGACAGGTCGTGGTGCTCGAATTTTCGCAACCGGAACTTCCGTTACTCAAGCAGCTCTACGGGTTTTACTTTCGAAATATTTTGCCGCGAATCGGCCAATGGTTAGCGAGAAACGATAAAGCCGCCTACGAGTATTTGCCTGAGTCGGTCAAAGAGTTTCCGTATGGCGAGGCACTTGCCCAGCGGATGCGTGCTGCGGGATTAATGGATGTTCGTTTTACGCCTCTCACGCTTGGTGTAGCGACGTTCTATGAAGGTACCAAACCGGTCGAGAATCCCTCATGAGTGAACCACCACGTCGAATCGTACTGGGAATCACGGGAGCAAGCGGCGCAGTTTACGCCGTGCGATTGCTCCAAGTGCTGTGTCGGAGCCAGTTCGAAATTCACTTGTCGATCAGCCCCAGTGGCTCGGCGGTGATTGCACAAGAACTTGGGTTGCGTATGGACCTTTGCAATCCCGACCTCGAGGCACTGGCGAACTTTGTCCCCAAGTGGTCCCAACCGAGCAAATCAACATCAACCGTTAATCCCACGGTATCGCTCGATCGAGTTCACTATCACCGACATGACGACTTCATGACACCGATCGCGAGCGGCTCGTTTCGAACGTCGGCAATGGTGATATGTCCGTGCAGCGGCAGCACGCTCAGCGGCATCGCTCGAGCGGCGGCAAGCAACCTCATCCAACGAGCTGCGGAAGTGCATTTAAAGGAACATCGCAAGCTAGTGCTTGTTCCTCGAGAGACGCCGCTGAGCGTTCTCCAGCTTGAAAACATGCACCGAATTGCAACGGCTGGGGGTGTCATATTGCCAGCGATGCCAGGCTGGTATCACGGCGTGGACTCCCTCGATTCGATTGTCGATTTTGTTGTCAGCCGCATTCTTGACCAACTCGATATTGATAATTCGCTAATGCAGCGATGGGGCGAGAGTGCATCGTGAATGAATGGCTCGGGCTGATCCGATTCAGCCACACGATTTTCGCTTTACCGTTTGCGGCATTGGCGACGGTGCTCGCTTTTGCAACGCCGCTTTCGTCCGGAGACCCTCCGACGGTTCGGTTGCAGGACTTAGTCGGCATTTTGCTGTGCATGGTGTTTGCTCGCAGCGCCGCGATGGCATTCAACCGGTTGATCGACCACCGTTTTGATGCCGAAAACCCTCGCACGGCAAGTCGACATTTGCCTGCGGGGCGGTTGTCACGTGGCCGAGTGTGGACATTTACCGGCGTGACTTGCCTCGGCTTTATAGCGTCGACGTTACTGTTTTTACCCAACACGATTCCGTTGGCGTCTTCGCTGCCGGTGCTGCTGTTTCTGCTTGGGTACAGCCTCGCTAAACGCGTCACATCCGGAGCACATGTGTGGCTCGGCGTTGCGTTGAGCTTGTCACCGCTGGCCGCTTGGGTTGCGATTCGAGGGTTTGACCCCAGTCAATTCCCGAGCGACTTGGTTGTGCCGTTGGTCTTGGCGGCTGCCGTTGCCGCGTGGGTCACGGGCTTTGACATTATTTACGCGTGCCAGGACGCCGAGTTCGACAAGCGAGTGGGGCTGCACAGCATCCCAGCGAAATTCGGCGTGGCGGGTGCGTTAAAGATCGCGGCGATGTTCCACCTCCTGATGATCGGGTTGCTCGCCTTGCTGGTGTACGTCGGCACGATCTCGGGACTAGGGTGGGTGTTTACGTTTGCCGTAATCGTCACCACGATGTTGGTCGTGATCCAGCACTGGCTCGTGCGCCCAGACGATCTAACGCGGGTAAACATCGCGTTTTTCAATACCAATGCAGCCATCAGCGTCTTGTTGCTCGTTGCCGGTGCAGTGGACTGCTGGATGTGAGGGGATCAGTGGCGTTAAGCTCGTTGCCAAACAAGCCAATTCACGGTTCAATCGTTAGCCGGTCGATGATGTATCCACGAACGTTCTCGTATGAGAACGAGCCTTTTTCGAAACAACTACGATGAATCCAGAACTTCAAAGTCGATTTCGTGAAATCCGCGACAAGGTCGAAGCGGGTGAGCGACTCCGATTGGACGATGGGATTTTCCTATACGATCCCCGCGTTCCGCTGCAAAGCGTCGGTGAACTTGCGAATTGGGTCCGTGAACAGAAAAACGGCAATGTCGCTTTTTACAACATCAACACGCACTTAAATCCGACCAATGTGTGCGTTTACCGATGCCGTTTTTGTGCGTTCCGAAGCGACTTGCGTGACCCGAAAGGTTACGCCATGAGCGACGAACAAATCCTCGAACGCGGCCGCGAAGCAACCGAGAATGGTTGCACGGAGATGCACATCGTCGGCGGGTTGCACCACCAGCGCCCGTACGAGTGGTATCGCAACATCATTTCCTTACTGCATGAGAACTACCCACAAATTCACTTGAAGGGCTGGACCGCCGTCGAGATCAATTGGTTTGAATTCCAAACCAAAAAGTCCATTCGTTGGGTGCTCGAAGACTTACGCGCCGCGGGTTTGGGCAGTATGCCCGGTGGCGGTGCCGAAATTTTCCACTCCGAAGTTCGCGACCAACTCTGTGAGCACAAAGCCAACACACATGCCTGGCTCGAAATTCACCGCACCGCGCACGAAATTGGGCTGAAGACCAACTGCACGATGCTTTACGGACACGTCGAAAACGCATTCCACCGAATCGATCACTTGCTTCGGCTGAGAGAACTGCAGGACGAGACTGGCGGTTTCCAAGTCTTCATTCCGTTGGCGTTCCATCCCGAGAACACGAAGCTGTCCGACATCAAGAAACCGTCGGCCCTGATGGACTTGCGAACTGTCGCGATCAGCCGACTCATGCTCGACAACGTGCAACACATCAAGGCGTATTGGATCATGCTCGGCATCGCCACTGCGCAAACAGCCCTCGCGTATGGTGCTGATGACATCGATGGTACAGTGCGGCACGAGTTGATTTACCACGACGCTGGCGCGACAACGCCCCAGTGCCTAGCCGTCGATTCGATCCGCGATTTGATCGTTGAGGCTGGACGCGATCCGATCGAGCGAGACACGGTGTATCGCCGCGTCCACCGCGATCCAGACGACTTCTCTAAGTGGCAAATCGGCGAAAGCGTCGAGGTAGCAGCGGTTTAGTATGCATCGTCAGCGACCGCCGTTGTCTATCGACGTCGCGGTGAGAATTGGGAAGGAGAAGCGTGCCGTTCGATAAACGACATCATCGACTTGCCAGAAATCAACGCACAACTTGAACTAAAACGAGTTTACTCCGGCGTCACGGACTCGGATTCACTGTAACCACTCTTACATCACAAACGTTCGTTCCAGTTGGACCTGTGATCACCAGCCCGCCCGTCTTCTCGAAAAAGCTATACGCATCGTTTCGCGATAGATAGTCCGCCGGGTCCAAATCTTGCTTCATTGCAGCCTCGTGAACAGCTGCATCAAGGATCGCGCCTGCAGCGTTTGTCGGACCGTCTTCTCCATCGGTACCACCGGACATCAGCGAGAATCGGCTCCACAGACAATCATCACCAACTGTTTGCAGGAGATGAATGTAGGCAGCCAACACAAGTTGCTGATTACGACCACCGCGACCGCGCCGCGTGGATTCGACAAGTAAAACGGTCGGCTCGCCGCCAGTGATCAGACAATTGTTGTTGCCTCCTTGAAGCATCGAGAGGGTGATTTCGACAAGACGTCGCCCCACTTCTTCCGCAGTACCCTCACATCGGCGGGCGACTTGCATTACATGGTTGTAACCGAGCGACTCCGCTCGAATCCCAGCAAAATCCACGGCCACAGCGTTGTTGCCGAGCACGATCACTGTGGACTGTGCTTGCGGAACCTTGCTTAGCGGTTGTTGTTTTTCGAGCAATGCATAAATACTGGTCGGAAGCGTTTGTGACGGATCAAACTTCGAGAGCACCTCGAGTGCGTCCTCGGGCTTACTCGAGTCCAAGACGGTTGGTCCGGACGCGATCAAATCCAACGGATCACCGAGCACATCGGAAAGCACCAACGTCACTAGTTCTGGCGCTCGACAAGCCGCGAGTAAACCGCCGCCTTTGATGTCGCTGAGGTGCTTCCGCACGACATTCAGCTCTTCGATTGTCGCACCAGCACCACTGAGAAATCTCGTAACCGCGAGTTTATCGTCAAGGTTGATACCAGCCGTCGGAAGCGGCAACAAAGCACTTCCACCGCCAGAGATCAGAGCGACACACAAGTCTCGAGGCCCCGCGCTCTGCATCAGACTCATCATGGCACGACTGCCCTGGATCCCCGCATCGGTCGGTTCGTTACTACCGGCTGGTCGAGCGACATGCACGTGAATGCACTCAATCGGCTTTTCCGTCCCAGAGGGAACATTGATCCATCCGGTGATCGGAAGCCAACTTCCAATCGAAGCAACGAATCCCACCGCCATCGCTGTCGCCGCTTTACCGGCCCCCACGACCACAATCCGGTCGAAATCATCGCGGTGGTATGCTGCTTCACCAATGTGCAACCAGTCACCGTCGACGCGTATTTCACGTTCAACGAGCGGTTGGGCACGCACCGAATCGACTCCGGCCGTCCAGATTTCCAGTGCATCGCCCCGCAGATTTTTCATTTTTTTCGGCATGTTGAAAACGAATTCTGGCTCTAGTTCGTGGCAGCGAATCGAACTCACGTTCAACACGGACGTAGGTTTCACCCGTCAACGCGAAAAATTGAATCGCTCCGAAAGAAACCTTGGTCAGACGCCACGATCACGAAGTTGGCGCTGGAGTTCGTTTGCCATGGCAACCAATTGCTCCAAAGGCAATCCGTCTAGCGAGGTGGGCTCGACGCCGAGTAATTCTCGAAGCGTCTTAATTCGACCAGACGCTTCACCGCGTGCTTCACCGCGCGCCTCGCCCTCAGCACGAGCTTGCTCCAGCCTTGCGCGTTCGTCACGCTGCGCCTTGAGACGTAATTCGTACTGATTGCGCTGTTGTGGTGTGCGTTGAATCATATCGAGTACCTCGGCTGCTTCATTGAAAGCGGATGATCGGAATCGTTGCTGGATGTCTTCGGTCGTCATTCCCGAAGCTCGACGAAAGAAATAGAGCCAGGCTTCGATGGGATCTGTGATCACACCATTATCACTTGGGATC
>JBGSNA010000305.1:0-79732 GCA_041739875.1 Pirellulaceae bacterium
CGTGACACTGAGTAACGTGACACTGAGTAACGTGACACTGAGTAACGTGACACTGAGTAACGTGACACTGAGTAACGTGACACTGAGTAACGTGACACTGAGTAACGTGACACTGAGTAACGTGACACTGAGTAACAACAGCAACCACGCTTCCTAGCATCTCTACATCGGGCTTACCGGATTTATCGGTATTAAGCGTGCGGGGATCGGGTGTGTCTGAGTTTAAAGAGCCTCGATTCCGGCTGCTGATTTAGCAAACTCACGCAAGGGCTTGGGGAGCGGGAAGTGGACGTTCTCTTCGCGAATCGATTGAGATTCGATGACGCCGTTGAATTTCGTAACAAGCCAGTCGACCGTGGCTTGGACGACGGATTCAGGGGCGCTTGCGCCAGCGGTGATCAGCACCGATTGCGCATCGTGGAATTGAGTGGCATCGAGGTCTTGAGGGCCATCGACTAGGTAGGCTCGTTTGCCTTGCTCAATCGCAAGTTCTCGCAACCGTTGGCTGTTGCTACTATTTTGGCTTCCGAGGACTAAAACGATGTCCACATCAGGGCTGAGCAATCGCACGGCTTCTTGGCGATTTTGAGTTGCATAACAAATGTCGTCCTTCGGTGGGCTGTTGATCTCGGGGAAACGCTCACGAAGTCGACGGATGACGCGATTGGCATCGTCGACACTGAGCGTCGTTTGCGTGAGGTACGCGAGCTTGGTTCCGGGAGCAAACTCGAGCGCATCAACACCTTTTTCGTCTTCGACAAGCACGATGGCTTCGGGGGCTTCGCCCATGGTGCCGAGCACCTCGTCGTGGCCTTCATGGCCGATAAGGATAATCGTGTAACCAGCCTTGGCGTACTTAATCGCCTCGAGATGGACCTTGGTTACAAGCGGGCACGTGGCATCAAGCGCGTGGAGATTTCGAGCTCGAGCGGCTTGTCGTATCTCCGGCGAGACACCGTGTGCTGAAAACAGCAACACGCTGCCTTCAGGCGCCTCGTCGATCGAGTCGATGAAGACGGCACCTTGTTCACGAAACGTGTTAACGACGTATTGGTTATGGACGATCTCGTGGTACACATAAACCGGCGGCCCAAATTTCTTCAGAGTCAGTTCAAGCGATTGGATCGCCATATTCACGCCGGCACAGAAGCCTCGTGGTGCCGCCAAGATAATCTTCATTATGTTAAAATCCTTCGCCTCAAGCGACATCCGGCGTATTCGTTTTGTTTTCGCTCTGTGTTGTTTGCTCTGTGTGTAGAATAACCGCGTGGTCAACCTTTCGTCTAACCGGTTTGAAGCGGACAATCGCTCGGAAGCACATTCCGATGCCCCCGTTTCGCTTGCCCAGGCGGAGATTTTCTGTCGGCGGCTCGCAAAAAGCCATTACGAGAACTTTCTCGTGGCGACCGTTTTCTTGCCACGACGGTTGCGGCAACCGTTCTTTAACGTCTATGCGTTCTGCCGCACTGCCGACGATTTGGCTGACGAATCGCCTAGTCCGGAGATCGCCAGCGAGGAGCTTGATCGCTTCCAATCTCTCCTTGATCAGGCCTTTGCCGGTCGGCCTCACAGTGAGATTTTTGTCGCTTTGAAGCACACGGCGACGCAATTTGAGCTGCCTCAGGAGCCGTTTGATCGATTGCTTATCGCTTTCCGGCAGGACCAAACTCAAACTCGTTACGAGACTCGTGCCGAGTTGCTCCATTATTGTCACCATTCGGCCAATCCCGTGGGCGAAATCTTGCTTCGATTGTGCGGATGTCTTTCGACGGAGAACGTGCGGCTCTCGGATCAAATCTGTACCGGGTTGCAACTCGTTAATTTTTGGCAAGATGTGAAGCGGGACTTCGCAATTGGCCGCATCTACTTGCCTCGGGAGACCATGCACCGGTTCCATGTGAGTGAGGATGAGTTGCGGACTGATTCCGCCTCGAGCAAGCTGCGGCAAGCCATTGCCGTTGAAACTGAGTATGCGGAGCAGTGCTTGCTTCGGGGCTTATCTCTAGCCGAGGTGGTTCCACCGTGGTTCGCTCGCGACGTGCAGCTGTTTGTCCATGGTGGAATTGCGGTCGCCCAGGCGATACGGAAACAAGATTTTGATGTTCTGCGGACGCGGCCCATCGTCAGTAAACGAGTACAGCTGGGATTATTGGTGAAGGCGTGGCTAGGGCGGTTGAGTGGTCAACCGAGTATCATTTAGCAAACTCATGCACTGGACGTCACTGTATCGCACTGCACTGTATCGCCCCGAGCTGCGCCGCATTACCCTGCCCTACCCCGTCTTGCCAGTCAATTAGCCGTTCTGCAATGACATCACCCCATTCCGTTGCCGCCAGCTACCGACATGTTCGGCGAATTGCGCGTCGTAGTGGAAGCAATTTCTATCGATCGTTTTGGTTGCTACCTCGCAACAAGCGAGATGCGATGTGTGCCTTGTACGCGTTCGCACGTGTGACAGATGATCTTGGTGATTGTCACGAACCCGCTGCGCTGCGAAAAGCGTGGTTGAATTGGTGGCGTCAAACGACCGCTTTGAATGTGATCAGCGAGACGCTGCCTTCTCGAATTGTATTCGCCGAGGGGCTAAGCAGCGACACCAAGTCCTGGCCGATTGATCTGCACCAGCGGGCTGAGGAGATTTTTCCTGCATTGCAAGATGCCGTGCATCAGTACGACATTCCAACGCGATACCTGTTGGAGATCATCGATGGCGTGATCGCTGACCAGCAGAAGACTCGCTTTGACACGTTTGAACAATTGGAGCACTACTGTTATCTCGTTGCTTCAGCCGTCGGACTCGCCTGCGTACACATCTGGCAGTTCAATCCGCCGTTACCGACCCAGGCTGCAGTGGATTGTGGTCTTGCGTTCCAATTGACGAATATACTTCGCGATGTCGCTGAGGATGCCGCGCGCGGACGTATCTATTTGCCTCGCCAGCATTACGAACAGCATGGATTGTGCGAAGACGACCTGCTCAGTCCACGGCCGGATGACCGATTCAAGTGTCTAATCGCAGATGAAATTTCGCGTGCCAAGCGACTGTTCGAATCGGGTTGGCAGGTCTGGGACTCGCTGCACCCAGACGGACGTCCGATCTTTAGCATGATGTGGCGAACGTATCGGCGTTTGCTCGAAACGATTGAAAAAGACCCAGGAGCGGTCACGAGTCGCCGCATTCGATTGTCGACGCGACAGCGTTTTGAGTTGGTGTCTCAACATTTCTGGGCGCCCCAGTTTAGGCGATTACCCGTGCCGCCTTGGGGTGACTTGCCCTCGACTAGATCGGGTGAGTTGTGAACGAGCCACCGAGAGCCAGAGTGTATGGCGATAAATCAAGGGTGGTGATTGTCGGTGGTGGACTTGCTGGGCTCTCGGCCGCCGAGTGTCTCTCTCGCCTGTATCCGGACCGATTTGAAGTGACGTTGCTTGAGGCGCGACGAGTCCCCGGAGGTCGTGCTGGTTCGTTTGTCGATCGTGCTTCGGGTGAAACGATCGACTATTGCCAGCACGTCGCGATGGGATGCTGTACCAACTTGATCGGTTTGCTTGAGCGTGCAGGGCAACTAAATGAGTGGACTCGATACAAAGAGCTGACGTTCCTGCATCCGGAGACTCCGCCAAGCAGGTTCTCGCCATCTACGTACCTGCCCGCGCCGCTACATCTAATGGGGTCACTCAAACAATTGCGATATCTTTCGGCTGAGAACCGAAGTCAATTGAAGCATGGTTTGTGGAGATTGATGCGAACGCCGTCGAATGAGCTTCGTGGCTGCAGAGCAAGCGACTGGCTCGCATCCAATGGTCAGGATAATTCGACAGTAAAGGCATTTTGGGAAGTGATTTTGGTGAGTGCCTTGGGTGAAGATGTGCGCTGCGTCTCGATGGCAGTCGCACGCAAAGTCATCATCGACGGATTTGCGGCTGCGCGAGGCGCGGCGGATGTGCTGGTTCCTCGAAAGCCACTTGCTCAGTTGTTTGGTGATTCTCTCGTGCGTTACGTTTGCGGATTGGGAGTCTCTGTTTGTCTTGGACAGTCGGTCTCTCGATTTCATCTCGACGCATTAATGGGTTCGGTGCGATCGGTGGAAACTGCGAGCGGAGATTCATTTTCGGCCGACCAAGTCATCGTGGCGACACCATGGAGAGCCACGGCTCGCTTGATTCACGCCAGCAAAATCGCAGAAGTGTTTCCTGATGTAGATCAATGGCATGACCTGCCATCGTCGCCTATCACCGGTATGCACTTGTGGCTGGATCGCGAGATCATGCAAAACGACCAAGTCGCGATCGTCGGCATGTTGCCACAGTGGGTCTTTCGTCGGCCGATTGAATTGCAAAGGGCTGTGGAAGAACACTACTACCAAGTCGTCATCAGTGCTTCACATGATGTTCGCGGCGTCGAGGTGAATGAACTCTCTCGCCAGGTCATGAGGGATCTGGCGAGAGTCTTGCCAGAGGCTCGTTCAGCAAAGTTGCTGCGGTCGCAAATCGTCACGGATCCGCGTTCCGTGTTTTCGATCACGCCGCAAATCGATGCGATCCGGCCAGTTTCCAGCACCGCGATCCAGGGACTGTACCTAGCCGGCGATTGGATTCAAACCGGTTGGCCAGCAACGATGGAAGGCGCCGTGATCAGCGGTTTGATGGCCGCCAATGGCTTTCTTGCAAGTGAAGGGCTGGCGACGGAGCCGATCGATGGTGGGCTGAAGCGAGGCTGGCTCGCCAAGGCGATCATTCGAAACTAGTTGGCTCGCTTAGGCGATTTGAGATCCCAACGTAGATCGACGGATGTTTGACGTATGTGTCGTTTGTCTCCCTGCCGTAACTCGCTGCGGTGTCGACCTCCGGCCCGAATATGACTTACCGAAGCGGAACAGCCAACATCACAGGCGACGGGGGTAGTTTGCGTTCATTCATTCGATATCACGCCTCGAATCTTTTTGCGATCGCCTAAGCTTGTCCGATTTCGCCTCGGATTCTGGCGCGGACGTCCGTTGTGGAGAACGCCAATGCTCCGAGGTGTTCGGCGTTGCTGGCGGCGACGATGGACGCGATTTCGCCACAACGTTTTACGGGCAACCCTTTTGCGAGTGCCATCAGGAAGGCGCCATGATAAGTATCGCCACATCCGGTGGTGTCGCGAACGGGGTTGGCTGTGATTGCACTTTGATGCCAAATCGATTCTCGTCGAGTTCCAATCCAACTGCCTCGTTCGCCGCATGTCACCGCAACGATCTCCGATGGAAAACATCGTTGAAGAAACGTGATGAGTTCCTCCGGTGAGTCGCTCGCTAAGTGAGCGTCGCAAGCGATTGAGTGTGCCTTCGCAAAGTGTTCAGCGACGATGAGCACGTCACTGGCTTCGACAAGTGGTAGGACTTCATCGCGATATCGGTGTGCGCCTCCGTCGAAGGAGACCTTCACACCCTTGGTCTTGGCAACCTCGATTGCGTGCCGACATGCATTGAGATGTCGACCGTTGAGATGCAAGATTTTCGATGATGCAACTTGCCTAGCAATGGCGTCGTTCCAGGTGATGTCGGGCGCTGTGCCGGGCGAATACACAATCGTGCGATTGCCAGACTCCGCTTCAACGAGGATGGATGCAACCGAGGCTGTTTCTTCGCTCGTTCGCTGGAGCGTTGACAAGTCAACATTGGCTCGTTGAAGTTCCGCAATGATCGATTCGGATGCAACATCGTCGCCCAGTGAATCAGCCAACGCGACGCGGCCACCGAGCAAGCCCGCCGTCGCCAAAGCAACCGAAACCCCGCCGCCAAGTCCCATCGATCGATGGCTCGCTCGGATGACGTCTTCGCTATCGGGTAACCGATCGACAACGAGTGCCGTGTCGAGGACAGAAACACCGATCCCGGTAATGTCAAACGTTTTGTTCATCGTCGCCATCACCGAGGATCAATCGCAAATCGATTTAGGAAAGCCAGCTCGGAAGTTCGTCAGCGGCAGGGAGCGTAATCTCTTTTACCTTCGTGACGGCTTCGATCTTGTTCAGCTCGGTGATTGCGGCTACCGGAGCTTTCATGTCGAGGCTGAGCACACCGATCGATGGACCGCCTGGCGTTTTGCCTTCGCGACCCACCGCCATTTGAGCGATGTTGACTTGGTGATCACCGAATACGGTGCCGACTCGACCGATGATGCCTGGCACATCGTTGTGAGCGAACACGAGCAATTCACCGTCAAGGAACGACTCGAGTCGATATCCGTCGAGCATGATTAGACGCGGCATGTTTTGGCCTAGGATCGCACCACCAGCACGAACCGTTTGCCCGCCACCGCTGACTTCGACGGTTAAGCTTGACGTAAACGCACCCTGATCGCGTGTCTTTTCTTCGATCAAGTCGATTCCACGTTCGCGCAACAACATTTCTGCGTTGATGATGTTCACATCTTCGACGACTCGTTCGAGCAACCCAGCACACAACGCGTTTGTCAGCGTCCGGGTGTCCTTGCCCGCCACTTCGCCGCGATACGTCACATTGACTTTGTCGATGCCGCCACCGTGCCACTGTGCCACGAGCAAACCAAGGCGATGAGCGACGTTGAGGAACCCTCTCAAGCTCTCGAGGGTCTTTGGATCAAGCGATGCGACGTTGACGGAGTGCTTGATCTCGCCTGACTTCAGGTAATTGATAAGCAAGTGGATGCCTTCGACGGCAACCTGCGTTTGCGCTTCTTCGGTACTCGCACCGAGGTGCGGAGTACAGACCGTATTGGGCATTCCGAATAGCGGGCTTGTCGTGCAAGGTTCTTCGTCATAAACATCGAGCGCAACGCCACCGATCTTGCCGCTCTTGAGACCTTCAACGAGAGCCGCTTCGTCGTAGATGCCGCCGCGAGCAGCGTTGATCAAGCGAATGCCAGGCTTGACGAGGTCGAGTTGCGCGTGGCTGATCAGTCCCTTCGTTTCCGGTGTCAGCGGTGTATGGACGGTCATGTAGTCCAATTCTGGAAGCATTTCGTCGACGGTTGCGACTCGCTTCACTCCGAGGCTGGCAGCTTGTTCGTCGGTCAAGAATGGGTCAAAAGCGATGACCTTCATGTCAAACGCCAATGCTCGCGAGGCGACTTCTCGACCGATGCGGCCCATGCCGACCACACCGAGCGTTTTCCCGGCAAGCTGAGTCCCCATGTAGTTCTTGCGATCCCAGCGGCCTTCGACAAGGCTTTGGTTCGCCGGAGCGATGCTTCGCGAAAGTGCGAGCATGAGTGCGAAGGCGTGTTCTGCGGTACTCACGGTGTTACCCGCAGGCGTGTTCATCACGACGATACCACGTCGTGTTGCTGAGGCTTTGTCAATGTTGTCCGTACCGACACCGGCACGCACGATCGCTCGCATTCGCGTGTTGCCTTCGAGCGATTCCGGCGTGATCTTCACACCGCTGCGCAGGATCGCACCGTCAAATTCATTGAGCGCCTTGCGAAGGTCTTCGCCTTTGAGGCCAGTGCGGATCTCATACTCGATGCCTTGTTCGGCATCCAAAATGTCGAGGCCTTCTTGCGCGATGCTGTCCAGAACAATAATACGATGCATGGGAAACAAGTTTTCAGGTAACGAGATTCAGGTGAAAGGTTATAAAACAATAGCGAATGGACTTAGCCATTCTTTGACGCGAAGTCATTCATGAACGATGCGAGCGTTTCGACGCCTTCGCGTGGCATTGCGTTGTAGATACTGGCACGGATGCCGCCAACACTGCGGTGACCTTTCAGGCTGGCGAGATCTTGCTTTTCAGCTTCCTTCACGAACTTCGACTCGAGGTCTTCGCTTGGCAAGCGGAACGTGACGTTCATCAGTGAGCGGCAGTCGGCTTGCGCGTGGCCTTGATAGAACCCACGATGAGCATCGATCACGTCGTAGAGAAGCTGGCTCTTGGCTTCGTTGATTTGCTTCATCGCAGTCAACCCGCCAACATCGTCCTTGAGCCAATGGGCAACTTTGCCGAGCAAATAGATGGCGAATGTTGGAGGCGTGTTCCACATCGATTCGGCTTCGAAGTGGTTTTTGTATCGCATGTAACCAGCGGTCGAATCGCTTCCGCCTTCGAGCAGATCTTTACGAATGATGACAACGGTGACGCCGGCTGGGCCAGCGTTCTTTTGGGCACAGGCGTAAAGAATTCCGTAACGATCCATTTGCAGCGGACGGCAGAGGAAGTCGCTCGAAGCGTCGCTCACGAGTGGGACCGACGCTGGGCAGTCAGGCTCGCTTGCGAACTGGACACCTTGGATCGTTTCATTGCTGCAGTAATACAGATACGCCGCATCATCTCGCACGGTGTACTCACCTGCTTTGGGCAGGCGGTCATAGTTCGTTGCTTTGCCATCATAAATGGCTTCTGCCTTGCCTTCTTTGGCCGCTTCGGGCAACGCACTCTTTCCCCAGGTTCCAGTGATCAAGTATTGGGCGGTTTTTCCAGTTCCTGTGAGCAGGTTTTGCGGAATCATCGAGAATTGGAGACGTGAGCCGCCTTGCAGGAACAGAACCGCATAATCATCGGTCACGCCGAGCAGTGAACGAATCGTCGCTTCCGCGTCATTGGCGATTTCAATGAACAATTTATCGCGGTGGCTGATTTCCAGAACCGACGCACCGGCACCGGGCAGACAAAGTAGTTCTTCTTGGACCTGTTGCAGGACTGGCAGCGGCAAAACCGCAGGACCAGCGGAAAAGTTGTAGACGCGTTGTGCAGTTGCTGTCGCGGCCATGGTCGAACCATTCACAAAAGAGACGTGGAAATCGAAACCGAGGATTCTATGCGGATTGCCGGATCGGCGGAAGGTTCCCGAATCGATAACCTGACGCATGTGCCTGGCTGTGCATTGCGGCATTACCGTTAACATGGAGGCGTGGCAACCGATGCCCCCAAATTCAGCTGATTTCTCGACTGACGGCGAACCAACATGTCACTTGAAACGCGTGCGATTGAACTAGCTCGACATCTTCTGCACCGGGCAAATCAGTTACAGACGCCAGCCGAACGTCGCCAGCAGGCCGAACTGGATCGGATGATCGCCCACGATGCGGATAAAGCGACGCTCGTAGAAATGACGGACCAAGCATTCCGCACGTCGTCCTCTGCCCGTGTGGCCGACCAACTCACGCACGTGCTGGATCTGCAAGGTGTGCCGCGATTCTTCAGCCCCGTTGAACAGGCGATGTTGAAGGGGTTTCAGTCATTCGGCGAGTACCTTCCCGGCGTCGCAGTACCACTTGTAAAAGAGAAAATGCGCCGCGAGACCGCAAACGTGATCCTGCCAGCTGAAAAGGAGTTGCTCAGCGAGCACCTGAAAGCACGTCAGAGCCAAGGCGTCGTGATGAACGTCAACCTGCTTGGCGAGGCTCTGCTCGGTGAAGATGAGACTCGCGTGCGGATGCAACGCTTTGTCGATGCCTTACGCATGCCCGACGTTTATTGCCTGTCCGTTAAAATCTCGACGCTCTATAGCCAAATCTCATCGCTCGCTCGACAACACACCATCACCGCTGTCGCAGACCGACTGGAAATGTTGTATCGCACGTCGCTGCGAGAACAAGTTCCCGGCACCGATCGCGGCAAGTTTGTCTATCTGGATATGGAGGAGTACCGTGACCTCCATTTGACCTCGGAAGTCCTCAAGACAGCCTTGTCGCGACGTGGACTCGAGCGAGTTCGTGCGGGCATTGCGTTGCAAGCCTATATCCCCGACTCGCATCGAGTCATGATCGAGCTAATCGAATGGTCTCGCACCCGCGTCGTCAATGGTGCAGAGCCTTTGACGATCCGACTGGTGAAAGGTGCCAATATGGAGATGGAGCGTGTTGAAGCGGCAATCGCTGGATTCCCACAGGCACCCTATCAAGAAAAGCTCCATACCGACGCGAACTACAAACGCATGCTTCGTAAACTCATTGACGCAGCCGCCGATGATAGTGTCCGTGTTGGCGTCGCATCGCATAACATCTTCGACGTCTCGCTCGCGATCATTTGGGCTGAGGACTTGGGGGCAAGCGATGCTGTTCAAATTGAGATGCTCGAAGGTATGGCGAATCACCAACGCCGCGCGATTACCGAACACGGCGAAGCCATGCTGTTGTACGCGCCGGCATGTCGGCAAGAAGAGTTTCTCAACGCGATCGGTTATCTGATTCGACGCCTCGATGAAAACACGGGGCCGAACAATTTCTTGAGGCACGCTTATCGACTGAAAGTTGACAGCCCCGAATTCGACCAGCTCGCAAAGGACTTCTCCACAGCTTTGGCGATGATGGATAACGTCAGCGACGAGCCACGGCGGACGCAAGACCGACGCGTTCATGCAGTGCCTCCGGTTGCCGCGGATGCATGGGAACGTTTTGTGAATGAACCTGACACCGATTGGTCCTTGGTGCAAAACGGCAAGTGGATCAAGGAAGTGCTCGCAACTTGGAAAGATCGTTGCAACGAGAATGCGATCGAGGCGTTGCTGCCCGAGTTGGGTGAGTTCCTTGACGATGATGATACAGGCGAGTCAGCAGATCTATCGGAACTGCGGGAGTCGCATGATCCGTCGCGCCCGGGCGTTGTGTCGTGTCGCTATCGAGCGGCATCGGTGCATCAAGTGCTTCAAGTGGTGAGTGTTGCGGAAAATGACAGTGCCGGATGGCGACGGCGCTCGATCCAAGAGCGGCGTGATGTGCTTCGCGATGTCGCTCAACTGCTGCGTGAGCGACGCGGTGATTTGATCGCGTCCATGGTGCTCGATGGAGGGAAAACCGTCACCGAGGCCGATCCCGAAGTCAGCGAGGCGATTGACTTTTGTGAGTTCTATCCGCTCACGATGCAATCTTGGCGCGAACGCAAGAGCATCGATTTGGTCGAGCGAGGCGTCGTTGCGGTGGTGACACCTTGGAATTTTCCTCTGGCGATTCCGTGTGGCGGAATTGCGTCAGCGCTTTCTGCGGGCAACACCGTGATTTTGAAACCCGCCAGCGAAACCGTGCTTCCCGCGTGGTTGCTTTGCCAAGCGTTTTGGGACGCGGGTGTTCCGCGTGAGGCCTTGCAGATGGTGACGTGCGATGACGAAGTCGCTGAACAGGCGCTGATTCGTAACGAGTCCGTCAACGTTGTGATTTTGACGGGAGCCACGTCGACTGCCAAGATCATGCTCGCTGCACGCCCAGGATTGCACTTACTCGCTGAGACTGGGGGTAAGAACGCAACGATTGTGACGTCGATGGCTGATCGTGATCTCGCGATCAAGCACGTCGTCCAATCTGCGTTCGGGCATTGCGGGCAAAAATGCAGTGCGACTTCATTGTTGCTCTTGGAGGACGAAGTGTTTCGCGATGAACGATTTCGCGAAACATTGGCGGATGCGGTCCGCAGTCTGCATGTGGGCTCGGCCTGGGATTTGGAAACGAAGCTGGGGCCGCTTATCGACGAACCAAGCGAGACACTGGCTCAAGGAATGCAAATCCTTGAGGGCGACGAGTCGTGGCTCGTTGTACCTGAACACATTGTCGGCAACCCGAAATTGTATCGTCCAGGCGTGAAATGGAATGTCCAGCCGGGAAGCTTCAGCCACACAACCGAGTTGTTTGGGCCCGTGCTCAGCGTGATTCGATTCTCACGTCTCGAGGAAGCCATTGAGATCGTTCGGTCAACGGGATACGGATTGACGAGCGGTTTGGAGAGTCTTGATGATCGCGAAGTTGATCTTTGGCAACAAACCATTCACGCGGGAAACTTGTACGTGAACCGTGGTACCACCGGAGCGATCGTATTGCGTCAGCCTTTCGGAGGTGTCGGTTTGAGCGCCTACGGACCGGGTGTCAAAGCGGGCGGGCCGCATTACGTGACTGCGCTTTGTCACATTCGCGATAGTGAAATGAGTGAAATGGATCCATCCAGCGAATTAGATGTTTCAGGATTACGGCACGAAGAAACAGCCTCACGTTTTGCGCAGTGGCTACTTAAGCAATTCGACGAGTCCTTCATTTCTCAGGCGGACTATGACGAGATTATTGGGGCGATGTCGAGCCAAGCGAATGCGTGTCGTGAGGAATTTGATGGCCAACACGATTGTGTTAGGTTGCTTGGGCAGGACAACTATCGACGCTATCGCCCCGTACGTGCGATCACCGTGCGTGTGACTTCCGCCGATTGCGTCGCCGACGTATTGGTTGCTATGTCTGCCGCCATCATCGTCGGCAATCAATTCACTGTCTCTTTGGCTACGGACGTAGCCCACGGCATCAAGCACTTAGTCAATTCGTTAGCTGATGAACTCCCTGGGGCAATTGACCCCATCGACGAAGACGACACGGCGATCATCAACCGCATCGGCGATCGCCAAGTCAGTCGACTGCGGATGCTTAATGGCACGGAGCTCTCGCCACCACTTTGGATGGCCTGCACCGACGCTTTCGTCACCGTAATCGCGGACCCCGTGCTTCGAGACGGCCACATGGAATGTCTGCGTTATCTCAATGAGCAATCTCTCTCGCACGACTATCACCGCTACGGCAATTTAGGCCGCCGTTCAGGCGAACTGCGGCGCGAGGTGTGCTAAATTAATCATCGTTGAACCCAAATTCTCGCATCCAGTCGTTGAGGGAGTCTTGGTCAACGATCGGTTCAGATTTCTTGTCTTGGTTTGTATCACTCCCCTGCCCTGCCCTGGCTCGTTTTTCGGGCGCCAGTCCAATGCGGTCGTCGAGCAGGTCGTCGAGCCAAGCTTGCGACTCGAACGTCGTCGTGCCGCGTGTTCTCGCAGCAGCTTGGATTCTGTGGTCAGACGAGACAACACAAAGTTGTTTGGGAGATGAATGGGCCGCGATGATTTCTTCGAGGAGGTCGTCGGCTTCGGGATAGCCGATAGAGAATCGGACAAGAATGCCTTGAACGTTATAATGATCCGCAACGCCTGGGGGTGGATTGGCAGCATCAAAAACGACACAGCAGCGGACACAAACGCGTCGGGGCAGTTTCTGTACCAAACGCGTGAGAAGAAGGTTGCGTTCGCGATCAAGCCAGTCTCGCGTGGGGCGACGTGACGGCGCAGCGACTGGCGCGATGAGGTTGTATCCGTCAATCAGTAAAAGCAGTGACATGGCGAGCGTCAGCATAGACGATTGCGGACAACCATACGAGGCAGACAAACTGCGCTGCCACGGCGGCAATTGGAATTGCCAGAGTTTGCATGGTTGGGAAAAGCAAGGCCGTGACTCCAAACATGATCCCCGGGGAAGCAATGCGGCTATTGATGGACGCGAGTGGCCGACCACAGCCTTTGAGATAGTTGTCTAAGCCTTGGATGATGCCACGCATCGCGGCGACCGGTGCAAGCCATAACGCATAAATCACAGCTTCTGAGAATGCTTCGCCATACACCAATCGAACGAGCGGACCAATCATCAGCATGAACAGTACCGTGCTGGCGAACTGCACCGCAAAGGAACTGGCCAAAATCCGGTGAACGTCTCGGACCGTTAATCGACGGTCACGGCTCGCACCCGCATTGAATAGAAATAAACCCAGGGTGTTGGGAATCACCGTAAGTGTATAGACCGCTGGGATCATTGCCGCATACAGTCCTTGAGTCATGAGCGGAGCAAGCCAGAGCACCAACACTAAATCGAGACGATCCACGAAATCAGTCACGAACATCGAGAACCCGTAAGAGCGGCTTTCTCGAAGGAGTTGAGGTACTCGTGGTTCGCTTTCGCCACGAAATGGCTTTCGGACTCCGACAAGACATGCGCCCATCGTGAGGATGGACGAGATGACAAATAGGATTGCGGCCACATTTGGATCAACCGTAAACAACAATGCATACACCAGCAGAAGAGCTGGAAAGATCGCAGCCGCAAACAGCCTTAAAACGTTGTACCGACCAAAACCACCCGCCCCGCGGTCAACGGCGCTGACGATAAGCATCACTTGTTGACCAATCACACTCAGCGAGCAAAGGCACGCTAGCGGCATTAAGAATCGTTTGTCGCCTGGCAATGCGACTAAGTTGCAGAATATCGTGGCAACCGTGGTGATGACGCCCGTGGTGATTCCCAGCCATAACGCTGCCCGGCGAAGTGTGTCGCGATCGATGGTTGTGTCATTCGCGTAACGACAGATCACTTCGATACCGCCGAGTAAGCCAACGTATAGAAGCAGCTGTGAGTAAAGCACCGCAGTCGCGTATTCGCCGCGACCTTCTGGGCCAAGTAGACGAGCTAGCAGAATCCCTTGGGCAAGTTGTAGAAAGACGACGGCAAATGAAACCCCAACAGTGAACGCAAACGTTCGACAGCGCCGCAGAATCTTCGCCAGCGAACGTTTTTCTGGTGCAAGTGATTCCGTGTCGGTAGCCATGCCTGCGGTCGCTCGATGGCCGTGGTCGGAGGTTGTCTCGTCAATGCAAAGTTCTTGGCTCATGCTAAAAACGAGTATAATCGAGCTTTATGAAAATTCTTGGTTAATCAATTCCGTCAAGAATCTTTGTTGGTGGTCCTTGAGTAAATTGATAGGCCGAATAACCGGCATAACCCAACACGCCCACAGTGAACAGCACCGCGATTAAAATCTTAACAGTATCGAGATCCGCCAGATTCGAAAGCGAGAGTCGTGGGGAAAGCTGGCGAGATTTCTTGGGAGCGGGCTCACTTCGCCGAGCTGCCGCTCGAGTGGCGGACGGGCCCATTGTGGCCGATGCGATGGTCGCTTGCTTCGCGGCAACACTTGCCGATGGTGCGTCAGTCTTCTTGTCCCCCTTGTCCGATTCAAGACGGGAGGAGATGTCGGTGAGCGATCCCTCATCGGACTCAATCAGTGTGTCCTCAAACAGTCCGCCATCATCCTCATCTGGTTCTTCTATACGACGCATGGCATCCGATTGTCGGATCGATTCGTATCGATGTTCGCGGTCCACTTCATCAGCAGAATGAAGGAAGCTGGCGATATCAAATTCTTGCCATGCTTCACCCTGAACAAAGGACGCGCCTTGAACAACAGTCGCGGGGGGCTGATCTAGATCTTGGGAAGCAACGGGGGCTGTGGTGGTGATTGCAGCTGCTGGTTCAGGCAGTGTCGCCACCGCATGCATGGGGGCGACAGGGACGGCCGGAGGATCTGGCTCGCTCGTGTCCTGTGTGCGGGCCTCTTGTAGGCGAGTCGATTCAGCTTTTTGATCGGCGGATTTGGCCACCACTGGACTGAGTTTAGCCACCGCAGTTTGGACACTCGCTGCCTGAGATGACTTGCGAACCACCTTGGTTGAGACCGGCAATTGTGGAGCAGGCGTCGTGATCTGAATGGATACGTTGAACATCATCTTGCCTAAGCGTAGGACATCGCCATCAGAAATGGGGTACCAGCGTTTGGGTTCGATTTTTTCTTCGTTGATCCGAGTGCCGCTTGTACTCCCCAGATCGATGACGAGCAAAGCGGACTGGTCATGGTGGATCAGAAGGTGTCGCCGGCTAACCGATCGAGTTTTGGGGCGTATTTGACACTCCGGGTGTCGTCCCACCATATAATAACCACGGTAAATCGGCGCCGCGATTCCTGCTTGGCTGCCCGTTGCAAGGATCAGCTGGACGATCATCGAATCGGCAGCTCGGTGCATATCGCGATAGAACTTGGGAAATGGTTAGTGAAGCGAGATCAATGCGGAAGCAAAAACCTGGGTTTCCGAAAAATCCGTTCTGACTCCATGAAGGGTTTTTCGAATTTCTGGCCATCTTCCTCTGGCTCCGCTGAAGTCGACTATTCGCGAATTACAATCACTTTCCCGCCATTTCCCTCTTCCATGCTTTTGATTACTGGCGGATCGCTCTTCTCTGGCTTGAGCAGAGTGTAAGCGGTAAGGCCAACGGTTGCCAGCAAGGCCAGTGTCGCAACCGCCAAGCCAACACCCAGCAAAAGCTGTTGATGGTCGTTTTTTCCATGTGCGGCCAGTCGCGACCCATGTGGCTGTGCCCTAGCATGACTAGGCGGCGGAATCGGATGGGGACGCAGCGGAACGATCTTGGCTGGCGCATTCAACGGACCACGCATCAAGTTGGGCGATACCGATGTCGGTTGGATTTCGATCGACGGTAAACTATCGAAATCAAAGTCATCGAGGAGGGCAACTTTTGGGATCTCAACATCGCCCGATAATGAGGAGTCATCCAAGGTTGCTTGGTAGACGGACTCATCCACGGCGGTATCACCTGCGGGAGCGATTCGGCTCAGCGACGTAGGCTGATGCGGACCTGATGGAATGCCACCTAAACGCGTCAATTGGGAGATCAACTCCATCGCCGATGTCGGTCGATCCTCTGGCCGTTTGGCCATCATTCGCAACGCTAATTCCGCCACAGAAGCTGGACAGTCTTTACGGAGTTTTCGAATATCAGGAGGCGGCGCTGTTTGATGCTTCGCCAATCGCTGTGCGACACTGGCTCCCGAAAACGGTGGCCTGCCCGTGAGCAGGTAGTACAACGTGCAACCGAGCGAATAGATGTCGGATCGTGCGTCAACCGAACGGCTGTCAATCGCTTGTTCCGGAGCGACAAAGTCCGCTGTGCCCATCATGCGTTTTTGGCCTTCAGCATCGTTGGGATCGGTCCAGCCGATTCGAGCGAGCCCCAAGTCGCTGACCTTCACCACACCGTCGGTTCGAAGAAGCAAATTGGACGGCTTGATGTCACGGTGAATGATTCCTCGCTCGTGCGCATGAGCGAGTCCTTGAGCGGACTGGGTCAATGCATCAATCGCCATCGCGATGGACATCACGCCGTCGCGAGCCACGGCATAGTGCAAATCGATTCCGTCGACAAACTCCATGACAATAAAAAGCTTTCCGCCTGTATCGGAGAAGTCGATCGCACGAACAATATTGGGGTGGTCTAATTGAGCCGATGCACGAGCTTCTTCTTTGAAGCGATCGATGCGGCGTTGATCCGCGAGTGATTCGGACGGCAAAATTTTTAGCGCCATCAACCGCTTCATCACATGGTGTTCGCCTAGGTAGACGACACCCATGCCGCCTTTGCCGAGCGGGCGAAGTAATCGATAGCTGCCTAAATAAAAGCCTTTACTCTTTCCCGCAAGTAACTTGTTTGCTTGCCAAGTGGTCAGCGCCCCCGATCCCACCAGTCCACTGGCAATAATCTTGGGGTCAAACCTTGGTGTCTCGCTCAACAGCGAAGCGACAACTTTTTTGACTTGGTCAATTTCGATCAGTCCAGCCGCGATCGCTCGCTTAATAAAAGCGCGAGTCTCTTCATCGAGGATGGGAGCATTCGTTGTGATCACTTCGCTACTCATAGCGGTGGACGCACCGGGGTGGGCGACGGAATCCAGTCATTAACCGCAGTCGATTACAGGCACTAGTTTACCAATCGACAAAGAGGTTCGCTAAGTCACAATGCGAACGATTCGCCCATTAAACCCGGCTGATTGCGTTTTTAATGTTAAGATTCGATGAGTCTTTGAAGAGCCTTTGAGATTCGCGTTATTCGATCCGTTTTTCGGGGTCACTAAACGTACATCGTCGAATCGCAAAAGAATCAATCCCTGTGGCTGCGCGGTCGACCCAGCGAGTATTCGATCGCGAGAAGCCAGCGCCTTTCGAATTGCGTGAGTGCTTTTTGTTGCACCCGTGCGCAGCTCGAATTGGCATCAATGCAAGACCCAGTTTCGGATTACGGATTCCAGTTCACTAGTCAATCTCTTGGGGTCGGTAAGCGGCACGTCGTGAAAGCGAGAGTGACTCTCTTCACGTAGTCCAAGCACGCTCGGCAAGTCGTAAAGCAACTGCACCGCGATCTCGGTGTATTCCGCGGGGCTCTCAGCAACCAACTCGTGCATTTCCATGCGCATCCGCATGGCTGAGGTCGCTCGGTGAGCATAGAAATCACCGCAGCAAGAAGTAAGAAGCAAGAAATAATCGGGGTGCCAACGGACAAGCATTCCAATCATAAGGCGCGACTCAACGGTTACTGGGGTTACCACGGAGGAGGCTTGCAGATCGATTAACGTTGCATTGAGTCTGTAATTCACAAAAGGCAGTCTGGCTGGGACCTATTAACGTCGTTTTGCAGCAGCACGTGATTCGGTGCGTGAAAGAAGCATTCGCAAGCGTTGAAGGGTCGCTAAATGTTGAGCAGATTCGGCTAGGTTTGAGTTCTCATCCGGATCCGTTTGCAGATCGTAAAGTTCTTCACCGGTCGACCATCGAGTGTATCGCCAGCGATCCGTTCGGATGGCTTTACCGAGTTTGTCGCCGCGTGAAACGACCGTGTAAGCAACCTCTTTGCCAGGTGTATCCGGATTGCGAAGTATCGAAACAATACTTTGCCCTTGCAAATCCTCAGGTGGATTGACGGTGCAGAGTTCTGCAAGGGTCGGGAACAAGTCAAC
This sequence comes from Pirellulaceae bacterium, assembly GCA_041739875.1. Lineage (GTDB taxonomy): Bacteria > Planctomycetota > Planctomycetia > Pirellulales > Pirellulaceae > JBBSJZ01. The sequence continues at coordinate 18,393 of JBGSNA010000305.1, forward strand.
CAATTCAACCAGCCCTTCGCTGGTCGAGCCCGGATTCGTGATTCCAGGCGCCCGGATGATCATCGGGATACGATCACATTGTTCAAACAACATGACTTTGCCCCACATGAATTTCTCGCCCAGCATGTATCCATGGTCGGATATCAACACCACGATCGTATCGTCCCAATGCCCCGATCGCTTTAACGCGTCAAAGACCAGTCCGATTTGGGCATCGATAAACGAGATACAAGCATGATAGGCTTGAATGTACTCGCGGCGTAGCGCATCGTTTTCAACGCCGAACTCAAATCCAAATTCCACGTGTCGACTGGTCTGAGCGATCTTGGGAACGTGGTCCCAAAAATCCGGCGATGCGGGTGCGAACTGAAGCTTCGCTTTCGGATACATTTCAAAATATTTGTCTGGTGCAAGGTAAGGAACGTGCGGTTTATGGATACCACAAGCCATAAAGAAAGGTTTCTCTCCATGTGTCTTGTTATCCAGCCACGATGAGATTTGACGAGCGTTCTTGCCATCGGCATGCTGCTCGTCGCGAAGACCGGTCGGTCCATAGCCTTCGCTTTGGCCACGTGTTTGATGAGCAATCGTTGGATAAAATTCACGCCACAATTTGCGAGTCTTGCCGGTCGTGATGGGGCCATGTTCCGCTTCAAAATTTTCGCGAATCGGAGTGACCATCGGCATTTCATCGTCTTCGAAACGCAGTCCTTCGTTCCAAGCGACATCGCCTTGATCGATTCGTTCGTTATGAAAGACTTTGCCGACGCTTCCCGTCCAATAGCCAGACTCCTTGAATCGTTGTGGCATCGAAACCGTTCCCGGGCGTACATCACGTATGTCTGAATCGTTATCGAGAATGCCCGTCGACTGCGGATACAACCCGCTGAGAAATGAAGCACGCGAGGGTCCACAGACGGGGTACTGGCAATACGCTCGCCGAAAGGCCATTCCGGCCGAAGCCAGTTCGTCGAATGCCGGCGTGCTTATCTGTGGATAGCCGGACGTCGAAACGTGTGTGTTCAAGTCATCGCAAACGATGAACAAAACGTTTGGCTGTTTAGAAAAAGCGACCGACGGGATCAGCAACGCCAAGCCCAAGAGTATCCGAGATCGTAGGTTCATCAGGTTTTCAGCAGGGAGTGGGGAATGTTGTTAGACGCAATCCACCGTTGGACAGCCGACCACGATTGCCCCATCGTGGCCGCGACCAAGCATGCGAAGAGGAGTCGACTAAAGACCTCTCGATCAACAACCGGCAGAACATTATTTTGGCGCCGTGGCAATTGATTTCACTGGCGTGAGCAAAAAGCTTTTCAGCCCGACAACGCGATCGTTAGCGTCTTCGAATCGGAGAATGAGTTGGCTATCCGCAGCCAAACTAAATTCGTAGCTCATTTGTCCACCGCGCAACACTGCCGACCCAGTCAGTTTAGCCTCGTGTTTGTCGCCGGGCGTCTGCGCTCCCCAAAGCGACTGGTCCTTCGTGTTCCAGGCTCCACGAGAGACTTTCCATGGCTTGGACGGGAGCGTGGCGAAGGATTCACGCACCTCACAGCTGGTACCTGGCATGGTGGTCGCGGAAGCCGCCTGACTCGCCTTCGTTTTTTCTTACCTTGCGGCTTCTTCTCACCTTTCGACTTCTTCTTGCTGACTTCCTCCATCGCGTATCGCTTGGCACCACCCTTGATTGGATTGGCCATGCCAGCCAACCAAGTGTCGTGCAGCGCTGTCAACTCGGCAAGCTTCTCAGGCATCTGCGGAGCGAGGTCTTGCTTCTCTGAAGCATCCTTGCTCAAGTCGAACAATCCGATGCGTTCTTTATCACCGACGAGTTTCCAGTCACCGCTGCGGACCGACCACCAACCTTCTTCTCCACCGGCACACCAGAAGAGATCGCGTGGTGCCGGTACTGATTCACCGCGAAGGATAGGCAGCAAGTTGAAGCCGTCGAAAGGCTTTTCAGGCGGCGACGAGATACCCGCAGCGGCGAGCGTCGTCGGAAGGATATCGAGCGAACTGACGACGGCTTGGCTTTCACCGGGTTTCAATTGACTCGGCCAACATACGAGAAATGGAACGCGAATACCGCCCTCATAATCCTGATGCTTGCCACCTCGCAAAGGCGTGTTGTCTGCGGTTTGTGCAAGCGGCCCACCATTGTCGCTGATAAAGAACAGCAGCGTATTCTGCCACACGCCTTCCTTCTTCAGCTTCACAATGAGGCTGCCGATCGCATCATCCATCCGTTTGCCCATGGCGAGTAGCTTGTTTCGATCGGGGTCGTCTGTGTTGAATTTTGCAATCTCTTCGGCCGGAGCTTGCAATGGAGCGTGAACGGCATTGAAGGCGAGATAGAGGAAGAACGGCTGAGCCTTGTGTCGCTCGACAAATGACACGGCTTCTTCACCGAGACGATCAGTCAGGTAGCCACTTTCCTGCACAGGCTCGGTACCGCGATAGATCGGGTCATCGGGATCATTCAGCTTGAAATAGTCATGAGCTCCGCGACCGAGGAAGCCGAAAACCTCGTCGAAGCCTCGTAGCGCCGGACTCCACTCTGGATCGGGGCCAAGATGCCATTTGCCAAGTTGACCAGTAACAAAACCGGCCGGCTTCAGAAACTGCGGAAAGATCTGTTCGCTCTTCGGCAAACCCGAGCCAGCTTCCCCTCCGGTATAAAGACCGAGTCGCTGTTGATATCGACCCGTCATCAACCCAGCGCGTGTCGGCGAACAAACATGTCCGCTAACGTAACCTTGCCTACAAATGACGCTTTCTTTTGCTAACGCAGCAAGATGTGGCGTCGTTATTTCCTTGGGATGTTGCGGATTGAATGCGACATCGGCATAGCCAAGATCATCGGCAACGATCACGACGATATTGGGTTTCTTTGATTCAGAGGCGGATGCAAAGCTCGCGACGCAGGCGAGTGCAAAAGTGAACAGATCGAATTTCATAGTTAGCCGCAAATTGTGTTGAGCATGGACTTGATTCATGGAACGCTCTCAGTAATGACGAACTGCACACGGACGTCATCGATATAGTGATCGGTTTTTGGCCCGTCATCGTCGGCCATGCCTGGTCCAATGTGAATGACGAGACTACGAGTTCCCATAGGGATTTCCATCGATACCTTGATCGTTTGCCAACCATGCTCACCCGGCTTCGTCTTCACAGTGCGACCGAGCTGTAGCAGCGCCTGCTCCAGCCGACCATCGCCATTCCAAATAGCCTTCACCTCTTGAGGGGATTCGGAGAAAGCGGCTAAACGAATCTGATTCCGATCCGACCACTCCGTGCCGACGCCATGAAACGATGCGGTGACCTCCACGGTCCGTGACTCAGATCCGTCTAGGAATCGGAACTCGGCGAGATCCACAATGCGGGACGCTGCGCAGAACTTTCGCCCCGCGCTGGGAGTTAACTTCGCCATGTGCCGGCCTTCTTTAGGAGAAACAGAAGCCTCTGCCGGAATCACTGCCGAGAAATCTCCCGACCAGCCACCCGTGTCATTCGGAAACCCCCGACCCAACACGGCTTTCACATCTTCAAAGCTCTCGCTGAAAAGCGCGATCACCGGCTGCGGATCCCGTTTCATCCGAGGCACGGCATAGGCAAAGACGACTGACGTGCAGACCATGCCGAAAACAATTCCAGCCCCCGTAGCGACGAGAGAACGTGATGACAACCAGGAAGATTCTTGTTTCGCTTTTACCTCATACGGGGCGTTAAGCAATTCTCTCGCAGAGGCCGCTTTTGCTTCCAACGCGAAATCAAGATTTGCAAAGTCAAGATAGCGAAGCCGCAGCGAACGATCGGCTTTCAATGCAACTTGCAATGCCGCAGCCTCTTCGTCGCAGAGGGTTCCGTTCAACTGCCGCTCGATAAGATCATCGCAATCGTCCGTCATGTGAGCGTCTCCACGGCGAGGGACCGCTGCATGCAATCGAGCAGCGACAGCCGAATCCGGTGCAACAGTTTGTAAAGCGCCATCGGCGTTTGGCCTCGCCGAGCCGCCATCTCATCAATTCGGACACCTTTCGCGTTGACTGTAGGCACCAACTCGCGTTGGGTGGACGGCAGTTTTTCTAAGCACCGATCGAGTGCCTCGCGCTGAATCGTGTGCCGCTCTACACTACTTTCGGCGTCCTGAGCAAGCTGCAGGCTCAGCTCATCATCGAACACATGACGGTCCCGGCTTCGAGCCCGCAAATGCCTCATGACCATATTTCTTGCAACGCCAAAAGCCCAAGGTCGAAACTCTTGCACCCCATCGAACTTCTTCCGCAACACCAATAGCACCTCCTGCATAACCTCACGCGAATCCTCTCGCGTCGGCACCAGCGAGCGAACGAAACTGTGCAGTGCCGCATCGTGCTCCGCATCAAGGCGGAGAAACGCTTCGTGCTCGTCTGTTTTGGTTGAATCTGACATGAAATGTTCCTGATCACCATGACCTCGCCAAACAACGCTGGGTTTGCCGGGGAAAATAAGCCGAACGTAAAGAATACTTGTTTTGACCGGACGAGATCAATTTTCTCATGTCAAAACATTTGGACAACTGCTTCAGCAATCGCCACGAGAATCCATCGCCTGAATGACGCAAATCATGTGGCGAGGCAACCTCGCCCCTTGACACCCAAGAAGCGATCATCTTTCTGCCAAAACCATCAAAAGACGCGACGAAATCAAAGAAGCCGACATCCGTCCGATCGCTAAAACACTCGACTGGACCATGCCGCGAAAGATGTGGCGGGAACAAAGAAATGTCGCTTCCCGTTGACTAGTAATTGTGATCAACGGTGTTAACCACCAGAACAAAGGTTCTCGACCCACGTGAAGCGTTACCCCAATGTGAGCATCCTCGTTGACTTGGCTCAACCAAGAGATACGTCAACTTTGCTCCGAACCAAGAATCAATTGCTGTGCACGTTGCCAGACGATAGCGGCAACTTCATTGCCTAGTTCTCGGCTCCGAGTATCACCTTCGCTAAAGTGGATGCCACCGTAGATGCGAGACGAACCAGCTTGGTCGGCTGCGTCACGAAACGTTGCCCATGCCAATATCACGTCATTGGCGGGTGTGAGCCCCGGCTCGAAGCGCGACGACCCCGCTTCAAACGTGAGCGACGCGTCGAAACGGCTACTGCCCGAGAACAGCTCCAGAATTGTCGCACCCGCGGCGCTAAAACTGCTGTGTCCCGAAGTGTATTCAGCGAATGGAGGTGACGGATCGCCACCAGGAGTTTGATACGTCAGAAACTCGGTCGCCAGGATGCTTTGCGTTCCACTCGATGGCGTCCAGACGTCGATCACCCATCCGTCGCGACTCGAATCGTAATTGCCAATCAGCCCGAGTTCGCCAAGCGTTCGAATCGCCCGGACCGGTCGCACGTAGTTGTAGTAAGTCTTCGCTTCCCAGGTCGCTATTCCAGCATCGAACAAGGCATTGGATAAAGCGAAAAACATCTTCGCGTCATCATCCAAGGAGTGCCCATCGCGAGCCGACACAAACTGGCCGAACGTCATCCAAGTTCCCGGGGGAAACGACGTGCGAGCACCATCTTCCCAAAATTCAGCGATCAACTTTTCTTCGTCCGTCAACGCGGCGCTCGCCTCGATTACCTGATCCGCTTGTTCAACGAACTTCGGATTAATGATCGTCCCCACGATACTTCGCGTGATGGGGATCCGAGAGCTATCCGACAAAAGAATCGTTTTCGACGCCAGGTCCACTGTCCCCTCAACAAGCAGGAAAGGTTGCGGCGGTTCCGGACGCAACGCATCAGGTTGCGACAGTGCAAAGGGCTCCACTGTACCCCAATGAGGCGTCAAGTATTGCTGAATCCGAATGTGTCCACTTTCACCAGGCCCCACGCCGATCGGCACATATTCTGGCGTCCACTCATCCAATTGAAAGATGGCGTCAACGCGATTGGTGGATAGATATCCGGTCGTATCCGAATACGGAATCCCAAGCATGCCGCGTGTATCTGTGCCCAATGAGTTGGACCCATCGACGTGTCGCTGAGCCAACAAAGCATTCGCCACGCGATTACCAATTCCGGCTGGATCATCTGCGGCGAGCGAGTCATTCCCCGGCTCAAGGGAAAGACTCGTCATCAACGCATCAAAAATAGCCGATTGGCTGGGGAACAAGTCGACCAACACGCGGTGTGCAGCGAAACTCATTGCCGACAACTTGTTCTGAAGTATGTTTTCTGAACTCGGTCGCTGCAGCGTATCGCCAAGAGTTGTTGACACAGCGCGTTGGTCATACGCGGACCAAGCATCATACATGGCCGTGTGGGTCATCGCGTATGCTCTCGACGCAACGGCAGGCCCCGGTGACGTCTGGATTACAGCCTGCTGGACCGCAGCATCCCAGAGCACTGAAGGCGTCGGATTCGAGGACGTCACCGAAACAAGTTGTGTTTCCTCGTTGACCGTGAACGAATACAGCCGGACGACATCCAGTGGGACACCCTCGCTATTCACAGCATTGCCGGCGACATCGCAAATAACGCTCGGAAACATGACCTCATAATTACCCGAATCCAACGACTCGCTCAACGTGAGTGTTAACTGTGTGGGGCTATCGACGATCAAACGATCAACAAGAACAACATCGCCAGGCACACCGACTTGACGAATTTCAATGTCATTCGGACTCACAGAAGCAACTTCGGCCGCCAACGCTTCACTGAACGTCACGACCAAACTTCGGCCTTGCTGTTGAAAAGCAAAAGCATCCAGATCGAAGTTGCTTGTCGGCGACTGTCGATCCAAGTCCACCTGGAACTCCGCTACTGTCCCCAGTGTTGCTGAAACAATCGTCACGCGGTTCGAACCGTCGACCAAGTTTTCTCCAACCGCCAACACAATGTCTTCATGCGTCAATACGATGCGTTGGCTGTTCATTAGTGGCACCATCGCACCCAACGAAACATCATTCACCGAAACAGCGATATCATGAACATCGAACGCTTGGACCTCCAACCCAAAGCGATTGGTGACAAGGTCAAAGTTGGATTCGTCACCAAGTGAGGAATCGTGCAGCAGTCTCGCGGTGACGAATGGCTGCGGCACGTTCAAACGGTTGATCACTCGCAGCAAATCGAACGCTGTCACTAAGTCATCACCACTGACATCAGGAAACAAGCCGGGCCTTAAGTCTTGTGGTAGTTGCCCATCGGTCACACGACTCAAAACGGAAACAAGATCACTAGCATCATGGAGGTCCAAGACAAGATCAACGTTGGCGTCCAGCGGCTGATAAGGCGACTGGAAGTCACCGGCCAACATGTGCCGCGACTCTAACAACTCAAATTGTCTTGTGGCCCGCCTCCTCGTCATTGCATCACCTCTCATGGCAAGTCACTAAGCGAGTTCACAGAGAATCGTTGTTGCAAAATCCACGAATATCAACGTTAGCGACCCAACTTTGGCGAACGGACGAACATCTATTGGGCGGTGTCTTCGTAAATCGGCAAGTGCCGATAGTAGACTTCGAGGTTGAGCAGGTTCATCGTCGTCACATAGATACGTCCACCGTGTGGACTCCATCGATCAGGCACCGGCAACTCGGGGTCCCAACTTCCCGACTCGGGGCCATTTTTAATCTGGCCGGACAACAGCATCGGATTCAAATACCGATTCCAATTCTCCCAGTATTCGCCGCCCATGTGAAACATGACTTGAGTCGCATAGTACCAGTAATACGTATCCCGTTGCGGTGATCGCGTAGTCCCAAGTTGCGGCGGAAACTCGAGCAGATACTGTGCGGCGGATTTCATCGCCTCGTGATCGCGACGCCAACCAGAGTACATACGCATCAGCATTCCGACGGCAGTCATGGTCGGTGTCACCATTCGCCCGTGACGCTGGGCGACTGTATCGGGAGCATAGGGATTGTATCGGTATCGGTCTTCCCGCCCGGGTGCTTGTTTGGCAAGTTCAAGCCAGCGATTGATGCCGTCATAGGCAGCTTGTGGAACTTCGAGTCCAGACAATTCGCCACTCTTGATCGCCATCATCATCCATCCAGTCACGCTTGTATCGCTACTGACCTGGGCCGAGTATCGCCATCCTCCGCGTTGATGATGTTGTGTTTCGACAATGTAATTGACAGCCATTTGCGCCGCTTCACGCAATTCAGCATCTTGCGTCATGCCGTACGCCTCGCACATCGCAAGTGATGCAATTCCATGGCTATAAAAAGCGACATTGCGATCGCTGATTTCGTTCTCGCTGCGGTAGAGATCCCCGTTCGTTTTCTGGTTGTCGATTAGGAATTGGAGTCCCTTCGCGACGGTCGCAGCGTACTGGTGTTGCCGATGTGTGTAACCAGCGCCCTGATACGCCAACAAACACAATCCAGTCGCGGCCGTGTCACTGCGCAACAGCACTTCATCGCCGTGTCCTTGGAGCGACCAACTACCATCCTTGTTTTGGATTCTCGCAAGATACGCCAGCCCAAGTTCGATCGCTTCTTCGGTCGCGGGACCCACCATTCCCGCTGGCGTTGGTGCGGCGCCGCCGCTGGTTCGCATCACTCGTCGGTTAAACGATTCAACAGCCGCAATCTTGGTACCGGCCGGCGCTGATGGTCCGCCGACTTCGCGACGAGGACGCGTTTCGCGGCTGATATCTAGTGCCGCAATATCCGGCTGCTCCGGTGAAGGGACCACACCTACATTCGGATCCGGCCGATCGGCGAGTCCAGCAGTCGACTCGCTTAGCATCAAGTCGAGCATCGGACTGGCACCGACAACTCCCTGGTTCATTGCTGGCGAAGTGCTCGCGCCGTTTCGCATGGGTTCTCGAAGCGACCGATCTAGCTCGTCGATGCGACCGTCCAATAAACTTCCTGCTGCGGCTGCGTCATTCATCTCACCCGGTGTCGCGCCAGCGATCTCTGCCAAGCTCGGAGTGTCGCCGGCAATGATGCCGCCGGAATCGATGGGGCGAGCAACTTTTGCTGGAGCACGCATCGAATCGCCCTCACTGATGGCTGGCAATCCAGCTTCACCAAGTTCGCTGTTACGAGCTTCCGCGCCCGTTGGACTAGGTTCGGCATCCGCAACTTGACTCGAAGCTCCCGCCGTCTCACTCATCGAAAGCTGTGCACCGCTAGTCGCCTGCTGTCGTTGATTCGGAAGATCAATCGGTGAAAGCAAACGATCGGACGCTTCTACTTTTGCGATCGCGACAGTTGGCGGTGCTGGAGCCGAACCGACTGGCCGTGGCGCTGATTGTGTGGTGCGAGTTCGTTTCTCGGGATTCGACGCGATGTCACCGACTTTTGGCAATGACTCACTGGTCACACGACTTGCCGCCGCTCGACTCGTGCTCGGCACTTCCGGGGCTTCAAGGATTGATGGGCTCGGCATTGCCGGAGCAATATTCTCGCGACGCGTTACCGTTTCACTGCGTTCCACGCTCGCGAGATCAGATGACGGATTCGGCTCCGCTTGCAGCGAAGGAGCAACGGGCTCACTCATCGTTGCCTCCATCAAATCGGAGGACGCGACGCTACGTCGAGCCAACTTCGACGGCGAATCAGCCGGTCGGGGCTTACTCACCTCGGGCTCTTTTCGCGGCACCAAGAATTCTTCGAGCACCTTAGGTTCAAGATCCTTTGGTCGCGGCATTTCTAGCTCGGCAGCCGACCGCTGTACCGGCGGGATTCGCCGTTCCTCTTTGGGAATCACCGGTGACGCCGTCTCCGTCTCGACGGGCTGCGACCAATCAGGAACTCGCACAGTTTGTTGCGGTGTCTCGAACAGATACTCGGGTACAGTCTTGCGAATTGGCGACCGCTCTGGCTTTACTCCCGTGAATGCTTCCGGAAAATATTGCGTGAAGATCACGACATTGATTGCCAAAAGTAGCAAAAGCAAGTGAACGAAGAGGCTAAATAGCATGCCGAGTTGGATCGATTTTTGAACGTAACGCGATGCGACACTTCGCAGCGAGATATCCAAGATCAGTGCCACAACCGGCACCGCGATCACATAGGTCCACCCATTAAAAAGCCAACGTGGATCGTCGAATCGAAGCTGTGTGACAACAATAAAGAGCACCAGACCAGCAAGTGCGGTCAGCGACAAATCCAATGGCCACATGCGTTCTTGACGAACAACGCCGCGCGGATTTACTGCACTGCGAATGGGCACAGGTCGAGGTGCTGAATGAGCACGATGAGGACGCTTCGAGCTCAACTCTGGGGCCCCTCCTTAGTCGTCACTGAATAATCTGTGACGCCCGAACGATTGCAAACATCCATGACACTGACAACAGGCTGAAACGGCGTATCCCGATCCGCTCGTATCACAGCCGTTTGGTTCGTCGGATTCTTCGCTACCGCCGCGATCAGCAGTTGCTCCAACTCGTCCATGTTGGTGGTCTGGCCCGACAAGTAGATTAGCCCCTGGGCATCAATATCGATTACCACCTCACGCGGCTTGCCCGTCATTGGCGACGCACTCATCGCCGACGGAAGCACGATATCAAGACGTCGCTCTTCTTCCTCAAACTCACTCGTCACGAGAAAGAAAATCAGCAGCAAGAAAACAACGTCAATCAAGGGCGTCAAACTGAGCGTTCCCGCAACCGTCGAGCGTTTAATTTGGATCGCCATAACTAGCTCCTCGCTGGTGCAGCATGCGAGTCGACGTGCGACGGCGCTGGTGGCGGAATTGGCGGTGCGACAGAATCGGAGCGTTCCAAAAGCTTCATGGCTCCCGTCGGATCGAGCCGTGATCGCCCCGTGAATCTCGCCAGTCCGGGCGCGATATCAAAAGCCAGTTCTTCGATCTGGTGAAACAACCTCGATAATCGATTCTCTAAATACTGAGCTAAAATCGCCGCAGGAATCGCAACCACCAATCCAGCCAACGTGGTCACAAGCGCCGTATAGATGCCTTCGGAGAGTTGCTCACTTCGGCTACGATCCGGAGTCAACGTGGTTGACTCATGGAACGCAACAATCATTCCCCATACCGTTCCGAGCAATCCCATTAACGGCGTTGCTGCCGCAGCCAAATTCAACCAACGAATGGGCCCTGCATAATCATCTGCTTCACGTTGGGCCGTTTCAGTCGCTGTTCGTTCGATATCGCCAAGAGATTGTCCCGTACGAAGCAACATTGCCGAAATGACTCGCGCGGCCGGAGATGGCGATTCGCCACACACCTCGTACGCTGTGGCGGGGCTGAACGTGTCATAGTTCTCCGCCATGGCTTCGAGTTCGTTGACCAGCGCCGGTGGTAGCACCTTCTTTGTTCGCAACGTGAGTAAACGTTCAACCGCAAGTGTCACCACCAACAAGCTCATCAGCCCGATCGGGATCATGAAGCTTCCACCTCGCGAGATCAGCGAAAGCAGGTCGATTCCCGACGGCTCAACAATCGGAGGCGGCTCCATTTCCCCGGGATCGTTCATTACCGATTGGATCTCAGACGCCTCAACCGCAACATCGAGTTCATCTTGTCCCATCGCCACGCCGACACAAATGGTCGATGCGACGAAGGCGAACGACAATAACATCCAGCCCAATTTATGTTGAATTCGCATTACGGTTTTTTCAAATCCTGGAGACGTTCCTTCGACTTCGCAACCAACTCATGTGTGGGGTGCTTATCGATCACGTATTGGAAAAATGTGGTGGCGAATTGTTTCGCCTTATCGCGACCGCTCGCTGATTTGGCTTGCTGCATCAATACTTCCGAGCAACGCCCCGCTTCGAACCCGCTCTTGGCCTGCCAATTCTTAATCTCTTCAGGCGCTTTCTCGGCGCCGTATCCGTACATGACACGTTGAAAATCCGTAATCGCTTGATCGAGCTTGCGCTGACCAAAACTGATTTCACCCATCATGAATCTTGCTCGAGCAGCGAGTTCGTTGCGATAGTTGTCAGCGACTTGCGAGTAGAACTTGATCGCTTTCTCATCATCGCCGAGCTGTTGATAGGTAAACCCCGTCTCGTAGAAAACTTGCGGCAAGTACGTGGTCCCAGGAAAACGCGTTCGAAGTTCTTCATACCACTCTAGCGCCTCCTTCCACTGTTTCAACTGCGCGGCGCTTTGCCCACCGTGTAATAAAACCAGCTCGCGAACTTGCCGCTCCGCAGGATCCCTTAATGATTTCGCCGTCTCGTCAGCATCACGAATTCGTTGGCGGGCGTCCACATAAGCTTTCAAAGCCGGTTCGAATCGCGAATTTTTGAAATCAGCTTCACCGATCATCATCAGTGCATCAACGACCAATGCACCTTCAGGATGCTCTTTCGATTGAGTACGAAAAACTTCAGACGCTTTGTCATACTCAGCCAATTTGAAACGGCTCCATCCCAACCGATAGTACGCCTTCTCCGACAACAATGGATCCTTCGCGTTCTTCGATGCTAACTCGAAACTCTTGGCAGCGACCGCCCAATTGTTCTCAGCGTACTCATGCTGACCCACGAAAAAAGCAGCTTCGCCGGCAAGCTCATCTTCGGGATGCAGTTCCAACAACCTGGAGAACTTACTCGACGCGGCGCTCGTGTCCCCGGCTTCGTTGAGCAGCCATCCCCATTCGTAAAGTACCTTTGGCATCGAAGGGTAATTCGGAACTTCCGTCGCAAGCCGTTCCAAGTACTTTGCCGCTTTGCCTGGTTGCTTGTTCTTCTGTTCCACCAACGCCATTTCATACAACGCGTGGCCAAGGTTGACTCCTACTGGTTTCATCTCCAGGTATTTCTCGAGATCACTTTTGGCTCGATCCGAACGATCCAAATGCCGGAAGCTCACACCGCGAGCCAAATAGGAGTCACCTGCGATTGGGTGCGACGCGTAGTCATTGAGCAACTCATCCAAAATGGCAACGGCGTCTTCATGCTTTTGCAATTGCATGAGTGACCACGCCTTTCCGTATTGGGCATAGGGATACAAACCCGGATCCGACGAGGCACCGAGCACCTCGTCGTACAACTCGACGGAACGCGCAAAGCTGCCTTCATTGCTCGCTAATTGAGCGAGTTTATATTTCGCTTGAGCCGCCATCCGGCGATCCGGATTGTCGCTGATGATCTTCTTCCACTGGAGCACCGCCCCATCCCGGTTACCGCTGGCGAGTTTGTTCTGTGCCGAGAGTAATCTTGCTTCATCAGCTCGCATCCACGTGGAATCCAATTCATAGCTGGCATCAAAGTCCTTCGCCGCTTGCTCGACTTTTCCAGACATCATGTTTGTCTGGCCCAACAAAAACTGAGCCTCAGCTAGGTTTCGCTTATCCTTCCAAGACCCGGTTTCCTGCTTGAGCAATTGCTGAGTTTCATCGAACTTACGATTCGCGATCAAACTTGCTGCACCACGAAGCACCCACAGTGGTCGCTGGGGATTGTCTTTGGAACCTTCGGCAAGAAGCTTCTGGTAGCCCAAGGCAGCTTGATCCCCTTGCCCGCTTAGCAATTGGCTCTCTGCCATCACGAACGAGACATCTTGCGCGAGCGTATTTTCCGCAAACTTGGCGTTGAATTCCTCCGCCAACTTGATTGCCTCGGAGTGTTTGCCCGTCTGCATGGACGAAAACGCCGCGTTGTAAAGTGCGCGCGGAGCCAACGGATCTTTTGGATGCTCGCGATACGCGTTCTCGTAGGCAACGATCGATTCGGCAATCGTTTCGGGCTTCGCCGACAACGCTTCTGCGTAGTCCAGCTTCAAAGCAACAAGAAATTCGCCATCCGCGCCTGCGTCTAGCTGTTTCTTCGCAACTCGGATTGCCCCATCGAAATCACTTCGTCCAACAGCGATCCGAGCGAGCCAATGAGCCGCTTCGGTTGCCGCAGCTGGATTACTCTGGCTGAGGACTTCGACAAATCGCTTCTCCGCCATATCCATTTTGCCACCGCGATAAGCACTCTGTGCCGATGCAAGCGTGGCACTCGCCGCATACTTCGAATTCGGGTACTCCTTTGCGAGTCGGTCGTACGCGACGGCCGCGTCGGAGGGTTGGTCACCTTGTACCAATGCAAACCCTTGTCGAAACAATGCATAGGCCGAATCATCTGGGTTGTCCGATGACTCGATCGCTGAGGCAAACGACTTTGCCGCATCCGCATATTGATTTTGCATGATCAACATATCGCCCATCCGAAGATGCACGTCCGTCACCAAGTTGCCCTTCGCACACTGGTCCAACAATTGTCGATAGGAGGCAATCGCTTTGTCATAATCTTTGAGGTCTTCGTAAGCGACGCCGCGCGCATAGAACGCATCGCACCTCAAAGGTGAATCCTTGGCGCTGGCTAGATTCAATAGCTCGTCATAGAACTGAATGGACTCTTTCGGCTTGGATAAACCGTACGCAGCTTCACCTCCGTAGAACAACGCACGATCCAGGTAGCTGCTTTGCGGAAACTCTTTTCGCAATTGCGAGAATGTATCCAACGAAGCTTGCAGTCGCTTTGCGTCACGTTGCTGGCCTTCGCCGGCGGATGCATACAAACACCAACCGCGGTTAACGAGACTCTCTTCGCGGAGGTCGTATTCTTTGTCGCCCAGCGCTGTACCAAATGCTTCTGCAGCGGCAACATAGTCAGGTTGATCTTGCTGCATCAAACACACGCCCAAATAATGCGCGGCCTTCGGCACCATCGGGTCTTTCGGATACTGCTCCAAGAAACTTCGCCAACCTTCGACCGCAAGCGGCAGCGCTCCATTGGTCTGGAAGTTCGCAGCGTCCGCGTACGCCGCCATCGACTCCTCCGTCGACTCGTCGGCACAAACGCAATGAGAACTCAACGTGAAGCAAACAACGAACGCGGCCAAACGAGCGGCCACCTGATACAACGTTTTGCGGTGGTCGAATTGAGCGGCAAGCTTACCAGACACAAACACACCCCATAAAAATTTCCGGGTCAGACTTCTGAGCAAACGCTCTAGTCTAACGGTGTCCACCCTCGCTCGATAGTTCGTCCGCCCATCTTGCCGGATCCATGCATTTCCCCAAGGGGCAACCCGCTGGTAGCGGATGTTGCCCCAGCGTTTTATGCCATCTTCCACACCCTAGTGGAGTCTCAAGCGTGGGATAGCACCACTTTATCGCCCAGAACTGACGTCAATTTAGCCTCACTGACATTCAAAGACTCGTTCCTCGCGATTCAACTCTCTACTCACACAATCCTCAGGATTCGACTACGCTTGGAGCCGAAGTGACCCACATGATTGTTCCTCTTACGCCCGGCAAGCTCATCACCGTGTCCTCCAAAACTTATCTCGTCACCGGCGGTGCCGGCTTCATTGGCTCGCACCTCACTGAATCTCTTCTGTCAGCCGGGAACCGGGTAATCGTTGTTGACGACCTGTCCACCGGCCAGGCATGCAACTTGGACGGCGTGAAGTCGCACCCGAATTTAGAATACGTTCAAGCAAGCGTTGGTGATCCCGACGTTGTGAATAAGTACGTCGACCAAGCCGATTGCGTGTTCCATTTAGCTGCTGCCGTGGGTGTCGCGTTAATTGCCAAACAGCCGATTCAAACGATCGAGCGAAACGTCTATCCCACACAACTCATTCTGAATCGACTTGGTAAGCGAGTCGAGAAAGGCGACAAAGTTTCGTGCTTCATCGCGAGCACGAGCGAAGTGTATGGAAAGAATCCTAAGAGCGTTTGGTCGGAGGAAGACGATCTTGTTTTTGGCGCAACCACCAAGCCACGCTGGAGCTATGGAGTCTCCAAAGCGATTGATGAGTTTCTGGCGCTCGCGTTCTTCAAGGAACGCGGTTTGCAAGTCGTTGTTGGTCGATTCTTTAACGTGGTTGGACCTCGACAAACTGGCGCTTACGGCATGGTGCTTCCGCGATTCGTCTGCTCCGCTCTCAAAGGTGAATCACTTGTCGTTCACGATGATGGCAAGCAAGAACGCTGTTTTGCTCACGTCGACGACGTCGTTGCCGCCGTCGTCAAGTTAACCGAATCAGCCTCCGCCGCCGGTCGCGTTTACAACATCGGCAGCGATCAACCGATCTCGATCGGCGATCTGGCAAGACGAGTGGTGGAGCGAGTGAATCCATCTTGCAAACTCGAGTTCCAGACTTACGCGGAAGCCTACGACGAATCGTTCGAAGACATCCGCCGTCGTGTGCCTGACTTGACCCGGATTCGAGAAGCGATCCATTACGCACCCACCAAAGCGCTCGATGCCATCATCGATGATGTCGCCCGCTACCAACGAGCGAGACTTGACGCGTAAGCGACCTGCCTCGACAATGCAATGATCTCGACTCGGTACTGTTCTCGACTCAGCACGAACTAGCGACTAGGCACCGAGCTTCGCAATCACTCAGCCGGCTGTTTGACGTTCACGTACATCATCCGTAGAGCATGAAGCGCTTCCGATAGCATCTTTGACTCATCGCTCGAGAGATTTCCCTTTGTCTTGACGCCGATGATATCAAGCGTATCGATGTAGTGCTTTGCGTGTGGCTTGCTGATCTCCGCAACACCCGTCATCGGATTCGGGATCTGGCCCAAGGCAGCCATGGCCTGTGTAAAGAACATTGTCACGAGCATTTCAAACGATGCTGGCGGCGGAGCCGGCATTCCAGCGTCGCTCGGGCTAGCCACCGCAATATCTTCAGCACTCGAATTTTCGGCACTCGATTCGTCTGAAGCTTCGACTGGTTGAGCCAAGGTTTGCTCGGCCGCTGGTTCACCCGGAGCCGCATCCTTGCTCGCGATATCCCAATCCGTGTCGAAGATGCTTTCTGGTTCGGACGATTTTTCTGGTTCAGTCACGTGATGCTACTCATGAGTTTGGGTGAGGACGGGTTCGATGTCCATGCGACGATTCAGACGCTGGACAGCGGCTCCGACGAAGCCGGCGAACAAAGGATGTGCCGCGAGCGGCTTGCTCTTGAACTCCGGATGGAACTGGACGGCGACAAACCACGGATGATCCGGCAGCTCAATGATCTCTACCAAGCTGTTGTCGGGACTTGTTCCTGAAAACACCATGCCGTTGGATTCGTATTGTTGGCGATAGGCGTTGTTGAACTCGTATCGGTGACGATGGCGTTCGTCCACCAACTCAGAACCGTAAGCCTGTCCCGCCTTACTACCAACTTGAATTTTCGTGGGCTGGGTCCCCAAACGCATCGTACCACCGAGCTGGGTCACATTCCGTTGTTCATCAAGCAAACAGATCACTGGATGTTTGGCATCTTTGTCAAACTCAGTCGAATGGGCTCCATCGAGTTCGACGATATTGCGTCCGTACTCGATCACAGCGCACTGCATCCCCAGACAGATCCCAAAAAATGGAATGCCACGTTCACGAGCAAACCGAATCGACTGCACTTTGCCTTCGATTCCCCGTTCGCCGAAACCACCGGGCACAAGAATTCCATGAAAACCGCTCAGTAATCGCTCAGCGCCTTCGCGTTCGATATCGCTGCTTTGAATCCTCGCCACACGAACTTGTGTTTGATGGTGAATGCCCGCGTGGTCGATGGATTCGTAAATCGACTTGTACGCGTCTTTGTGTTCGGCGTATTTACCGACAACGGCAATCGAGACCTCGTGACGCGGATTGCGAAGTCGATGCAGCAAATCTGTCCATGGCGTGATATCCAATGGCTTTGCGGTCACCAGATTCAATCGTTTGACCACTAACTCGTCGAGTTTGTTGTCAACAAGCGACAACGGGACTTCATAAATGGAAAAGTCTTTGTCTTTTTCTTCAATCACGGCTTCCACAGGCACATTGCAGAACAACGCAATTTTTTCGCGATCTTCACGGCTGATCGAATGCTCACAACGACACACGAGAACGTCGGGTTGAATGCCGATCTCACGGAGTTGACCTACGGAATGCTGGGTCGGCTTCGTTTTGAGTTCGTCTGCTGCTTTCAAGTACGGCACCAACGTTAAGTGCATGTACAAACAATTCTCACGCCCGACGTCCAGCGAATACTGACGGATGGCTTCTAGAAATGGCAAACTCTCGATATCGCCGACCGTGCCGCCGATTTCGGTGATCACCACATCCACGTCATCGCCACCCATCCGCTTGATGACCGATTTAATCTCATTCGTGATGTGCGGAATGACCTGGACGGTTTTGCCTAAGAACTGGCCACGGCGCTCTTTTTCGATGACCGACAAATAGATCTGGCCAGTCGTATAGTTACAGTCTCGCGTGAGCAGTCCGGAGGTAAATCGCTCGTAATGCCCCAAATCGAGGTCAGTTTCGGACCCGTCGTCGAGCACATAGACCTCACCGTGTTGGTAGGGGCTCATCGTGCCTGGATCGACGTTGATGTACGGATCCAGCTTCTGCATCCGGACCCGCAAACCACGCTGTTCAAGCAGCATGCCGATGGACGCGCTGGTGAGCCCCTTGCCGAGCGAACTTACTACGCCGCCAGTTACAAAAATGTGTTTCGTCATGGACGCGAATGATACCCGAACCAGGAAAAAGCGGTAGCCGCTCACCGAAGACATTCGGAAAGCTGTGTCAGGTGCGAAAACCAGCTAGGCTAGAGCGAAACGACCAATCGACCACATTTCCTTAGTTTTTCAATGAACCCAAAAAGACTTTTTGCCGTCGCAGTCTTCTGCCTCGCTGTGAGTGCATGCATTGGTGCGGATCGCCCCAACATCGTTATTTTCTTATCCGATGACCATACGATCACGGACAGCTCTGTGTACGGCTCGACGGAGATTCGGACTGCGAATATGGAACGGCTGGCGGCGTCCGGAATGACGTTTGATCGAGCATTCGTCGCCTCGCCGTCCTGCGCGCCAAGCCGGGCGGCACTGCTCACCGGATTGATGCCGAGCCGGAATCAGGCTGAGGCAAATCACTCCCGGCCGCGAGCGGATATCAAGAAGCTACCGGCATATCTCCAAGAACTCGGTTACGAAGTCGTTTCGTTTGGGAAAGTTGGACATTATATCCAGACACCCGAGTATGGCTTCGATCTGGCAAAGCACTTCGGTTATCACGAAGACATCGCTGTGCCGCAGGCATGCAAGTGGCTCAACGAACGTGCGAGCGAGAAACCACTTTGCCTGTTTGTCGGCACTAATTGGCCGCATGTGCCTTGGCCGGAATCACAGGCTTATTCAGCGGACGACGTGAAGGTTCCGCCTCGCCACGTGGACACACCGGCCACACGTCAGGCGCGTGCGAAGTATCTCGAAGCGGTGCGCACAATGGATCGCGAGCTTGGTGAGGTGTTTGACTTGGCTCAAGAGAAGCTTGGCGACCAAACTCTATTTATCCACACGAGCGATCATGGTGCACAGTGGCCATTCGGTAAGTGGACGTTGTATGACGAGGGCATTCGAACACCACTCATCGTTTGCTGGCCAGGCACGGTGGCTGAGGGAGTTCGCTCCCAAGCGATGGTGTCGTGGGTCGATCTGCTGCCGACCATTGTGGAGGCGGCGGGAGGCTCGCCTGATGAAACGCTCGATGGGAAATCCATCTTGCCCGTGCTGAGGGGAGAATCAGACAAGCATCGCGATGCGATCTTCACGGTGCACAGTGGCGACGGCAACTTCAATGTCTATCCCTCGCGAAGCATGCGAACTGAGCGGTACAAGTTCATCCGTAATTTGCATCCTGAGTTCAAGTTCACATCACACGTCACCAAAGTCCTCCAAAACGAAGACAACTACTGGCAGAGCTGGATTGCGAAAGCCAAGTCAAATCCTGCGGCAGCGGCAATCATTCATGCTTACAGTGAACGACCAGGTGAAGAACTCTATGACTTGCACGCTGATCCACTGGAGCTGAACAACCTAGCGAGTGATACCGAGCATGCCAGCCAACTCGAAACGATGCGACATTCGCTGACAAAGTGGATGACATCCCAAGGCGACACGCAAACTGTGTTCGGTTTGCCCCAGTTGCTCCCGCTCGAGGGGCGAAAACCGAATGTCGTGACCGTACTGATTGATGACATGGGCTGGGCGGATTTATCATGCTTCGGCGGCACGGCAGTTCAAACAACCAACATCGATCGCTTGGCAAGTGAAGGTGTGCGGCTGACTCAGTTTTACGTGAACAGCCCGATTTGTTCGCCATCTCGCACGGCACTGACAACGGGCCACTATCCTGCCAGGCATCGAATCACCTCATTCCTCGCGAACCGAGCAAAGAATACTGAGCGAGGCATGGACCAGTGGCTTGACGTCGAGGCACCAACGCTTGCCAAGATGCTCAGCCAAGCTGGATACGCGTGCGGACATTTTGGAAAATGGCACATGGGCGGCCAGCGTGATGTGGGCGAAGCGCCGCTTATCACGGAATATGGTTTTGATGCGTCATTGACTAATTTTGAAGGCCTTGGCCCCCGTGTTTTGCCGCTCAAAGATGCCTTTGACGGCAAAGAACCGCAACCGCATGCGTTGGGAAGTGACCTGCTCGGCCGCGGACCCATCGAGTGGTCGGACCGATCCTTGGTGACGAAGCGATTCGTGAGCGCATCGAAGGCTTTCATCGACGAGTCACAAAAAGCAGACCGACCGTTTTACATCAACGTTTGGCCTGATGATGTCCATTCGCCATTCTTTCCACCCCAATCGCGACGTGGAGATGAAACCAAGCAAACTCTTTATCACGGCGTGCTCAAAACCATGGACGAGCAACTGGGTGTGCTGTTTGATCGAATTCGCGACGACCCAAAACTTCGCGACAATACGCTTGTCATTCTTGCGAGCGACAATGGTCCCGAGCCAGGTGCCGGATCGGCGGGTGTGCTTCGCGGAAGCAAGGGCGAGCTCTGGGAAGGCGGCATTCGCAGCCCACTGGTTGTGTGGTCACCCCGGTTGGTTGAGCCCTCAGCGCGCGGCAGCGTGAATGATACGACCATCCTGTCGAGCGTGGATGTGGTCGCATCTCTTGTTGCGTTACTGGGATTGCAACCGGGAGAGGACTATCAAAGCGACGGTGAAAATTTGGCGGCAGCGATGCTGGGTAAATCAACGGCACAGCGTAGCGGTCCACTGTTTTGGCGACGACCTCCCGATCGACCTGGAACACCAACACAACCCCGACCGGACCTAGCAATCCGCGATAAGCAGTGGAAGCTCGTCTGCAGTATCGATGGCTCCAAAGCACGTCTGTTCAATTTGGACGACGACGTATCCGAAACAAAAAATATTGCTGAGTCACATCCGAAAATTGTTGCACGCCTCCAAGAGCTGGTACTGGCGTGGAACGCGACATTGCCTGTCGATGGAGTCACGAGTAAGTGAGTCTGTCGATCGTTACACGGCCGACCGATCGACATTACGAAGATAGTGGTTTGAGTCGAGCGGTGAATGCCTGGAAATCTTCGAGCGTGTCGATACCGGGCGTCGCAGCATCAACCCGAGCAACGACGATGCGTTTACCGGCCTCCAGCGCTCGCAATTGCTCAAGACGCTCGAGTCGCTCGAGTGGGCTCGGTGATTGAGTCGCAAACCACTCAAGAAAACTGCGGCGGTAGGCGTAGAGTCCAATATGATGCCAGAACACTGGCGGTTCGGCCGAGAGAACGTGATCCGACACACCGTCGCGTACATGCGGAATCACGCTTCGGCTGAAATACAAGGCACGCCCCCCTGCCCCGTTTCCCACTGCCCCGTTGCTCAAAGTCCCGCACTCATCGATTCCCATGGCGATTTTGACGCGACTGGGGTCATTCAGCGTTTCGCGGTCTCGAATCGGGCGTGCGATGGTGGCGATATCGGCGTCGGGATGTTCAGCCAGTGTTCGAGCCACCAAATCAATGGCCTGGGGATCGATCTCCGGTTCGTCGCCTTGAACATTGATAAAGACTTCGATGTCCGGCATGCTAGCAGCCACTTCGGCTAAGCGGTCGGTTCCACTTTCGCAACTCGTGCTCGTCATAATCGACACGCCACCAAAACGGGTAACTTCCGCTGCCAGTTTTGGATCGTCGACTGCGACCACGACACGGCTCGAAACGAGGCACTTACCGGCGGCCTCGTAGGTGTGTTGCAAAATAGATTTTCCGCCAGCTCGAAGTAGCAACTTTTCTGGCAATCGCGTCGATGCGAGTCGCGCGGGAATGACGATGATCGTCGTAGCGTACATGGGGCTCACAGGTGGCTTGCGTCTGGCAACTCAATCAAGGCTTGACTTTCCATCAAGACTTAACGATGTTTTCGCCATCAAGTTAACAAGCTTGACGTCAGCCGACCACGTCGCTTGTACTAACCCTGAAGCATCGCATCAGCAAGTTCCTTACTGAAGTCCGGAATTTCGATCTCCGGTAAAGATTCCATTTGAGCTTTTGGCTTAAGCGGTACGAGGGGCTGAAGCAACGATGTCTGACGAAGCTCAAGAACTTCCTCCCGAAGCTCGTTGAACTGGTACGCCAAGTGCCCCCAAGCGTCATTGGAATCGAACTCGAGTGGCGATTCGCTTTTGCCATCGGAAAGCAATTGCATTTCCTTGGAAAGCCGATCAACTTGCAAAGCGTACCGACGGGTCAACCTTAGTAGATTAACAGAAACCAAAGGAATGATGACAAGCAATCCCGGCACCCAATAAACGGTTTCGTCAACACATTGGGTGAGAACGGAACGCCAGTTCGAAAGTGGATCGGTCATCGAGTCCGTCGCGAGAGAAATTGCTCCGACGTAAAACGCTCCAATCACACCATACATGCCCACTCGGCGGAGCATGGCAAATTGAAAAGTGCCATCGACAACCAAAGGAAGTTCAGAAGCGGATCCTCGAGGCCGAACGACTTTTCCCGATAGGTCATCTAGCGTTTGGCGATTTGATTCGGTTGAATTGGCGGACATGGCTAATTGGCGGACATGGCTAATCGAGAATTTGAAACTAGTTGAAAGCAATCCGTCGACGCGGTCTGGTTCTGGTCAAAATTGAGTTAGGTGCTACCAAATCGAATTGGCGCCGAATCGAATTGGCACCAAATCTAGTTTCCGCCGGCGTTGCCGATGGCTTCCTGGGACGCATCAAAACTGGCTTTTGTTGCTTCTGCTAGCGTGCTGACTGTACCGATACAAACAGCAACGATCAGCGCCAACATCACGGCGTATTCAACTGCTGTTGGACCGTCTTCTTCACGAAGGAATTCCAAACAGCGACTTAAGAAACTGGGCTGATTCATGGGTATTTGTGTAAAGGTTCGCGTTCGAATTCCAGCCAAACGGTGATTCCGGCCTCAAGGAAATTGCTCAGGGAGCGAGTCACGGTTCTCTCAACCATACTGCGCTGTGGAAATTGGGCGTCTTCGACATCGATCCGACGACGGGAAGTGCCCAAATGAACCCTCTTGGGGTACGAGTTGTAGGGAAAGTTCCGGCGATGCGGATTTCCCGTTTTCGAACGCTCCCCACTTGAGATCGGTTTTGGTAGCCTGAAACGGATTAGAATTGTGATCCGTTGACCTCACTTGACTCGATTAAGTCTCGTTTCTCCCCTGCCCTTTTTAAGTCTTGTTTCATGTTTGGCCCCGTATTCACACGCGAAGCGTCCGTTGTCCCACGGCGTGCGAAGTCTTATTTGGGCCGTGCGGTGTACGTCGCAACACTATTTCTCTTGTTGTGTACTGGATACTTGGTGCTCGACGGAGCCCGATCGCTGGCAACCAACTCGGATTCCGCCCGATTTGGGGGTTGGATGTTTACGCTATTGGCACCTCTCCAGCTACTGGTGCTTGCGAGCCTGTCCGCCGTGGGCTCGGCGAGTAACGTTGCTCAGGAGAAAGATCGACGAACTTTGATACTGCTTTTGCTGACACGTTTGAGTGGTTTCGAAGTCGTGGTAGGCAAACTTGCTGCAACACTTCTGATGCCTCTGTCGTTGCTCGTTTGTGCAGCACCATTGTTCTTCGCATTGCCGCTGCTCGGCGGAGTTTCGCCTCAACAAGTGTTAAGCGTTCTCTTGATCACGGGCGTCACCGTCGTTTTTGCTGGCAGCGTTGGCACCGTGGTTGGAATGTGGCGTGAGAAAACGTTTCAAGCGATTGCGATGACGGTACTATTGCTACTCATGTATGTGGGTCTTGGTGAAATCATCGCGACATTGATTCCCGAGAACGAGATCCTGGGATTGGTGCTGAGTCCGCCGCGAACACTTTTTTCGGCTTCGTCGCCATTAGCATCACTTTCGCAAGCGACGGCAGTGGGGGTGACGATGTTCGTCGCATGGACGATAGCAATGTCGTTCATCGTGCTCGCCATAGGTGTCGCCAAAGTCCGAGTATGGAACCCATCTCGTGAAGTTCGTTTAAAAGCCCCTGAGCCAGAAACCTCGGACGAACTCTTGGCGGAGGGCCAACCAGCGAGTTGGAAAGTGCGGCAAGCCCGATCTGTTTGGAAAAATCCTGTTTTATGGCGTGAGGTCCGAACGTGGGCGTACGGCCGTAAAGTCATTGCGATTCGCGTCGCCTTTGTGCTCCTGTTCGCCTTAATCACTGCGGCGGTCTACTCGCAAATCCAAAACGGCGTCGCCTTCGAGCCTGCTGGTCGAATCGGACGTGGTCTTCCCGCTGTCACTTTCCCGCTGGCGACTCTTGGCGTGATCAGCTTAGTGCTTGTCAATGCGTTGGCGGTGAACTCCGTCACGGGCGAACGCGATGGGTTGGCGCTCGATTTATTGCTCGTCACCGACCTTGCGCCTCACGAATTCGTGTTTGGCAAACTTTTCGGCGTTTTGTATGTCGCCAAGGAAATGATCTTGCTCCCCATGTTGCTGATTGTGTTTCTCGCAATAAACGGTGTGATGACCTATGAGAATATGGTCTATGCAATCATGAGTGGTGTCGTGCTCTATCTCTTTGTCGCGGTGCTCGGCATTCACTCAGGACTAAACTACGTTTCCGGGCGAACAGCGACCCTTGCGAGTCTTGGTACCGTGTTCTTTTTATGTGTTGGAATCGCGATCTGCATGACGATCATGGTCAGCTTCCAAGGTGCGTTCCAACTTCAATTGGCACCATTCTTGGTGATGATCCTTGGCGGAGGTGCCGCGTTGTTCGCGTCACTGGGGTGGCGAAACCCATCGTCCGCAATTTTCGCGGCTTCATTTATCCTGCCACTCATTACTTTCTATGCGATCACCCAATTTCTATTACAAACCGACCACTTGTTCGTCTTGTTCTCGCTCTTGGTCGGCTACAGCTTTACGATCGCAGCAATGTTAATTCCGGCGCTGAGCGAGTTCGATGTCTCGCTCGAAAAAGATCGCGGACCTGGTGGAGCCGACGCTTGATTGGCTTCAACGTATGACTGAACTGTTGGAGCATTGGCCTTCACTTGCCGCGATGGGCGTTCTTATCTTGCTCAGCGCTTTTTTCAGTGCCAGCGAAGCCGCTTTGTTCTCATTGAATGTTCACGATCGACGTCGTGTGCGTCAGCGCGGCGCGGCTGGA
Source organism: Pirellulaceae bacterium (assembly GCA_041739875.1). Classification (GTDB taxonomy): domain Bacteria; phylum Planctomycetota; class Planctomycetia; order Pirellulales; family Pirellulaceae; genus JBBSJZ01. Next base: position 43,802 of record JBGSNA010000305.1, read on the forward strand.
CGACTTGCGGCGGGATTATTGAATGATCCGGAACGATTGCTTTCAGCCGTTTTGTTCTGGAATCTGCTCATCAACATGACCTATTTCGCCTTGGCATCCATCATCGGTGCCAAGCTCGAGTTTGCATCAGATGGCGGTTCATCGAGCGCAATCGCATTCACGTTGGTGAGTTTGCTAACTCTCATCTTTTTATCCGAGATGCTACCCAAGAGCTTCGCTGTACTGGCGCCAGTGCAACTTGCGACATTGGTGGGAGCTCCATTAGCGATCGCTATCAAAATCGTCAGCCCAATTCTACCGCTAGTAAAAGTCGGGAACTTGGCTGCTTGTCGTTTAATATGGCCTTCATTCGAACCGGAAGCTGAGATCGATCTCGCGGACATTGAGCGGGCGATTGAATTTGGGACCGACGACGCTGCGTTACGAAAACGAGAGCGTTTCGCGTTGCAAGGTTTAGTCGAGATGGCTGATATACGCGTGGATGAACTGATGCGTCCTCGAAGCAAGCTCACCATCGTCTCGCATCCGCCGGATCGTAGTGCGTTTGCACAGGGTGTTCCGCAGGGCGGATACTTGATGTTGACCATGGATGAAGGTGAAACCATCACGGCGGCCATCGGCGTCGCGATGCTGCGTCCGAGCCAATTAGACGATCTACCATCAGCGGCTGAGCCCGTGATTTACGTCGGCTGGACGGCTCGAGTTTCTCAAGTTCTCGATCTGCTCCATGAAGACGATCGAAGTGTTGCCGTCGTCGTCAATGAGTTTGGCGAGACGATTGGGGCAGTCTCGGTTGATGACATTCTTCGCCGCGTTCTAGCGGGAAGCGGTGGACGCGATGATGATGCGGGTGGTGGTGCGATCCAGAAAATTGATGACGATTGCTACCGTGTTGCCGGAAGCGTTAGCGTGAGGTCATTGACCAAGCAACTTGCGATCGATACGCCCGATGAACGAACCGCGACCGTCGGAGGATATCTTCAGCGACACAACGAACGGCGTCCGCGATTGGGCGACGTCGCACCCTTGGAGAACTGGGAACTCAAGGTCGTTACCGAAGATGAAGACGGTGTATGGATCGAGGCACGGCGCGTCGACAATTCGCAAACTGACTCACGGGAATCAGAATCATGATTCCTATCATGTTGCTCTTTGTCGTCGGAATGATGCTCAGTGCATTCTTCAGTGGAAGTGAGACCGGACTGTATCGAGTCTCGCGCATGCGATTGGTATTGGACGGCCTGAGCGGTTCATTGCCAGCACGCGGTCTGGTTTGGTTACTCAATCATCCAGCGATCTTTATCGCGACCACGTTGGTGGGCAATAACGTTGCAAACTATTTGGTTAGCCTCAGTGTCGTGATGGCAATGTCGAACCTGTTTGAGCAAGCCGAAACAGCGGAGTTGTTGGGGCCAATTTTGATGACTCCGTTTGTGTTCGTGTTTGGCGAGTTACTTCCCAAACACCTGTTCTTTCACGCTCCCTATCGACTGCTAAAAGCAACGCGTCCCTTTATTCTAACGGCGACAGTATTGTTCGCCCCAGTGTCCATTGTGCTGGGGTTGCTTGGTAACTTACTTCGCATGATCACGGGCCAGACACCGTTTCAACTTCGGTTGACCATGGCACGCAGCGAACTGGACCAGGTACTACGTGCGGGGCATGAAGCCGGTATTCTTGCTGCGGGTCAACGACTACTGGCAAGAAACCTCTTCGAAGTTGGCAATCAACCAGCGATCTCATTTGGTGTACCAACGGATCGACTGGCGATCGTCGAAGCGCCTGTGGATCCGACAACAGCCCGGCATCAAGCAAGACGTCGTAACCATCCCATCGTGCTGGTGCGTCGCACCGGTCGCATCATTGGATTCATGCGGTACGCCGACTTGTGCGTCGAAAATCCCAAGATTGAACTCAAGCCCGTGATCCGCGGTCGCGTCACCGATCGTCATTTGAGAGTTCTGCTACGGCTCTATGACGCCGCGAGCGACGTGGCGGTTCTGTTTGATGAGCATGGCGATATGCGATGCGTTGTTACTCGCCGTCAATTATTGCAACCGCTGGTAAAGCAGTAACGTGCTGAATTAATTGCGACCGTAGCCAATCGCAGTGAGCACTGCCAACATCTCGTCACATGTGATATAGCGACGACGGTTCTCTAACTTGTATTTGTCAATCGCAAGTGCGAGTTCTCGCCCCGCCTCGGACAAACCCGTGTGCGAGCTACCAAATTGGCGACGCTCGGATACTTCGGGCGTCGGTGGTAGTGCACGTCGATCAAAAAACGCAGGTGTCGCAGTCGACGGAGCACTCTCAGCTGACTGAGGAGCAACGATGAAAGATTCGCTGGCTAAGCTTGCCGGAACATTAGCGTTGGGGTTCGAAAACGACATCAACATGAGCCTTGGGAAGTATCTGTAAACTGGAGAACATTCCGCCCGTGCAGAAAAACCTCTCCAGAATACTAGCTCACTCAGCCCAAGCAGAACGACTTTTTTAACTGGATATGATCTGGTTTTTCACGAAAGCCGAGCAGTGACCGGACGTCGCCAGAACACTCAATCCACACAACCGTCACGACCTGACCGACATTGCGTTTTTGATCGGTTGCTACAACACGTTAGCGACGAATGATTTCAGAGGAAAACGTCGCTGGTACCCCGCCTGAATTCGACTTCGACGCGCTGACTTGACGCATGAGTGAATGACCTTGGGTCGAGTCTGGGTCGAGTCGTACGGCATGTGAGATCGATTCTCTTGCTTGCTCGATTTCGCCTCCATCAAGTAACAACGACGCGAGCTGCAAATGGGGTGTCGCATCGCTGGGGTCTTTGCCAGCGGCCAATTCAAAACACCGCCTCGCTTCGTCGGGGCGACCAAGTTGTTGCATGGCAAATCCACGCAACATGTCTGCTCTTGCGGGTGTATGTTCGCTGCCCGCCCCCTCTTCGAGACGATCAAGTGTTGCCACCAGTCGATCGAAACGCCCTTGCGTTTTGTAAATCTCAGCCGCCTTAAGCTGGACGCTCGGAAGGTCAGGCTGGATCGCCAACGCCCGATGAAACGCGGCAAGCGCTTCGTCGTCTTGGCCTTTAGCTCGCAAGCAATCCCCGCGCAGCGCCCAAACTTCTGCGGAAGACCTTTCCGCTTGCATCGCCAAGTTGCTTTGCTGAATCGCTTCCTCGAGTCGACCAACGTCGAGATACATTCGGCCAAGCCGCTCCGTTAACTTAGGGTCGCCCGCACTGAGCCGGACCGCTTGTTCCATGTGCAGAATCGCAGCGGCTCGTTCGTCGCGTTGCCAAAGGGATTCGGCAAGCCCAAAGTGCGCTCGATCGTCGCTCCCCGAGACTTCCAAAGCGTCCGTAAACAGGTTTTCGGCGACGGACCAATCGCCCTCATGCATTGCCTTGAGCCCTTGCCGCGAGAGCCGTCGCGACGCGATCGTCTGGCGGCTTTCACCAAACCGACCAATCGCACGGCAACCGGATTCGGTGGAAATGATTCCCACCAGAATCACGCCGATCAGCAATGGCTGAAACGATTGGCTCATGAAAGACCTGCTCGGTCAGTAAAGAAACGAAAAGTGCCTTCGTTGTCTACCAAATGCAAACGTCCGGACGCTAGCGTAAACTCGCAAGAACGAGAAGTCCAAGTCCCTGACCATTCCACGGGTAGCTCAAACCCGCTAAGACGCTCGAATCACAAGCCACCTTTTTGTATGCCGTAGGCTGTGTCATCATCGACGTGTCCGTTTGGACGTATTGAATGAAATTCCCTCGTGAGATCATCGGGGACGAGACAACTTGGGACCGAGGCCGCAATGCCAGCCACCTTTGAAGATTTTGGAATTCGATTCCTTTACCCTGATAACTGGGAAGTCGCAGGCCGCTCCATGGACAACGCAGTCCAGGGAGTCACCTTTGAGTTGCCTGGAGGTGGGTTCCTGTCAGTCGAACAAGCCGACAAGACCATTTCCGAGGACGAGATACTCGATGAAGTCGCGAAAGCTGTGGCGAAAGAGTACGACGAAGTGGAACGCGAATCGATTGAACTCAAGGGTGCTGGGCCCGAGGAGCGTGCGATCGAGCTCCGATTCTATTACCTCGATTTGTTCATCCAGTCTCGGATTGTTCTGTTGAACGCCGGCGATCAACGATTGTTGATCCAAATCCAAGCGGAAAACCGCGACTTTGACAAGAACGAACTCGTGTTCGATGCGATCTTCACCCAGCTTCGAGCGCTCTAGCAGCGACTCGTCAATCGCAGATTGGCAAGCGAGCTACACCAAGTCTTGCTTACGTTTTGTTCGACGATTGCGGCTGCATTCACGGCACACGCCTTGAATGATCATCCGATGTCCGCTGACCCGAAACCCGTGCTCCGTCGCAACGGCATCTCGCAAACTCACGAGTTCGTCACTTTGGAATTCAATGAGCGTACGACAACGCGTGCAATACAAATGATCGTGTTGGGGATAACCGTAATCGTGTTCATACACGGTACGGCCATCGAGTTGGAAACTGCGAAGCAGACCCGCATCAACAAACTCCCGCAAGGTTCGGTAAACGGTCGCAGTGCTGACATAGTTCGTCTCGCCACGACGGGGCAGACGCTCGATGAGCTCCTCCGCATCGAAATGCTCGTGATCACTGAAAACTTCGTCGGTTAAGAACTTTCGCTGAGCGGTTTGCCTCAGCCCGCGTGTTTGCAGGTACTCCTCGAATCGCTCCTGGGGCGACAAGGCGACTTCAAGAGGCTGGAGGGGCGAGGACGACATAGTTTGGGCTATCGCTTCGCGAATTCTGGTTGAGACGGGTGGACCAATACCGACGACACGCATCAGCAGCGACGGAGAACGAATCCCCGTCGGTGCCAATTCTGTCTCTAGCTTTACCGCATTCGCGGCTGCTTGACCACCAGCGGTATCGTGTCGAATTAGCCGAGTTGGTCCAAAAATTGGTCCAAGGCTGCATCAAGCTTTTCCGGAGTATCGTAATTGCCACTGGCAATCTGACGCCGAATTTCCGCGACGCGATCAATTCGAATCTCTCCACCACCAGCAATTTGCGATGTTGAGGCGAGTCGATTCACCGGCGTAGCGGAACTGGATAACTCAAGCTGGTCGAGCGGCGCCGACGAACGCTTCACGTCGCCAGAATTTGGCGTCGTTTGAGGCTGTAAGCGTTGGGCTCCGCCGGCGGATTGGGTTGTCGAAACGCGAAACGGACCGTAAATCTGCATTGTCAATTGGCTCCCGGGAGGGGGGAAAGTCGCCGACATCACAACAGAACATCCCCGCATGCATGGAGATGCTTGTCAAAATATTGGCAGTGGATAGGCGCAAAGGCGGACCGGACCATCCTGCCGAAAAAACGTATTTTCTCAAGCAAAAGTAGCCGTTTCCGAATCGGTCCTCGGCGCCGCATTCCTTGTCCCAGGAAGCAATCCGTCAGCGAAAAGAGACTTTGTCAGCGCAGACTTATGGCGGAAACAGTGTGTGTTATCGGCCAAGAAGTATCATCACTTCAGCTTTTCTCTGACGATTCATCGCCACCGAGGGACAAATCAACCGAACGAACATTAGCAGCCCTGTGAAACAAGGTTCAAGACCAATCGTGGCCTCCCTAAAAAATTCCAAAACTCGCTACCCAGGTCAAACGACCCAAAGTAGCTGCGATGCTAGCAAACCCGCTTATCTACGGACGGGTGGTTGCGACTCTCCGACTCGGTCGCCATCGACGCTGTGGCGCAACAGCTAGTGAGGCTTGCTTCATTGTTCATCTGCGGCAGACGCGGCTTCATAGCCGTTCGTAAGCGTTCGCAATTCCACAATACGAATCCATCGCTGTCGTTTTGTATTTTATAAATTGAAATTGCCTCATCAGCAGAATCTGTGGGTCGATTCTGGCTCAGGAAGGTGCCCGAGCTGCTGATGAAGGGCGAATTCGATGGTTTCATATGATTCGAAACCTACGACATGCACGGACGCACCTCAAGATTGGGCCGGTGCTATGAACTCAGCCTGGAGTTGATAAGGAGCTGACACAAGATTGCGTCGCAGCGACTTGGCGTGAACCTTCGTCATCCCCGACGGTGCATCCATGAGAGTTGCGACTTCGCAAAAGCAAACAACACTTCACGGCGTGTGCTGGGACTTTTCTATCACCTCTTACTCAAGCGTTAGTCACGCCTCGTTGTGCCTGGCGACCGCGAATACGATCGCTCAGGTCAGCGAAGCGAGGTCGAGAGTGTACGAGCTGGTGAAGGAAGCGATCGCCCGGTGTTCGCGCGAACCCGCTGTCTCGGTCAATCGATACAAGGTAGTCTATGCCAGTCACATTACACACGACGTGCTGAGCCAGTTCTCCGGTTGAAATCTTGTCGAATACGCCACATCGCGACCAAGCCTCAATCGCTGTGCGAAACAGCGTCTACTCGGATGCTGGACGCGCTGCCGGATGGGGACTAGGCGTCAACCTGTTTCTTGTTGTGGCCAAACTCGGTGGGGGCTTCGTAACAGGTTCCTCGGCGCTCATCGCCGACGCGGTGAATTCGATAGGTGACGTTGCCAGCGCTTTAGCGGTGCGTGGTGCGCTCCATGTCGCCCAGATGGACGAAGATGAGGACCATCCCTATGGTCACACCAAAGCTGAGTCGATCGCGGGGCTGTGTGTTGCATTGCTTGTGACGTTTAGCGCCGGACTTTTGGCTTTCGAAACCGTCAAACGATTCAGCGGTGATTTGACGGTGCCAAGCTCTATCGCAGGTGTGATTGCTGGCATTTGCGCGATTATCAAAGAAACCATTTATCGTTTCACGTGTCGCGTCGCCAAGCGATTGGACTCCTCCGCGCTTCGGGCGACCGCATGGGATCACCGCAGCGACGCACTCGCATCGGGTGCTGTCTCCGTTTCTTTGCTGCTCGCGCCTTACCTGGGCGATCTTGGTCGCTGGATTGATCCTATCGCCGGTGTTTGTGTTTGCATCTTGCTCGTGTTCACGGGTCTGAAAATGTTCGCGTCCACCGCTGGAGAGCTGATGGATCAACAAGCCGACGAGGCCTTAGTCGAGCACGTTCGTGCCATTGCCGCTGATGTGCACGACGTTGACGACGTTGAAAAACTTCGTGTCCGGAAAAGTGGACTCGAGTACTTTATCGAAATTCATATTGAAGTGAACGGACACTTTACAGTGAACGAGGGACACCGTATTGGCCACGCCGTGAAGGACCAATTGCTCATCGAATTACCGCGTGTTCGCGACGTGCATGTACACATCGAGCCCACTCGCGAATGATCCACCATGTCGTTCATTACCGCAGCACAACCTATCGTCAGTCCGGAAATTGCAGCAATTTCTCCGGAGCGAAATCGAACTGTTGGTTTCCTACAGTCTGCTCGGCGAATCGTGATCACCGTTCACCGACACCTTGCCGAACCAATGAAAGAGGCTAACCGCTACGAAAGCGATTAGCCTCTTTTTCGTCGGCGGTCATCGACAGCCAGTCGGGTCCATTAGTCGCAAAGTGGACAATCACACTCAGCACAGACGCACTCATTGCCGCTGCAGCAATCGCATCCCTCGGCACAAACGCCGCACTCGCAAGTGCTTGTCGCGGCAACCATGGTGGTTGCTGGAGTCGTGGCGGAACATTGACCGCCGGCACAGCAGCTAGTCTTCGCAACGACGGCATCGCTCGTTGCCGACGCGGCACAAACGTCACACTCGCAACTACTGCACGTGCACACGTCCTCAAGGCAACACCCACATCCAGCGTCACACTGGCCACAGACACAACCGGCCTCGCTCGCACTTGAGGATTGGCCAATCGAGGCTTGGCTAATCGAGGGGCGAACAAGGAACACAAACGCTGCGACGAGCAACAAACTAGCCGCAAATAGCGATACAAACTTACTCATAGAAATCACTTCCCAAAACAGGGTTAATCGAAATTGAAAACGGCATGATTCGCACACTGCGAATTCACGCAAGGTCCGCAGATAGGCAATCCAACTTGCAATTCACGGCAAGGGATTTCGGCCTATCGAGCCTTTTCAATTCAACCAACGACACAGTCGCGCGCAGCGATCGCACGAAGTGAGTGATTCGACTGGAGAAACAAACGCGTCGACGCGAAACACTGGATATTCCAGCATCACGCTCGCAAGCTGGCTCGAACCATGGAGTGCGAATGCGGATGATGCCTCAACCGTTGCCGTCAACGCGGATCCGGCGGCTAAAACACAATCGCAACCGTCACACGAACAGGAATTATCCCAACAACATTCATCATGGCCGTCCGTTGCCATCTCGGCAGAAAAACTGCTTTCGCAAGACGGTTTTGAAACACAACAGCAAGCTTTTTTCGCAACCGTTTCTGGGGACGCTTCACCAACACAACAGCTGTTTGTTGGTGCAACATCACAACAACAGGCTGAAAACGCTGCTTCTGCTGGTGCAACCATCATCGCAAACACGGCAAAGAATGCCGCGAGATTCGCGAAGCGTCGGGTGCAGCGGTACAGAATCATTGAGAAATCGAACCTGTGTTTCGAAAGCGTGGGTCGAGCGTCAAATCAGACTACGAATCACCCTACGCCTTCTGCGTCGTCACTTCAAGTGATTTTTTAGGTCACTGTCGCCATGGTGGCTAATTGAATGGTCGCCCTGCCCTGCTCTTTCTCTAAGTAATTGCGGCCGAACTTCACGTTGACGTGATCCCAAGGCAGTTTATCCATCAGTTCATACGGCTGGTGGACTTGTTGGTTCAAATCGATGCCTGAATCGTCCATCGCCTGCCACCATCGACTCGCGTTCATGTATTCGGTCCATCCGTCCATTCTCGCGCCACGCTCCCAAGCCAATCGAACGGCTCGGCCGACTCGGCGGTCTCCACGGCTGAGGATTCCCTCGAGCATACTGGTTTCGATGTCGTGGCACTTGATGTTGATGCTGCGGATACGACGCCGACTCCACAAGTACTTGTGCGCCCAATTGAAGTACTCGCGAGTCTGCATTCCATTCCACTGATATGGCGTATGCGATTTAGGCACAAAATTACTGACGCTTGCGGTCACGCGAGCGTACCGCCCCATCACTTCCTTGCCGACCGTCGCGATCTCTTCGGACAAATCAACGATGCCGTCCAGGTCCACTTCGCGCTCACCCGGCAACCCGATGAGAAAGTAAAGTTTGACACTCTCAAAACCATTTTCGAACGCGACGCGACAACCTTCGATCAAGTCGCTGTTCTTGATCTTTTTGCGGATCTGTTCTCGCATATCATCACGTGCGACTTCGGGAGCCAGCGTCATGGAAGTGCGGCGGTCGCTACCGATCAACTCAGCGAGGGTTCGCAGTTGCTCGTTGACTCGCAGACTGGGGACGCTGATGTTCACGTCCAGCGGTTTGAACACTTCGTGCAATCGATGCACGAGCGATTCAAAGTGCGGATAGTCGCTGCTCGAAAGCGACAGAATACTGATTTCGTTATATCCCGTGTTCTTGTAGCTCTCGATCGCGGCATCCACGATGGTCTCGACCTCACGAATCCGGAGCGGTCGTTTGATCACGGTGCTTTGGCAAAACCGACACAAGTGCGGACATCCGCGCATGATCTCCAGCGCGATGCGATCGTGAACACACTCGATGTACGGGACAATTGGCTTGGTCGGAAGCGGAATCCCATCGAGATCACTGATCACACTCGGTGCAATCGTTTCGGGGAGGTCGTCGCGAACTCGCGTGAGCGATTTGATACGACCCTCTGCGTACTCAGGTTGATAGAGTCTGGGCACATAAGCGTAGGGAAGCCGTTTAGCGAGTTCCGCGAGCGCGTCGGCTCGCTGCTGGCGCCCGAGTTCGCCCACCGCCATCGATCCGTCTTCACGTTGGTAGCTCTCTTTCAGCTCCATCCAAAGGTCACAGATTTCCGGAAGCGACGGCTCTCCGTCGCCGGTGACCATCATGTCAAAGAAGTCCGCCATGACTTCTGGATTCTGGCAGCACGGTCCGCCCGCAACCACGAGCGGATCGTCGATGGAGCGGTCGACGGTCTCGAGCGGAATGCCACCCAGATCGATCATGGTCAGCACATTCGGATAGCTGACTTCATACTGAAGACTCAACCCAATGACATCAAAGTCGCGAAGGGCCGTGAATGTTTCGAGGCTATAGAGCGGCACGTCATGCTCTCGCAGTAGCGATTCCATATCGGGCCAGGGCGTAAAGACTCGTTCAGCACACCAATCCTCACGGCGATTCATCAGCGAATACAGCACCTGTAATCCGTGATGGCTCATTCCGATCGTGTAGGCATCGGGGAACCCAAGACACAGGGTGCCTCGCATGGATCCGTGATCCTTGACCACAATGTTGCGTTCGCCACCAGCGTACTGCGCCGGTGTCTGGACAAACGGCCACACGCGGGATTCAAGGATGCGGCGTCTTTGTTGGTTAATCATGGCTTCATGCAGGCGGCGAATTTGGATTTTGAAAGCCGGGTCCGTTGGGCAGAACGTGACTTCACGGTAAAGTGTGGTCGTGAATTGGCTTCTAGTGCAAGGGAAAGATCCAACGTGAGCGACTTCGAAACCGTCGGAAAAGTAAGTGACTTTGAAAATGGCGTGGGCCGCGCTGTCCCCGTTGACGGCCGAATGGTCGCGATTTTCCGTAAAGGCGAGGAATTCTTCGCCATCGACGACCTTTGCCCCCACATGGGGGCGTCATTGGCCGAAGGCTACGTCGAAGAAAACACCGTGACTTGTCCGTGGCACGCATGGAGGTTTTGCATCAAAGACGGCACCTGGGAAGACAACCCACGAGTGAAAGTCGACGCTTTCGAAATTCGTGTCGTCGATGACGAAGTCCAGGTGAAGCCAATCGCTTGAGCGACGAAACAGCCTAAAACGTCCACGTCGAAGCTGTTTCGAGTTGGATCGTTTTCAGTCGCGGACGTTCTGCGTCGCTTTCGGATTTCTCCAGGGCAAACGACAATCTGATCCGAGATGGGCCCACGCGATGACCGAAGTCAACACGGCAGCAACTTCAGTGGCTAGATTCTGATGCTCGTTATTTGCAATCGACGATATGATATACGTTCCATCCCATACTTCATCAAAACGGTCCGCACCGCAAGTTTGCCGTTCTTCGATCAGTTTTCGTTCGAGCTCAGCGTCAAGAATAATGCTTGCCATGGTCTAACTCCAAGTGTGATGCACAGTGAAAACATTCTACCACGACTCGCCGCGAAGTCGGGCAATTTCCATTGCGTCTTTATCGCCTCGGCCGGACAAACAAACGACAATGTGCTCCTTTGGTGACATGTCGGCTGCGATGATGAGCGCTTTCGCGACCGCGTGGCTCGTTTCCAATGCGGCAATAATCCCTTCGGTTCTAGCGAGTCTGTCGAACGCTGCCATCGCTGCTGTGTCACCACACTCGATGTAGTCCACTCGGTGCGTGTCCTTCCAATAGCTGTGCTCGGGACCGACGCCGGGATAGTCCAAACCAGCGCTCATCGAATGCACATCGCATGTTTGCCCGTCTTCGTCTTGCATGACGTAGCTGTAACTGCCATGCAACACTCCAGGGCTTCCGAAGGAAAGTGGCGAAGCGTGATCGCCCGGCGCATTGCCTCGACCGCCCGCTTCAACCCCCACCATCCGCACGCCATCATCCTCGACAAACGGATAGAACATCCCAGCCGCGTTGCTGCCACCGCCGACACAGGCAATCACACAGTCCGGCAATCGACCGAACGAATCACGACATTGCTCGCGGGTCTCGCGACCGATCACGCTTTGAAAATCACGAACCATCATCGGAAATGGATGCGGTCCAATGACGCTACCGATGATGTAGTGAGTATTCTCAACGGATGACATCCAATCACGCATCGCCTCGTTCACCGCGTCACGCAGCGTTCGCGATCCACTCTCCACGGGAAAAATCTCAGCTCCAAGCAGCCGCATGCTGAACACGTTCGGCTTTTGACGGCGAATGTCTTCCGACCCCATATAGACTCGGCAAGGCAAACCGAAATGTGCACACGCCGTCGCCGAAGCGACACCGTGTTGGCCAGCGCCCGTTTCCGCGATCACACGCGTCTTGCCCATTCGCAACGTCAACAGCGCTTGGCCAATCGTGTTGTTGATCTTATGAGCGCCGGTGTGGTTGAGATCCTCTCGCTTGAGCCAAATTTGTGCACCGCCAATTTCATTGCTGAGTCGACTTGCGTGGTACAGCGGACTGGGGCGACCAACGAAGGTCTTTAGCAAAGAATCTAATTCACGCTGGAACTCAGGATCTTTTCTGGCGCGGTCGTATTCTTCGGCGAGCTGGTCCAGGGCACGGGTCAACGTCTCAGGAACAAAACGGCCCCCGAAATCGCCGAAGCGACCCCGGCTGTCAGGAACAGAAGCGGTGGCATGCGGCGTTGTGGATGCAGTACTCATCAGCAAAAGTGCTCGTTTTTAAACAAGTTTTTCAACAAGGGGTCAAACCCCTCGCTAGTTCTTGGGTTGGATTCGCTAAAATAGGATCTGTAACACAGATTCTCACTGCATCTTCCGGTGCGGTCAACGTGAAGCCCCAATGCAATCCCCGCCGTCATCCAAAATCCGTACCGTCATCGGCGTCGATTTCAGCGGTGCAGCGATGGCAGGAAAGAATGCGTGGCTCGCAGAATTAGCCGTCCGAAGTGACCTTTCCCTCGAACTTCTCCACCTGCACTCGATCGGACAGCTCGCCAAGAGCGAAACTCGCGAAGCTGCCTGCCAGTACATGGTTGACCGCATTTCCATGAGCAATCAAACACTATTCGGGTTCGATTTCCCATTCGGATTGCCGATCGAGTTAGGTTTAGGCGGGTGGACAAGGCAACTCCGGAACGTGCGCCAGTTTCATGGCGGTGCCCGAGAGTACGGACGAGCTCTTGTCGAAAGAGCTCGCGTCGAAATGGCCAAATCGAACGTAGACAAACTGCACATTCGCCGTCAAACCGATACCGAGACGCGAACGCCGTTTGACTGCTACCACTACCGCATCATCTACCAAACTTTCCACGGCATGCGAGACGTACTCGGCCCCCTCACCAATCAGCACCAAACTGCCGTCCTACCGTTCCAGTATACGAAAGAGAGTCAAGCGACTCGTTGGGTCTGTGAAGCGTGCCCCTCGTCAACACTCAAGCGTCTCGCATTACCAAGTCGAATGTACAAGCAAACAAGCGGCAACAGCTTGAATGAAGATCGGAAGCAGGTACGTCGGAAAATTCTCGCAGGATTGAAACCTCATGTCACGATCCGCCCCAAGCACCAACGATTTATGATGGACAACCTCGGCGGCGACGCACTCGACGCCGTCATCGCAAGTGTTGGCGTTTGGACCTCTTGGAACCGAATCGACCACCAACGAATTGCGACGAACAAACGCTATCCTCGAGAAGGGTACGTGTATCACTAACAACAACTTCGACCTAGCATGAGCCGTTCAACGAAAACGAACGCAGGATAGAATTGGACGCTCGAGCTACCGTGAAAAATGAATCGGCGAAAGCTGAGCCTACTTACGTTTTAATAATCGGATGCCGTTTCGATTTCGGAAAGCAATCACCGTTGATTTGCTGATACCTAGCTCATCAGCGATCACTTGATCGGGTTCCTTGCCCAGTCGCTTGAGGATCTCTTTGGACCAACACTGCGCGGTCTGGACACTGACAAAGTTAGGGATGCCATTTTCCATGCGTTTAATCGCGACACGTTTGCGATGTATTCCCAAACGCGCAGCCAATTCGGTGTCTGGCATCGTCCCCAAGAGTTTCAACTCTTTGGCGGTCCAGTGGCGTCCGTTGTTGGTCGATCGCTTGGAATCGATCCCGAGTGAACGGCGCTTCCACGCAACCGAAGTTGGATCGATCCCCATCTGCGAAGCGATTTCCAAGTCAGTAAGCTTTCCGAGCTTCGCTAAGTCACGTTTGCTCCATCGTGTACGCAAATCTTGGCGAGACTCGCCGAAAGGCTCCACACCGAGCGACTTGCGTTTTCTAAAGACTGACGTCTTGGTAACACCCAATCGCTTTGCAACATCGACATCGCTTGCCGTTCCCAACATCGCTAATTGCTGAGCATTCCAAGCGATGCGTTTCGCCGAAGTGGGAGATCGTTGTAGTAGTTTTTTGTTCAATGAAATACTTCTGTGCCGCGATGCGGAGGAAAATCGTGCTTACGTGCCAGTGAATCGCAAGATGATCGAGCCCAGCTAACACACCAACAATCGTCTTGTTTTATGTTAGCAAAACTCGTCTCGCAAGGTTCTTCGTCTACCGTCTCAAATTCAAACGACTTATTTTGGCCAGCCATACCAAGCGACGACCGGCACTGCCATTTTTTTTCGGAAGTATCCTGAATGCCCGAGTTACCTGAAGTCGAGACGATGCGACGTGGCCTGTTGCCCGTGGTCGATAGCCGGATCGTCAAAGCGGTACTACCGCCATGCGATTGCCGGCCCATTTCAATTAAACCGCCCTTCCCTGCCCTGGCCCGATCGATTCGTGGCAAACGGATTGCGGGTATCGGCCGTTTGGGTAAGCGAGTGCTAATTGAGCTGGAAAACGGATCAGCGATCGTGATCGAACCTCGCATGACCGGACTTGTGCTGCTAGCAGAACCGCCGACCGTTGATCACTTGCGGTTGCGGCTTGAACTCGAAGGTGGCCATTGTGATGAACTATTATTCTGGGACCGACGCGGTCTCGGTACGGTCAGCTTGCTTACCTCCGATGAACTAAAGCACTCACTCGCCGCAAGACTCGGGCCCGACGCTTTGGTGATCACTGCGGACGAGCTTCGAGAGAACTTTGGTTCCAGCCGACGTCCCATCAAACCCGCCCTGTTGGATCAAAAACAGGTCGCGGGGATCGGGAATTTGTACGCCTCGGAAATCTTATTTCTCGCCGGAGTGGATCCCCGCACACGGTGTGATCGCCTGACTCAAAAACAGTGGTTACGGATCCATGCGGCGATTGGCGAAGTTTTGAATGACGCAATTATCCATGAGGGTAGCACCTTAAGCGACGGCACCTACCGCAACGCTCTGAACGTCCAAGGTGGTTATCAGAACCAGCACCGAGTTTACGACCGAGCCGGTGTGACATGCGGTCGTTGCAGCAAAAAACAGATCCTCCGTATGGTCCAAGCCCAACGCAGCACGTTTTATTGTCCGGGGTGCCAATCTCGCCGAGGCTAGTTTTGCCAAATTCGGCCGACAAATTCGCAAATTCAGCTACGAATTCGCGACGAAATGGCATTCGCCGCCAAGGATGGGCTGCGGTACAATGATGGCATGAATAAACCGCCTGAATCACTGCCGCCCTCCCCTGCCCCGGCTCAAACTTCATTGGCGCGACGTTCGTCTTTGCCTCGTCGCGATTGGCTCAAGACCGCTCTCGCACTGAGCGGCGGACTCGCGATGGCTGGCACGACAACTCGAGCGACGGCCGCAAAGGACCCTCGGTGGAACGAAGCGATTGAGAAAGGACTGAACTGGCTTTCGCGAACCCAGTCCTCTCGCGGCCAATGGAACACGCAAGTCTATCCAACAGCAATGGCCGCACTCGCAGGCACAGCGATGATCGGCAGCGGTTCAACCACGACTCAAGGACCTTACGCGAGAGAGATCGCCCGTGCTGCTGACTTTATTATCAGCAAAAGTCGAGAGAACGGTCTCATCGGCGATCCGCAAACCGATTCGAGATACACCTATGGTCACGGCTTCTCGATGCTGTTCTTGTCTCAGGTGCTGGGCGAAGAAGGCTTACTCGATCGACGTGAAGAACTCGTTCAAGTCCTGACCAAAGCCGTCGAGTTCAGCGGCAATGCGCAAACGGCTGCTGGTGGATGGGGCTATGTCTCGGCACGTGAAGGCAACGACTTCGACGAAGGCTCCACCACCATCACTCAAGTTCAAGGCTTGCGTGGTTGTCGCAACGCCGGCATTCCCGTGAGCAGCGAAGTGATCGATAAGGCCAAAGCCTATATCTATGAGTGCAAGAATGCCGATGGCGGTATCAGCTACAGCAGTCGACAAAAAGGTAGCAGCCGCCCAGCGATCACAGCTGCTGCACTTGCTGCTCTGTACAATGCAGGCGATTACGACGCCGAGCAAGTTCCGGAGATGCTGGCTTACGCGAAAGACTCGTTGCACGACATCAGTGACGCCGCTCGATCATTCGGTCACTGGCACTACACATACCTCTACTACAGCCAAGTCGTTTATCGCCAAGGCGACGAGCTATGGAAGCCGTTCCGAGATCGACTTTACGATCGCATCGTGAGCGAACAGCGTCCTGACGGTGACTGGGAAGGGCAAATCCACAGCGTCTATGTCACCGCATGCAACCTCATCATGTTGCAACTCGACCACGGCTATCTACCAATCTACCAACGCTAGCACCAACCGTTCCCCGTTGGCCGGAACAAGGTCACGTAGGCCGGAAAAAGGAGCGACAGCGACGCAATTCGGCATCTCCCAACTATCCCCCGCAGCGCCCACCCAGACTCAATCCGCCATTCGGCTTATCCAACGTGTGGTTCTTGATTTTGTGTTGACAGGCTCCACGATTGTCTCTCGATCAAGTAAAGTCGAACTAGAACGCTTAGCAGTCTCGTCGACGCCACAGAGTGACTAATGAACTAAGCATACGCGTAAACCTCAAGAGGAGTTGCTGATGCCCAACGACTTTCGCTGCATGTTGGTGCGAGAGACTGAATCAGGCATCATGCATGAAGTCACTCGGCGTCCGGTCTCGGAACTTCCAGCGGGCGATGTGACCATTGCGGTGCAGTGGTCGAGTTTAAATTACAAGGACGCGTTGGCCGCGACCGGGAACAAGGGCGTCGCTCCCAATCTGCCGCATGTTCCCGGTATTGATGCGGCGGGAGTCGTGACCGAAGGAACAGATGAATTTCCCGTTGGACAAAACGTCATCGTGACGGGATACGATCTGGGCGGAAAACATTGGGGCGGTTTGGCGGAGACGATTCGAGTACCCGAATCCTGGGTCGTACCGCTTCCTGATTCACTTTCACTTCGTGACGCAATGATCCTGGGTACAGCGGGCTTCACCGCTGCACAATGTGTTCGCGAACTGATGCGAAACGAAGTCTCGAACGAGTTGCCGATCGTGGTGACCGGAGCTACCGGAGGTGTCGGATCGTTAGCTGTGAAACTACTCCGCAAACTTGGCTACCGCGTCACCGCAGTCACCGGTAAACCTGACGCAAAGGGCTGGCTCATGAAGCTAGGCGCGGATGCGATCCTGGATCGAGCTAAGATGGATCTGAATTCAACACGACCGATGCTTAGCACAGCTTTCTCCGGAGCAGTCGACACGGTTGGCGGCGCAACACTGTCTTGGCTGCTTAAATCAACTGACGTCAATGGATGCGTCGCCGCTTGCGGGATGGTTGGCGGAACGGAGTTGGACATGACTGTGTTCCCGTTCATCCTGCGCGGTGTGCGATTGGCGGGAATTACCTCAGCACTGTGCCCGATGGACGAGCGACTCAAGATTTGGCAGCGGTTGTCCGGACCGTGGAAGCTCGAGAATCTTGATGATTTGGCAACCGAAGTCGATTTAGAGTCGCTGTCACCCGCGATTGAGGAAATTCTCGCCGGTAGAGTCCGCGGCCGCGTCGTGGTGAGAATTTGAAGAAATTCGCCCAAATCAGAAAAGAGTTAGACAAATCGTTTCGAACTGCGCATCTTGGAGCTTAGATGAATCCTCCAGATATCTTTTCTGTTCGCGTTCGCCACTGTGCCGAGCGTATCGCCGAGAGCCGTGAAGCGGCCCTTTCGGGACTATACGATTTGACGGCTCAACGACTGGTTCGCTACGCGACAACCATCACCTGCAACCAGCACGACGCTGAGGACGCGCTGCAAACGGCACTGGTGCGAGTCGCGGCGGAACCGAAATTATTGCTTCGAGCCGATAAGCCGTGGCCGTATTTGCTGCGCATGGTTCGCAACGAAGCTCTGGTGATTTTGCGTCGAAAGAAACGTTGGTCGCTGATCGACGGATTGAAAGACTTGCTTACCGCGCCGAGCGTCGATGGTCGGAACCAGGAGGAAACGCATCGAGCGATTTGGATCGCACTGCGAACCTTGCCAGCCGAACAGAGCGAAGTGGTAGTGCTCAAAATTTGGGAATCCATGACGTTTGCCGAGATCGCTGAAGTGCTCGACCTGCCTGCCGCGACAGCTGCGAGCCGATATCGCTACGCCATTGAGAAGCTCGCCTTGAAACTTCGCGCCGACGACTTTGAGGTGGCGAAATGAATCCCCTTCAAGACGCATCGGCAAACAACGACGAACTGGCTCAACTCGAGCAAGACATCTTTGCAGCGGGTAAATACATACGTCCTTCTGATGACCTGCGACCGCGGACGATCGAAGCGGCCAAGGAGCATTGTGGTAATCATCGGTTCGTGCGAAATGTGATTGGCATCGGACTAGCGGCGCTGCTGCTGTTGATGCTCGGTGTCCCCATGACGGAAACGATTCGCCAGCGTCGCGCTCGCGCAACTTCGCCCACATCAGCCGAGATCCAGCAGCAGGCGATCGAGTACTCACTCAAAGCCGGGATCACACCGGATTGGGGATTGAGTCAAGAATTTGATAACCTGAGACACTTCCAAGCCGATCGCTTGGGTCGCTCAGAACCATAGTCGGCTAATCTCGCGCAAACGCCAGTTTTCGTAAACAATTTCCAGCCGCCTGCACATCTCCTAGATAGGAACCGACTTGGCGATCCATGCGGATCGCCCACTTCATAATAGCTTGGCGGATTTGATGGCTGAGGCGACACTTCAACGCGTATTGGCTTTCAACCAACAACTCCACAAGCTATCGCTAGCCGGCGTTCCCATCGAGCTTGATCCGCAAAGTTCTGGGACCGACGGCCGCGACAACGGATCCTTGAATTCATCCATCCAGCAAGTTGAGTCGGCGTTGAAGCTACGTGTCGAATTGGGACAACACGCGGATTCCGCGATCGACGCAGCGCCCGAACTGACACCACGCTATCGAGCCTCGCTCAAGACGTGGTTGCAACTCGAAGATCCCGACGCGGCACTGAATCCGCTCACATTACCGACACGCGAGCGATTGGAAGTGATCCGCGGTGTTAGCATGTCGCTGGTCCAACCCATGCTGATCTTCGCTCTTACCTTTATCGCGTTTCTTGTGCTTTGCTTGTTCACAGTGCCTCAACTGGAGGCGATCTATGCACAAAACAGGACAACGCCATCGGGCACGCTCGCGATTCTGCAACAACTTCGCAACACCCTGCGGATCTGGGGCGTCGCAATCCCGATCGTGCTTCTCGTTGCTTGCATCACTTGGAATCGCAAATCGTCGCGAATCAATGTCCACCAGATACTGCCCGGCGGACGACGTTATCTACAGTCGCTGCGTCATGCCAGTTTTGCCGAGCAGGTGGCGATCCTACTTGAGAACGAGGTGCCACTCGAGCAAGCCATGCGGCTCGCCGATCCAGAACTCGGAGCGACGTACGCTGCCGATCGCCAGTCAGCCCCACCGCTGCTGCGATGGGCACTCACCGGCGATCTCGGTGGCGAACCGTTGTCGAGCGTGTTGCGTTTCGTCTCGCTGACGTATCGACAGGTCGCTGAACAATACGCCGCGATTTGGCGAGTCGTGTTGCCAACATTCTTGGGTGCGTTCGTTGGCGGATTATTAGTGTTGGTCTATGGGTTGAGCTTGTTTCTCCCCATGATCGACGCGTTGAACATGATCGCCTTGCCGCAACAATCGTGAGCTGAGAAATGTCAAACACCGTCCAACACTCGATTCTCATCCCAGCGATTGAAGCTCTCGCCGAAGAACTTCCCGCTGGCAAGCGCCGTCGCGAGATGAAACAACTCGCCTTATCGCTGCGTGACGATTCGACGATTGGGGACTCGGCTCAAGCTCAACGATCACGTTCTTGGTTGCCGGTGTTCTCTCGAAGCTTGGCGACGCCCGCAGCGGCGACTCGATTGAGTGATTGGATGAACCAAGCCTCGCGAGAGAGCGAGATCCGCAGTCGACGCCGACGCGTGCTGCTCTATCCCATTCTCGTATTTGCTTTTGCCTCACTCGTGTTTTTTGGACTGGGGCAGATGGTCGTGTCGCCGTTTATTCGGATGTACGATGAATTTGGCCTCAGTTTGCCTGGACCAACGGCATTCCTGTTCTTTTGGGTCAATGAGTGGCAACATCACACAGCGAGATTTGTTGCCATTGCGATGTTGATTCTCGTCACCGGCTACATCGTTTCAAGCGTTTGGATCCAACACGCTTTGTCGACACGTCTTTTTGGTTTCGTTGTCGGTGGCACAACCAGCAACGTCGCGGCCATGGCCACGTTCTCTGGCTTACTCGCGGACTTGCTTGCGAACAACGTGCCGCTTGCCGAGTCGCTCGAACTAGCCGGGCGTGGATGTGGGCATCGGCATTTTGAGCACGTTGCGTTGAGCTTGGCTGACGAACATCGCAAAGGTGATATCTCGTTGACACAATCTCCCGTTGCGAGATGTTTACCCAGTAACTTGATCGATGCCCTTCAACCGAGTGATGGTTCTCCACCACGATCCAAGCTGGTTCGTGAACTCTCAATGATCTACGCCGAGCGGGCTGTCCAGCGAACCGAATGGTCCACCGGAGTGATTGGTGCATTCGCAGTATTGATGGTCGGCCTAGTGGTGGCTTTCATAGTCATCGCGTTGTTCATGCCCCTAGTTTCACTAGTCAGTGGGCTAACTTAGGAATCAATCATGGACACCTCCAGCATCCTTGAGCTACCGCACCAAGCGATTTGGTACCTAGAGAATCGCTTTTTGTCGCGATGGCGTGTGGCAACGCTATGGCCCGTCGACTCGGAAGCCGCGATCCAGCGGTCTCTGCTACGTCTACTCGCCGTGGCTCGAAGTGAGCGAGTCGATGTGGCGGTGTTGATCCGCAACTTCGCTGATGAACATCGCGGCATGTGGAAGTATCGTTTGCGGCGACTTGCAAAACGCATCGACGGTGGCACGTCGCTGGTCAATGCCTTGGAGCATACTCCGGACGTCTTGAGCCCATCACAAGTACTTGCCATCCGCTTCGCGACTCAGTCCGGCACGCTCGAACGGACCTACCAAGACTTGCTAGACCATCCGATTAATAACCAATTATCTACTCGTGCAACCTTTCGGCGAGCGGTTGGTTATGGATTTGCATTGCTTCTTGTACTGGCGCTAGTTCTTTCATTTCTAAACGTGTACATCGTACCGACGCTGGCGAAGATGTGTGAAGAGTTTGGCATCAACATGCCCTCGGTGATGCAGTCGTTCATAGACGTGAATCGTCAGATTTCAAATTTCGGCATTTTGTGGATGGTGATCATTCTTTCCTCAATTTGTCTATTTGTCCTGTCACCCTTGCGACGTGGCTTCACGAATTGGATTTCGCCTTGGTGGACTCGCGTATCCACACAAGCTCACTCCGCGGAATTACTCCGCATGCTTGCGATCTCCGTCGACGCGGGTCGACCACTGGACGGCTCGCTCTCGATCCTCGCTCGATATCACTTTGATCGGGAAGTGCGCAGCCGACTTTTGTTCGCGCGTAACGAAGTCGAGCAAGGCGCCGAGCCCTGGGAATGCCTCCAACGTGCTCGATTTATAGATCCAGCCGAGGCGGACGCCATTCGATCCGCCACCGATCGTCGCCTTCAAGCCTGGACGCTGAACCAGATTGCCTTGGTCAAAGCCACGTCGGTCTCAAATCGGCACGAGCGAATTGCCGAACTCGCCAAGCCGGCTATCACGCTTGTCGTCGCGAGCATCGTGCTTTGGGTGACCCTCGCTTTCATTCAATACCTCGCAGCTTTAATCCAAATGCTGACCTAGACCCATGATATCCATTCATCCACCCAGACATCGTCGCGGTACAACCGTCGCTGACTTACTCGTCGCCGCCACACTCCTGGCGACAATGGTGACGACCATGATGACGTTGACCGTTCGAAGTGGACGGTTGAGACAAGAGACTCGCCATCAGCAACTCGCTCTTGACGAACTGTCCAACCAGCTTGAACGGCTGCTCAGTCTTGATGCGAAGGATCGTGAAAGCGAGATGGCAAGCTTGAATCTGCCAGAGCACATCACCGCAATATTGCCTGGGGCCAAACTGGAAGGAAAATCGATCGAAGACGAGAACGGAACTCGCATTGAGCTGAGCCTTGCGTGGGATCACCCGATCAAATCGCCCCCACTGAGCCTCGTTGGTTGGGCTGACGCTACCGTCATCACGGAGTCGCAACCATGATCCAGCGCCGCGGCTTCTCGCTCATTGAAATGCTTCTCACGATGACGGTGGGAAGTGCACTGATGGTGCTGGCAATGACATTGCTTCAACAAGCTATGTCACTATCTTCGCAGACTCAAAAGCAATGCGATTCAGACCGAACGACCCATCAGCTCTGCGAACAATTTCGTCGAGACGCACACTCCGCCTCGACGGTTATAACCAATGATCACGCCGAAACTATCTTCATTGTCGACTTTGAGAGTGTCCTCTACCGCGTTCTCGATGGGACGGTAATACGAACGCGACCAACCCAACAAGAATATGAGCGATACAAGCTCGGCGAATCCGCTAGCGTCACGATCGAGCCGCTAGACCCACCGACACGAATCAGCTTGACGGTTCGACGGCAACCCTCTCTCAAACACGTTGGCCCGCGAACCGATCGGCAAGTGACTGTCTCGGTGGGACGGTTCACAAGAACGACCCCAGACGAAACTTCCGCAGACGAGAAAATCGCAACAAGGGAGACACAACGATGACGTGTCAGCCAAACTCGCGTCCCAATGCTCTACGCGAGAGGCGTCGAGGTTTAGTAACGGTTTGCGTCCTCGTGTGCTTATTGGTCGCAACGTCGCTTGCGATGGTCGTCATGCAGTCGGCCATTCGTGAGCGTCGTGAAATGGGACTGCGTCACCAGATGCTGCAAACGGAGTTCTTCCTTGATGCCGGTTTGCAACGTGCTCGGTCGCAAATAAACGCGGCTGCTGACTACCAAGGTGAAACCTGGATTCCCACACCGAACGCGACACGCTTCCCCGATGCGACCGTCATCATCGAGTTAACTGATGATGGCAAGTCCATCAACGTGATCGCGAGTCTCGGGGAAAAACCTCGCGATGAATCACGTGTTGCCGCTCACGTGACTCGCCGAAGCCACAAATTCTCAATCGCAACTCATACCAAAGAATCGGAGTAACAATAAATGGCTCACTCACATCATTCACCTAGCATTCAACACTCACCCAGCTTTCAAAGGCGGTGGCAACACGGATTCACCCTTGTGGAGCTCCTTGTCGTGATCGCCATTATCGGTGTGCTTGTCGGCTTGCTCCTACCGGCTGTCCAAGCGGCTCGCGAAGCAGCACGCCGATCATCATGCACAAACAATCTGGCACAACTGGGTCTAGCAATGCATCATCACGAATTCAGTGTTGAGTATCTGCCGTCCGGAGTGATCAATCCCGATGGCCCCATTCGAAGTGAACCGAGTGGCAAGCACATTAGCTGGACCATTCAAATCATGCCGTTCCTCGAACAAAGAAACCTTTACGACCACTTTGATTTCGACAAGAGTGCTTACTCGACGGAAAACTCCGAGGTCCGTATGGCAACGGTCCCCACCCTGCTCTGCCCTTCCAATCCAGGTATTCACTTCGGGTCCGCATCGTCCATTGACGGTAAAGAAGTCGCCGAATGCCACTACGCTGGCTCACATCACGACAGCGAAGCACCGATCGATAAGGACAATACCGGAGTTCTATTCCTTAACAGCAAAATAAAGTACTCCGAAATCACCGATGGCAGCTCTCAAACATTCCTCATCGGCGAAATGGTTCCGCACGATGGCCACTTGGGTTGGGTATCTGGGACTCGCTCAACCTTGAGAAACGTCGGAACGTTTGAGCAGTCATCCTATCGCGATCGTGCTCAATTCGCTGCCAATGGACCGCTCGACGTGGGCGGGTTCGGCAGCTACCACGCTGGCGGTGCAAACTTTGTCCTAGCGGACGGCTCCGTGCGTTTCTTTACGCACAGCGTCGAAGAAAAGCTGATGCAACAACTCGCCAATCGTGCTGATGGCGAGATTCTCGTCAGCGACTTCTAAGGGGACTCGCTATTTCGCAATGTCAAATGCAAACAATAAGTCTTGATCGCGGATGATCAATGTTTGGTTCGCAATGACAGGGTGAGCCCAAATCGCTCCCTTGTCTCGAGCCAATTCGGTTTGACGCGGTAAAACCAAGGTGCCGTGCGGTCGCCATCCTTCGCGATTTGGCTCCGCCAAAACGACGGAACCCTGCTTGTCGTCGTAGCAATACAGCCGACCGTCGCCAAAACAAATCGAGCCGCTTCCCTTGAGACGCTCTTCCCAGAGTGTGTTGCCAGTTTCCAAGTCTTGGGCCATCCAGACGCCACCGTTGACTTTGCTGCACCCGTAGATCACACCGTCAACATGCACGACGCCACCATGATGGTTCTGCATCGTTTTGTCATTCAGGGCGTACACGCTTTCGGCCGAAATACCATTGTCACTCCCAGAGAGCTTTAACAAAGTGTTACCGGCCCCATAGTCGCTGGTGTGGTAGAGCTTGTCGCCAATGAGTACCGGCGTGGGAATGACCGCGACACCATTTCCCGTAGCCGTGTCGCTAAAAAGTTGAGCACCGCTTTGCACATCAAATGCGAACAATCCTGGCTTACTTGCAGTGACATAGAAACTCTTGTCGCCCATCGTGCCACGCATGATCGAAACATATTGAGCGGGAGCGTCGGTATCCTTGCTCGCCCAAACCTTCTCACCAGTCTTGCGATCCACCGCGATCATAAATTGTGAGTTACCGGGAGTGATCACGACTCGGTCACCGTCCACGAGCGGCGATTCGCTGTAACCCCACACGGGGATCGCTCCACCATAATCTTTGACCAAATCAATGGACCACTGCAGCTCGCCGCTCGACTTACCGAGCGCAGCAAGCACACCAACATCGCTTAGCACAAACACTTGATCGCCGTCAACAGTAGGTGTCGAGCGCGGTCCGCCACCCCAGCCGTGGTTGTAGTCGTCGGACGTACTGGCGCGAGAAACAACGGTCTCCCACAGCTTCGCTCCCGTCGCCAAATCAATACAAATCGCTGAGCAATCCGTCTCGCTCGACCCCATGGTGAACAACGTGCTGCCGACAACGGATACAGCCGAATAGCCGCGTCCAGTCTCCGAGTATTGCCATTTCAGCTTGGGTCCACCCTCAGGCCACTCTTGGAGCAATGATTGGGGCGCTGCGTGCCCATCTCGATTGGGACCGCGCCACTGGGGCCAATCCGCCGAAACAGATTCGCACATGGAGGCAAACGCGAAACAGGCGGCAACAATAGCCAGGCAACGCCATTGAGTTTTCATACTGGTTTTCTGTCGAGAGAGCGACTGAGGTGGGAGCGGGTTACGTCATTGGCATGAAGTTATAGCACGGATCCTCGCAATTCCGCGAGCGGCTGGTTGGTTTGCAATTGAATCATTTCGCGATATCGACCCCCACGCTGGAGCAATTCCTCATGCGTGCCCGTTTCGACGATGCGGCCATCCTCCAGAACCACGATTTTGTCGGCCCCCGTGATCGTGCTCAGCCGATGCGCGATCACAAACGACGTTCGTCCCACCATCAATTCCGCCAGACTCTTTTGGATCAACCGCTCACTTTCACTGTCCAGATTACTCGTCGCTTCGTCAAGAATCAGAATTCGTGGGTCAGCCAGGATGGCTCTCGCGATCGCCAACCGCTGACGCTGGCCACCGGATAATTTCACACCTCGCTCCCCAATGAGCGTGTCATAACCCTCGGGCAACCGCTCGATAAACTCGTCAGCCGCAGCCGACCGGGCCGCATGAATGATCTGTGCTTCGCTCGTACGTCGCCGGGCGTAGGCGATGTTTTCACGAATCGTGCCATCGAACAGGAACACATCTTGTTCGACGATCCCGAGCAACTTTCGATAGCTCGCCAAGTCGATTTCGCGCAAGTCGCGACCGTCAAGCAGCAAACTTCCTTCGAGCGGATCGTAAAACCTCGCGATCAAATTCGTGAGCGTCGTCTTACCGGCCCCACTTCGACCGACAAGTGCTACCGTTTGGCCGGCTAGAACCTCGAGCGTGATGTCTTTCAACACCGCCGTTTTGGTCTCTGGATAAGCAAAGGTTACGCCTTGAAACGTGATCGCCCCAGCGACTTCCGATTCTCGAACAACCTTTGCTCCTGGGCGACTGGGCAACTCCTCTTCGATCTCCAAGACATCCAAAACGCGATCTAAACCGGCGAGGTTGTTTTGAAAGGTCACGGCACTAGCGGCGATCGTCGCAAGAGGATCCAACAGCATCGTTAAATACACCAGAAACATCATCAAGTCGCCAAGCGTCAACTCACCCTGGATGATCTGGTAACCGCCGTACAGCAATAAACCCGTCGATGCGAGCGGAATCGCGACTTCCCAAATGGTTTCGATGATCCGCGTCCACCACCATGTGAACAATTGCTGGCGTACAAGAAAGTCTCCTTCGCGTACGAAACGCGACGACTCGCTTCGATCTCGCGAGAACGTTCGCACGACTCGAATTCCACCGAACGTCTCCGTCGCGCCACTATCAATTCGTTGCCGCTGCTTGCGAATGTCGCGGTACAGGGGACGAATACGGTTGATCCAAGTCCGATGCGTTAGCCAAACCACAGGCAACAGCAACAAACCGCCCACCATCAACTTCCAATCCACCAACATGAGAATAACAAGGCTGCCAACGAACTGGACGATTGCACGCCAAGGGTTGTAGAGCATGCTGAAGATCAACTCCGACACGCCTCCAGCGTCTTCACGAATCAGACTCGCGACGCCGCCACTCTTCATGCTGTACACACGATGCAGTGGCAACCGCATCGCATGCTCAAAGACTCGGCGACGAATATCAACCTGCGTTTGATTAACGGTCTTGGTCGCGATCCAGCGGCTGAACAGATTCACGACCGTCGAGATCAGGGCAACGACCGTAACAATCGCCGCGATTAACAGCAAACGCTGGAACGGCTCTTCGGGAACGGAGACAACGGTTACCCAACTCGGCACCGGCTTGGGCGGACGGGTCAAGACCGAGTCGATCGCAAGCTTCGTACCGAGCGGGGGCACCAAACGCAGCACGATACCGACCGTCATCAGCAACAGGGTGCCAACAATCGGATAGCGGTGCCCCGAAATCAGCTTCAAGAATTCACGAAATAGCTCGAAGAAGCCTCGCTCGCGTGTGCCCAGTTTCTTGGCGCTGCGTTCACTCCGCCCATGAGGATCGGGCACTTCCGAACGGGTATTCCGCTCGCGAACTTCTTGGCGGTACTCATTAAAACGGCGGTGGCTAGGCAGAATCGGCATGAAGTAGTGGTAGCCAGCCAGCCCCAATTCGGCAAGCTGGCAGAAACGCCGCGAAGCCCCACCGCCTAAAAAACTTTCATTTGTGGCGCCCCCTGGACCGTTTGTCGGTGCCTTGCTTTCCTTACCAAACTCTTCGAGAACAAAAAATGAAACGACTGAAGAAACTGGCGAAGGTCATCACTATCCTTGCTATCGTCTTGGCCGTGGTGGTCGCCGGACTCGTCTGGCAAGACCGCATTAATCGCAACGCGCTGATCGCTCCAATACGCGAGGCGGGCGACCCCGTCTCCATCGCGGACTTGCGACCCTCAGACGTTGATGCCAACGATAACGCTGCGACGTTCCTTGCGCCGGTATCGGAAGCGATGCATAAACATGTCAACGAAGTTTATGAACATGCGTATCCCGAGAACTTCGATCAATCGCAAGGACTCACGGACCAGCAGAGACAGGCAACTGAAAGCATCCTTGCAAAACAACGGAGCATTTTTGACGCCATCGAACATGCATCACAATGCCGAATCCTTCAGTGGCCACTCGACTACACGGTTGGCTCAGGTGAGTTCACGCAAACACTGATCGACTATACCACGACCACGCGTAGCGTCGCCCGATTGCAAATCGCGAGGAGCCGTGCGCTGACCGCTGCCGGAGAATCGGATGCTGCAGCCGAGACGTGCCTGCAAGGCTTGAGAATGGTGCGGCTGCAACGCAGTACTCCCACCATGGTTGCGTCCATGGTCCGTCAAGCCTGCAGCTTCACACTCCTGGGCGAACTCGGTGGATTGTTGAAACACCATCAACTCACGCCCGAGACGCACCAAACGATTGAAGCCGAACTAAGCCAACACGATTCAATCGCCACCTGGGTGCAAATGCTCAAGAGCGAAAGGGCCTTCGGCATTTCAAGCTTCGACGAATTTCCGAATGTTCCTGGAGCGGGATGGGTCGCGAAGGAACTTAAGATCTACGTCGAGTACATGAATGAGCAAATCGATGTCGGTAGTGAATGGTCACCGCAACCATCGAGCGACGAAACCGCGAACACCTCAGCGATGACCAACCTACTGGTGCCGGCCATCAACGGTGCCCGCGAAGCCCACCTTCGCTCCATCGCCCAAGTTCGTTGTCTGCGAGTGTTGAACGCGATCCAAAGTCGCGACGCCGAATCGACTTCGTCCCAGATTGCCGAACTCGCGTTACCGGCGGAAGCACTCGTTGATCCGTTCTCGGGCGCCCCTCTCACAGTGAAAAAAATCGAACGGGGTTGGACCATCTACAGTATCGGGCCCAACGTGATTGACGACGGTGGCCAAGTCTCTCACGATGATACGAAACCGCTTGATGTCGGTATCTGAATCATACCGGTATCTGAATCCGGTCCAGTGCATTCAATGATCTCCATCGTCGGCCGACTCAGTCCCCCAGACCCTACGAATCCAATGTTTAGGCCCATTGCTTTTCGAGAGGACAACAATCGGCAATCCGAGCGATTCAAGCAAGCTGCTTTTCGCCTGGTTAGGAGGACGATCGAGCATCAATAACCAACGCACCGATTCATTCTCGATCGCAAATCGCGATAAACGCTGTTGCTTTTCTTGCAGGTACTCTGGGGTCCAGTAGCCGACCACTTCGATGTAGATCTTTGTGCCATCCACATGCGTCAAGGTAAAGTCGGGGGTAAAGACCTCTTGGTTCTGCACCAGAAACTCACGGTCTCGCTCCAAATGCCAATCCGCAACAGGCTCGCGGTGCCACCGATCAGCAACTTTCTGCTCAAGTTCCGAATCGAACTCCGGCGGGGGCGACGCTTCGCTACTCAACCGATCTTCCGGCGACACCTTCATCGAAAACGTTTGGTTTTGCGGACCAAGTACTTCCGCGACCAACAACCAGTCACTGCAAGCGAGCAAAGCCGGTAGCAGCTTGGCAAAACCGATTCCGTAGCGAGTCGTTTCGCGCAAACTCGACGCTGGACCATCCAAGATCATGCGATAGCCCTGCCCCCGCCGAGTAACACGGTGCATCAATCCAGCCAACTTGGCTTGCCGGATGATAGAAGGTGCGTTTGCAAACACATCGATGCGAACACGCGTTGCTCGATACAAGACAGCTTGCGTCTGTGCCAAGTTGTACCGAGCTAGCAGTGCTTCCGGACTCAGTGCGTTGGCAAATTGCTTGAGCTTCTGCAACTCGATGACATCATCGAATAACCTGTCTTCGATTTGCTCCCATGTCAGTTTCAGCTCAGTCGCAAGATGTTGCCTCACCGCCTGTTGTTCGTTTTCAAAAATACCTTCGCGGCGTTGGACCACGGGATGCAAGGGCGATGCAAGCTCGAACACGCGTTTCCGAAACGCTGCCGCTTTGCCGGCCGACTGGGCAAATTCGCTGACATCGTCAAGCAATTTGCAAAACGCTGCGACGCGGCGAGGCGGGCACCCGACGATGGATCCTAGACATTCCTCAACGTCACTATGCAACTCTTGACGCACACGCCCCACGCCTTGCCGATAGATCTCGATACACTGCTGAGCCGCGTCGAGATAAATCGCATCCCGCACTCGCATCAATCGATCGGGGATCACTTCTCGCTTGAGGAAATCATAAGTAACAATACTGTGCTCGCTGCAAATCATACCTCAGGCCGCCGCTTGCTGACTTGATAAGCGGCGTTGCGTCGTCGATCACGGCTACGCTGGACTTCGTTACTGTCGTCAGTCACGACTTCATACAACTGCGCCGCTTCACCGGACGGACATCGACGCAGCACTCGCCCCAATCGCTGGATCGCCTGGCGTGTACTTGCCATCCCACCAAGCACGATCGCAACTTTCACCATCGGCAAGTCGACCCCTTCGTCCAAGACACGATTGGCAATCAGCACCGGGTAACGCCCCGAGCCAAATCCCTCCAACAGATCTTGACGTTCTCGCTTGGCACAATGCGAAAGCAAACACGGAACGAGGAATCGAATCGAAATCTGTCGTGCCATCACGTTCGAACCGGTAAAGACCAAGACGGGGCTGCCGGCATGCAAACGGAACAGGTCCTCCAAGACACGAAACTTCGCACGAGTCTGTTCCTCGATTTTGCGTTTCGCTCGAAACGCCTTGAGCGCCGCGCTAGCAGCCATCGCTCGTTCCGGATTGGACTTGGCATCCGCTACCAATTTATAAGTTTCCTCCCATTGGAACGCTGGATTCTCCTCGCGACATTGAGTCACAAATTGCTGAATCGTTTTTCCGTAACCGCGATAGGCTTGCGTCTCGGACTCATCCATGCGAACAGCGATGCGACGAATCGAGTAGTCGGCGAGCGTCTTTCCCGATGCTTCGTCGATCGATTGTTGATACAACGTCTCACCGACAAGATGATGCAGCTGACTCAATTTTTCAGTATTCGTGGGCAATGTTGCCGTCAGCCCTAAGCGTGTCGCCGCAACCGACATCCGCGCCGCATCGCTCCGCCAAGGCCCCGCTAAATGATGAACTTCATCAAACACGATCAAATTAAATCGATCGCCGATCCTCGGCATGTGGATGGCCGCTGAATCGTAGGTCGTGACACTGATTGGCGAAACTCGATGAACCCCGTCACCGATCAACCCCGCATCAATACCGAAAGCGTCAAGGATCTTTGCATGCCATTGGTACATCAAGTCTCGAACCGGAACGACCACCAAGGCGCTCGTTTGTGCCCTCGCAATGATTGACAACGCAACCACCGTCTTTCCCGTCCCCGTCGGCATCACGATCAAACCACGACAGCCGCCTTGCTCAAAGGCCTCAACCGCATCTTGCTGGTCCTCTCGCAAGCGAGGCAAACGCTTGGTGTGAATTACCAAAGACGACTCCACCGCTCCACACGCAATCGCATCGGATCCCTCGATGCACTCTTCACAAAGCATTTCCCTCAGCCGCACTGCATGCATTGCGTCGCACAGCCAGCAATCCTGCCTTGGATCATCAACGATAGCAATCCGCGAGCGAATTCGATGAATCGTGTCTCGATCCAACCCTCGCAATCGCAAAGTCCCTTGATGAAAGTCTACGTGCACAGCCAAAACACTTCGTCATTCGTGGCAAAAAACAAAAAACTGATATTCAAGACGTAAGTATGATACATTTCGACCCACATGCTACACGGTCGATATAACGTCGACCCGTGCACAGACGGATTGTGGTCGAGTTATCGTCTGACCAGAATCGTCGAGTACCGTGCCCACCCCTTCCTTGCCAGGAGACTCCTCAATGACCTCGCCGCGAATTTACACAAGCACTTTGCTACTATTGGTACTGGTCTTTTCCCATCCAACCGCGCTGGCGGATGTTGGCGTCGGAGCCAAGCCCATCGACGGCGCCGAGATGCTGCTGGACGGATCTCGCGAGATGCTGGACCAGAAGTGGAAGTATTGGGAAGGTCCAGGCTTCAAATCGTCCATGCCGATCAAGTGGAAGATCGTTGAGGATCCGGTTGACGGCGGTACCGCCGTGATGACCGATGATCCCGTCGCAGCCGGTGGTCGGTTTGGTACTGCGGATATCGTGACCAAGAAGGAATATCGCGACTTCCGTCTGCACATTGAGCTGCTCATCATGAACCCTGGTGGCAACAGTGGCGTTTATTTGCAGAACCGCCATGAAATTCAAGTCTTGGACGGCGATAGCACTCCACACGGTATGGCTGCCATCATCAACGAAAGCGATTCACCCTACTATGCCTACAACGGACTCAGAAGCTGGAACGCGTACGACATCGTCTTCCGAGCTGCTCGTTTCAAAGACGGCATGCGCGTCGAAAAAGCTCGAACCACAGTGCATTTCAACGGCCAAAAAGTACACACCAATTTCGAAATCAACCAAGTCTGGGGTGGCCCGAAGTCTGGGATTGATGGTGGTAACGACGGCGGCAAAGGAATCACCGATACCCCAGGCGGTATCAAGCTCCAATGCGAAGGACATGATGTTCGATACCGCAACACATGGGTCAAAGAACTAAACCTCGAGTCGTCTGAAACCGACTTCATTGAACCTTTGGCCGTTGAATCAAAGATTCCTCAACCCGAGACCGTGTCCCATTTGTTCAATGGCAAAGACTTGTCTGGCTGGAACGGCGACACGTCGCGCTGGTCCGTAATTAACGGAATGATTCGCGGAGCCAACGATGACAAGGTCGAAAGCAGCACCTATCTCTTTACCGCCAAGGAGCACCGGAACTTTCGACTGCTTCTCGAAGTGAAACAAACGATGAGCGAAAAACATTCCACAATGCATTCCGCTGTGGCCGCTCTCGGCGAACCGTTCACCGACGCTGGCAACAACAGCTTTGGGTTCAAAGGGCCTCTCTTAATGTTCTGTCACGATTGGGGCATCTGGGACGCCCATCGTCGAAATCGAGTCGTCCCCGTTGGCGATGGCCCGAAGATTGAAAAGAAGGGCCAGTGGAACCAGATCGAGATCTTGGTGAACGCGAATCGCATTCGTTTCGCAGCCAACGGCCATGAGATCTTTGATTTCACCGACAAATCGGAAATGCTCAAGGCCTGTCCCATCGGACTACAACTGCACAGTAACGGCCAACCACAAGAGTATCATTTCCGAAGTCTAGTGCTTACAGAAAACCCCAGCGATGACCTGGTCACGTTGTCGGAAAAGCAGTGAAAGCAACCCAAGAAATTCGGACGCGACCGGTCGCATCACGGCAGGTCTGGCGGCATTTTCGGGAGCACCAATGAAGCCAGAAGTTTGATGTCGGCGTGATGCTGCTTGAGCGACCGTTCATATGTTTCCATGGTCTTGGTCATAACCAATGCGTACCGATTTGAAACTTTCTCGGTGCGAGTGCTGACATCGAGTTGCTTGGACTGGATCACTCCAACCAAATGTTGCCGATGGTCTTCACGGGCTGTGATGCGAAATATTTCCATCGCTGGGTCAGCTAAAAACGATTGCATCTCCTTACATAAAGGACAGTCACATCCGGTGTGGTTGAGACGCGTGAAGTCCTGGGGTGGAGCAGGCTCTCGCTCGGTCGCTTGTCGGAGAAATGAAACCAGTGTGTCAATCCAAGCACGAAGCGCCACAGGTGTATTGCGACCGCTTTTGGTGACGAATGCCTGTAGTTGATTGGCCGCTGGGACCTGAAATTTTCGCACATCAAAGACCGTTGGCGCACTTTGGAGAAGGTTGACAAGCTTCTCGACAGTGCGCTCGTCGCCGATCGTGATGGCTGCTTGAACTAGCCGCTCCCAAGGTTTTTGAATGACGTCCAATGTAGGAACGTACCTCTCGCCGTTCAGTTGATTCGCATGACCGATCAATCGCTCGCTCGCGGTGGCAATCAATTTGGCTAAGTCACTTGATTCGATACCTCCGCGCTTGCGATCGCGGGCAAGTTTGCAAATCCAACTCGCATCGCGATCGGCAAGGCCTTCGACAGCAAAGCGACCATATTGATTCGCCACAGGCTGGACCGCTAAGTACTCGACCAACATCGGGAAAATTTCTTCGGCGCCCACGCGGCGACACGAATCGATCACAAACTTGTCGAGATCTAATGTCCAGTCTCGCGTAGCGAGCGTTTTCAGAAATCGATTGACGAGAGTGGGCTCGTCGAATTTTGGAAGCTCGGCTGCAAATTGCTTCAAAGCGGGTTGGCTCTCGTCATCGCCGCGAGAGTGCTGCCACAATCGTGATGGCCAATGGTCAATAATCGCCTCCGCAAGCAATTGACAATGGTCGCAGGCCTCTTCGATTTCCTCGTCCGGCAACTTTGCCAACTTCTCGCGCATCGAAAGAAGTTGCTCGATGGCGTAGTCCAACCCCATTTGTACCAAGATTTCAAAATGGTGTGCCATTGGCCAGATCACAATCGCGGACTTGTGATACCAACGATCCAGCGTATTTCCGGCGTTACCCGTGTAGCCTTCGTAATCTTGCTGGGTCGGCTTCCATTGTTCGACTGGGGTTGTGCACGCCAACATGCTTTCGTCGCACGGCAAGTCACCAAGCGAGACTGATTTGCCCGAAGCGTTTTTCCAGGCGTCGATCACGATTTCATCCTCGTAAACCTCACCAATATTAAGCGAATCATAGTCCACCGGACCGCTTTGGTAATGTCGTCGACCGTAACCAAAACTGCCGTCGTCGGCAAACTGGCTCAGATGCCGAGAGACTTGTCCGTAATGCAAGTTACAATCGAGTTGCTCCGCCGCCAACTTGATTTGCGCGTTGATTTCTCGATCGACACCCTTGAGCAAATCAGGTTTCAGTCCGGACGCGGTGTAGTGGTGCTCGAGAGGGAAAACGATCGGGCTTGCCGGATGTGCGGCCAAACGATCCGCCAGCGCATTCATGATTGCGGGATCGGCGGCGCTGGTCGGGTCACGTGTGACTTTACCCGCTGGCTTCATGATCAAGTTGAACGCTAGACAAACACGGACTCCCGATGTGACTCGCTCGACTTCGTGCTCGCAATCCGCATAGAAGGCGACATATTCAGGCGTTTTTCCCTGGCTTGCTTGATGGAACTCAAAACGTTCTCTCGAGCCTTTTCCCCAAACGATGAGTGTGCCGCCTTTGAACTTCGATTGCAGCACAACAATCAGGGAACCAACCATGCCTTTCCGTTTTTCGCTATCTCGATGCTTATGGAACCGACCTCCCGTGGGATAAATGAGTAGCTTGTACAACTCCGCTTTTAATTGTCCCGGCGGCAAACCGAGCTTGCGTTCAATCACTGGCAGTTCGACATCGATGCTACAACGTAAGCCCTCGGACAATTCGACATTGCCAGCATCAACCTCCAGTGAATTGCGGACGGCGGTGTCAACGATCGTTTGAGTTCGTTTGCCATACGGAGCCGGCTTGGCAACGTCGCCAAGCTCGCGAACATCCTTGGCCTGCATCGGTAGTCGAAGGGGTCCAACACCTTTGATCGTGACGGCACGGTCATCCGGTACCAATGTGCCCGAGCAGTAAGCCGACGATTTGCCGCACTCACCGATCGCGATAGCGAGGCTTTCAAGAGTGGAGGTGCTTACTTTATTGACTTTGGGAGGCATATTATTTTGCGTCTGTTGCGAGGATGCACACACCGTCGTCCTGCGGGTAAGCTTGTACTGAATCGCAGTTGAAGAGACACCAGTTTGATACATTCCTGACCGTGTTGGAACCACCCTTTTTGAAGTGAAACAATGGCTGAAGCGAGAGACTTGCTAACTTGTGAAATGTCTCCAGCGCAGAAAGGGTGTCGTCTCATTGGGGCGCGAGACTATGCAGCGAGTTGACGGTTCAATGTAGCGTTTGGACCGTAAGGTCGAAGCGAAGCGGTATTCGTTGTTAAGATCGCGCCGTAGGTTGCAGCCCAGGTTCCGCTGAGCAAGAT
>JBGSNA010000347.1:0-3213 GCA_041739875.1 Pirellulaceae bacterium
ATCGCATCGGCGTTCTTGATTTCATAGATGGCGAGAAACGTCTTGCCCTTGTTCGGACCAGCGGTGCTCGTGATTGTCATTCGTTTCGGCGTTGTCGTCTCATCCAGAGTGAACGTTCCTTTGTCCGAGTGATCTTCACCATCGACGGTAACTTCGTACTTGTCCTTATCGATTCTTAGCGTAATTGCCTTAAGAGCGGGTGGGGGCAACAAGACGCCTCCTAGCATTGCGCCTTTGGGCTTCCAAATCCCGTCGAATTGGAACTTGCTGTTGTCTTGGACGGATTCAGCGCGTTCAAGGTTCTTGGTTTCGTCTCCCGTGGCCACGGGAGCTGAGACGAGGCAGAGGATGAAAATGAAGGGGCGGTGTTGTATGTGTCACCTTGTGTCGTATTCGAGTAAAGAGTTTGTTGGCGAACGTCCGCGTTGACCGGGCCGCCGCCAATCAACATTGACTCAGGAAAGACGCGACCGGCGGCTCCGCGTCCAACGCTTGGTTCTGCGACCGTCATCCCCAGTCAAAGCCTTGAAGCGCCAAACGATTTGATTCGTTGTAGAACAAGTACACCTGACATGGAATTTCGCGCGAGTAGTTGTCTGCGTGTAGCCAGCCGATAAATTCGAACTCCGAACCATCCTCCGCAAGCGGAATGAAGTTGTGTTCAGTGATCTCGCCAGCGTCGTCGTAGAGATACTCTTCACGGTGCGGAAAACCTCCATCGCCAGCGCAGTTGGGCCAGCCCTGATTACCGCCGAGGTATGCGAATTCCATGGGACGATTATCGAAGCGGCCGAATAGCAATTGCGATTCGGCGAAACGTGATTTGATTTGCTGATACGCTTGGCGCGTTGCATTGTAATAGGCGAGCCCGTCGCTAAGAGCATCATCATCACATTTGAGTTCTGAGACCAGTTGCGATTCGGTCAAGAAGTATTCAAGTGACGCATCGAATGTGTATTTGTCGTTCGCATCCATGCGAAAACCCAACCAATTGTGACGGCACAGGTACGAGTGATGAGTCGAGGTGTATTCGCCCGGCTCGCAAATGAATCGCTCGGTGGGAAGAACGAAGTGGATACTGCCGGTTAGATTGGACCGGAGGTGAGATAGATCGACGGTCGCCAGCGGTAGCAAATGCCGATGGTACGCCGCGACGCCGCCGAACACGTCCTCAAACTCGGGGAACGGGCGAAAGTATGGAGTCGGCTCAATGACTTTTTCGAGTTCCATATACATCCGCAGAACGACCCGCGTAACCGGGCGGCGACGGGACGCGTTTAATTGAGAGTTTGCCGGATTTCGCCGCTCCGGTTCACGCAATTGTTCGCTGCGGTGGCGTCACTGTCTTCGTCACGGGAATCAGGGTTGGACGGCTACGATTTGAAAAAAGTAGGCTCACGAACATTGCATCCATATTGTGAGGAATACGGTGTTCGCAATCACCATTCCGAACAGGATCGTATTCTCGGTTTCTGTCTCCATGTGGTTAAACGACGGGAACGCCTTCGCTATCGGAAATAGGGCAATCATGATCCAGAAGAAGAATGCTACCCCGACCAACAATGACACGAACAAGCTTGCAATCCAACCTCGTCGTGCGCCTGGGACAGAACCCTCGTACACGGCTCTGGAGTATGGTTGTGTGGTCGGAACTTTCACATGTTCGGGAGGTATACATTTCGGGTGGTGCAAGAGATCCATTGACGCGCCGTAGTGGGCGGTCTCCGTAGGACCAGGCTGGCGACAGATAAAGCAGAGAGGTTCAGATTCCTTCACTAAAATAGGAACAGATAATCCGCCCTTGAACACGTTCGTTTCAACTTTGACCCAAACGCCAATAAGGCACGTTGATAACAAGACCGCAAGATAACGCATCATGTACTCTCAATCGGAGCTTGTAGAAGTAAACTCTTAGCGGCACGCCCCCGGATGGTTGAACTGATCGTGGTGGCACCGTACTTCAGCGAACGCCACCGATGACCCAGCGGCGGCAAGTAAAGTCTCTAAAAGTCCAAGCGGTCGATCCGCCGCTTGGTGTCCATCGGATTGTTCTGCTCTTGTTCGGTTCGGATCATTTAGCGCCGGGTTTCGTCACCCGACGCCAGGTTTCGTTGTAGATCCCCTTGGCGTCGATTTGCTTGAGAACGTCGCCTTCGATTTCGAGCTTTACAGTCCCCGCCTTCCCAATAAACATTGACGTCTTGTCACCAGCAAAGTCTGTGGTTGTTTTTAAGTCTGATCCATCGAACTCGTAAGTACCACCATGAAGAAATACAATCTTCCCGGCAGCATCGGGTTGTATGACGCACCAATGGGTCCCGCTAAACATCTTCAATCGAGTACCAATGCCTGACGGCGATCCAGGGTTCTCGGCTTTCTCCAATTTCCAGGTACCAATTAGTTTGGCGCTGGCGTCTTGTACCACAACATTCGGTTTCTCGTCGGCAAAAGTTGGAGTATCGAAAACGTCAAACGATGTGAAGAATAAGAGCACAAGTGCAAGTCCGATCATGCTTTGGTAGCTGATTCGAGTCATGTTGAAATTCCTTCGTGTTGTGGAAGTGAACAAGATTTGGTTAAGGGCAGAACGCTTCGGATCACGGGGGACGCGCCAGAAATTAACCATCTGAGAAACGATTGCCCGCGTCCTCCCGTGCATCCGTTTGTTCGTCGAGAACTACGGGTTAAGTGTCGTCGTCCCAGAACTTTGCTAAGCATACCGGAACGGTGGGCCTGGTGCAAGCAAATCGGAGCGGAAATTAGCCACGGATGGGCACGGATGGGCACGGATCGGAGAACAGCGGGCGGCGAAACGGTTGTCTCTGACCGTGTCAATCAATCTCGCGCTACGAATCCGTTCGTAATGGTTGCGGGCCAAATCAGGTTGGCGATCACGTCTTTACAGCTCGCGCTCGAAGACCGCGCGAATCAACGCGACATCTTCACGCACCTCAAGGCGACATCGACCGCGCAAGTGAGAAGTGCAGGGCAAGGCGACATCGACCGAGCAATGTTCGGCGTGCGGGTCTAACGACGAACGTCTAAAATCACCCGGTCGCGACGGAAGATTCTCCGATGTCAAGATACCCGACTTCGCGACTCGGGTGCATTTTTTGGTTCAAGTAAGCCGCTATCGCGGCAGTTTGAGTTTATCCGCTGACGTCGATTAGCGCGGCAGCGATTTTTTAATTCGCTTTCTCAGGCTCCCAATCA
>JBGSNA010000365.1:0-14566 GCA_041739875.1 Pirellulaceae bacterium
TGTGAATGACAACTTGGCAGAAAATAAAGTTGTCAACGGACATGCGCGAAAAGCGTGCCAAAGCCAATGCTTTTTGCAGAAAATGCAAAGAGAATTCTGCTGCAGGCGATGGCAAGTTTTGCGCCGAACACTATTGCCCCCTTCCTTTGATCTCTCTTAAAAGGGAGCAAGTATTAGCCCGATTTGGTATCTCGAAAAACGGACGTTCGCCAGCTCATTTCGCCGATGGACGCGGTCGCTCGAATAGAAGCGAATTTCCGTTTCCGATGGGAGCAAAACTGTACCGTAACACTTAGAGCACGTGCTGGTGGTTATTTTACATCCACGGTCACTTTTTCAATACGACCAGTGAATGCGTTCTGCTCGCCTTCGCCGTAGCTCTTGTCCACTGCGGTGCCCGTGTCTGTGCCGGTATCAGCAGTGTCGTCTAGCGAAAAAGTGTTGGGATGGGTGCGCGGAATCGTACCCGTGCCGGCGACGACATCGTCGATGGAAAGGGTCACGGTACCACCCTTGCCGCGCTCGCTGGGCTTACCGTCGTAAGCGAAGGACATTTTTACAGTGTGCTTGCCCGGGGTAAGCGCTTTAGTGCCGGCCGTGACGAAGCTTTGCAAGCCAAGGAAGTTGTACGAGTACATCGGGGTGCTGTCCTTCATCCAAAAGCTCCAGCCGCCAAATTGGCCGCCCTGTGCCAGTAGCACACCGCTGGTTTTAGCATCCACCTCCACCACGGCGGTTATGTCCACCGAGGCGTTCTTCACGTTGATGAAGGCGTTCTCCGGGATATAGACCATGCCAGGGAAAACGGTGAGCGACTTGCGCCCGTCCATTAGGTCTGGTCGCCCGGCCACCTTGGCATCGAAACGCTCGATGGTCCGGTCGTCGATCGGCAGCACGTGGTACGCGGTCGCTTCTATGATAAATAGGTTTTGCAGTTCCTTCAGCTTGGGTGCGTTCTGTGCGGCTAAGTTGGTGCTCATACTGAAGTCCTCACCCACGTTGTAGAGCTCCCACACATCTTCGGTGAGGACATGACGTGGAGTTCCTTCCCAGGGAGCTTTGTGCACCGTGCCTGCGAACCAACCGTCGTGGTAGATCCCACGGTTGCCGGCGATCTCAAAGTACTGTGTCTTGCGTTTATCTGCTGCGGCGGCGTCATCGAAGCTATAAGCCATGCTCACGCCTTCTATGGGGCGTTGCTCAATACCGTTCACCGTGCGAGGGGCTGGCACCTTGGCGGCTTCGAACACGGTAGGAGCAATGTCGATCACATGATGGAATTGATCGCGCACTTCGCCTTTGGACTTGATGCCATTGGGCCAGTGCATCACCAAGCCATTGCGCGTGCCACCGAAGTTGCTTGCCACTTGCTTGGTCCAAGTGAAGGGTGTGTTACCTGCCACGGCCCAGCCGGCCGCAAAGTGGTTAAAGCACGCTGGACCACCCAATTCGTCATAGTGTGCCATCTGCATGTCCATGGTTTCCATAACGCCGTTGAAGTAAGTCATCTCGTTGTACATGCCGAACATGCCGCCCTCGGCGCTGGCTCCGTTGTCGCCAACCTGGTAGATGATGAGCGTATTTTCCAGTTGACCCATTGCCGTGACGGCATCCACCAGACGCCC
Source organism: Pirellulaceae bacterium (assembly GCA_041739875.1). GTDB lineage: Bacteria > Planctomycetota > Planctomycetia > Pirellulales > Pirellulaceae > JBBSJZ01. The sequence continues at coordinate 1,626 of JBGSNA010000365.1, forward strand.
GACCTCATGGTCGGTGTGTGATGCGAAGCCGGCGAACACTTCCATCTGGCGTGCGAACAGCTTCTGCTCAGTGGGTGTTAGCTTGTCCCAATCCTTGATGGCGGCCGGCTTGGGGGCGAGCTTGGTGCCTTTGGGAACGACGCCAAGTTTGATCTGCTGGGCAAGGGTCTGTTCGCGCAGCTTATCCCAGCCTTTGTCGAACTGGCCTTTGTACTTGGCGATCCACTCCTTAGGCGCATGGTGCGGGGCGTGCGTGGCTCCGGTAGAGAAGTACATCATGAATGGCTTGTCCGGGGTCAAGGACTGCTCTGCTCGCATCCATGCGATAGCATGGTCCGTCATATCGGTAGTGAAGTGATAATTCTCATCACCCACGGGTTTTCGCATGGGCGTGGTGCCGTGCATGATCATCGGATCCCACTGGTTCGTCTCGCCGCCGATGAAGCCATAGAATTCATCGAAGCCGCTACGCGTGGGCCAGCGGTCGAAGGGTCCGCTCACACTTCCCTCCCATGGCGGCGTTTCGTGGTACTTGCCATAGGCTGCGGTGGCGAAACCGTTCTGGCGCAGTACCTCGGCCATGGGTGTGATGGTATCGGGGCGAATACCTGTGTTGCCCGGAAATGACGTAGCCACCTCCATGATAGCGCCAGCGTTGTTGCTGTGGTGGTTGTAACCGGTGAGGAGCGCGGTGCGGGTGGGGCTGCACAGCGCGGTGGTGTGCATGCGGTTGTACTTCAATCCGTTGGCTGCGAGTCGGTCCAACGTGGGCATGGCACAAGGCCCGCCGAAAGCGCTACTATGCCCGAAACCGATATCATCGATCAGCACCACGATCACGTTGGGCGCTCCCGCGGGGGCTTTAACCTCAAAGCGCTTCGGTGCCTTGGCATCACGTGCATCGAGCGTTGTAATGGACGCCGGCTTTGGCTGTGGAATGGGGAGGACGCTTCGGTCGATGTCCTGAGCTGCCGCGGTGGCGATCACGAGCACGCTGCACAAGACGGCGAGAAATTTTGATTTGATGATAGAAGCCTTCATTCCGGGAATGCGAAGTCAACGAGCTTTTCCGCAGGGCCACTATAAATGCCCTCCGAGCATTATAGCTTCAACGGATTGGTTGCGTGCACCAGCAACTGTGTTGCGATCATCGGATCAACCGCCGAGTTTTTGCGATGCACGTCAGCAGCCATCCTCACACTGAACGAACGCAACCACTACGAACGGAACTTGTGGGTAGCAAAACGCTACCATTGAATGGGAAGAAAAAGTCATGGGGCAACCAGTCAAGCTTCCAGATCAACTTGTCGACGATGCTCGGGCTGTCGTGCGTGTTGGCGTCATCGCCCACTGTGCTAAGTCGTTACGGCAGAATTGGTGTCACCGGTTTTAAATGAAGATGCAACGACAGCAGCTAAAATGAGCGCCCCGCCACAAAGCGTCCTGGTTGACGGCTGTTCGTTGAGCAACAGACTTGCGAACAATATTCCATACACGGGTTCCAATCCGTAGGCGACTCCGACGGTTTGTGCTCGAAGATGCCGAAGGCTTGCGACTGCTAACGCTTGTGCGACTCCTGTAAATACAACGCCTAGCACGATTAGCATTGCGACATCTCGTAGAGGTACCGGGCCTTTCCACTGCAGTGCAAACGGAAAGGCACACATGCAAGCGGTCGCTTGTTGGTAAAAGGACACAGTCAAAGTTGGATACCGCTTAACAGACGAGCGGCTTAGCAACGAAAAGACAGCGAAAGTAAAAGCACCAAAAATGCCCCAAAGCAAACCTTGAGTAAGGTGATTGCTTAGGTCCCAACTGGGAGTCACTAATACTAAACCGGCAACAACGACTATCGACGTAATGACGTCACAACGACGAAGTCGTTCATTAAAAACGACTGGCTCAAGAAAAGTCACAAATAATGGAAATGACGAAAATGCTAATAATCCGATGGCGACTGTAGCTACTTGAATAGAGACAAAAAAAGCAAACCAGTGCACAGCCAGTATCGCGCCAGACAATAACAGCAGCGATACATCTCGTCCGGAGCTGACTCTAAGGCTTGCCCCCATCACCCACGCCGCAATGGCGAGTACGAGGCTCCCAAAAAAAGTTCTCGCGCACGTGATTACGGCTGGACTAACGGTCACTACCTTTGCGAAGAGCCCCGCACCACCAGCTAATAAAACGGCGAGGTGAATTTGAAGCAAGCTCAATCGAACGCTCTGCATCTGCACCATATAAGCTCAAGCACCCTACTCCCAAACCGCAACGATGTTTGCTGAATCTGACCAGTCTTTAGACTGGGCCGTAAGCACAATTTGTTAATCCACAGCAGAATACCGAGGAATTCCGTTCCTACAATGATGGGATTTCCAAGCATCGCTATTTTTGTTGAACGTCACATGTCTCTCGCCGTATTCAAGGTGTGGTTGCCCCGACGCCTTCTTGAACGTAATCAACCAAACGCCCATGGAGTTCTCGTGGTTCTTGGCCAACCAAGTGCGCCACTCTTCCCTCGACTTTGCGAGGAAAGAGTTTTTTTGCGAGGAAAAAGTTTTTCTGCGAGGAAAGAGTTTTCAGGTGCGGTAGTCTCATTCGTCGTCTTGGCCATTCACCCGATTCCACACTCAGTACGCTGAAATACCCGTCAGCGCTACGTTGGCGATTTTAACGAATCGTGGGAGGAATATTGTTGGGTTTCCTACGCAGTCGGTTGATGGGCGGGCCTGCTGAAATGCACTGGGTCGAGATTGGCAAAGCGGGGATCAACCGACTCAGTGGTCCAACATTGGAGAAGGTTTCGGGCTGTTAGGATTTGCATCCGTTGTGTTAATCAAACGCATCTTTGAAAACGGAGATCTCGAGAGTTCTCAGTAGAGATCTGGGGTGCCGGAGGGGACGGCTCGCGTTTGTGTCGCGTTCCCGGCGATCTCTTTCCTAATCGAGTTATTCGCGGCGGGGCGTTCGGACGCGGAAAAGGCCAAAAAAACTGGGCAAAAACGAAAAACGCCGAGCGTCGATCTCTCGTCGTCCGGCGTTAACTTTTCGGCGTTTCTTCGGCAGAAAAAACTAAGGCTCACTGAGTCAGACGCACGCGGCTATCGAGATTCTCAGTCTGCTAAGTTTCAGTTGACTGGACAGTATTGGCCTCTGGATCACGGCGCATCAACCGGCCAAAAGGCTCCCACATCTGAGCGAGGAAGCCGCCGGGCATTGGCTCATTGATGCCAAATTTCTCTGGCCAGCGATCTTTAGGCATGTAGTAGGTACCGAACAGGATATCCCAGACGGGGAGCAATCCGGCGAAGTTTTTATCCCACGCTTCTGGCTCACGCGAATGATGCCAGCGATGAAACACCGGAGTCGCAATCACGCTTCGCAGTGGACCAAAATCCCAATTGACATTGGCATGAATGAAGATCGCATAAAACGTGAGGATCGGTGCCGTGCTCAATGTTACCGTCGGGTTGTAACCCATGAGCAAAACCGGCGTGACTTGAACCATCTTGTTGACTAGGGCGTTAACTGGATGCACTCTCAAACTGCCCAGCCAATCGAGGTCTTCGGAGCTGTGATGCACGGCATGAAATGGCCACCAACGACCGTTATGAAACATGCGATGATTCCAATAGCTACAGAAATCCACAATGAGATAAATCTGGATCGCTTGTAGCCAAATTGGCTGTCGACTCAGGGGGCCGAATCCGGTAAACGAGCCCATCTTGAGCACGTCGAGCGAAGTCACCTTCGCGAGGATCAGTACGCTTAACGGAAGAATCAACATCAATCGCACGAATGGCTTAGTCAGCAGGATTGTTGTAAACCAGTAGACAACGTCCGTGAGCCAGCCCTTGCGAATGATCGGCTGCGCTCGATTTCGTCCGCGCGCAATGACCCGTTCGATCACAAAGAAGATCGAGCCTAGTATGACCAGGGTGACGGCTACGCTAAAAATTGTCTTGTCGGTATATACTATCGTTTGTCTGCGTTCTGCTTGAGCTCTCGAAGTTCGGCTCTCAAATGCTCGTTCTCTTCTTTCAGCTTCGCAACAAGATCAGGCCGATCGGCTCCATGATGTTCCGAGTCTGCGTGCATCTCGGCTGCCAATCGCAGTTTGGCCGCATGCACGTCACGCTCGATGTCTGCGGCCTGCTCCATTAGCTTATGAGCCAGATCATGCTCTTCGGCCAACTTGAGGTGTTCGGCTGCAACTCGTAGATGATGCAAACGTTGACCTACCCTTTCCAGCTTTTCTATCTGTGCACGAAATTCAGGACGATGTTCGCCTCTCTCAGCGTGTTGAGCCTGGATTTTATTGAGCGCTCGTTCGATGTCGGCGATTTCTCCGCGAACTTTCATCAACTCCGACTCAGGGGCGCGCTCGTCTCGCATGATTCGCTCTTGGTTTAGCAAATCCTGCAGCCGGTCCTTGAGATTCAGTCTTTCTTTGTCGATGCCAAAACCAACTTGCTTTTCTGGCCTGCCGTTGGATTTCGATTGCAGTCGCTCAGCCATCTCCAAAAGTTTTGTCGATTCCTTTTCTATCTGTCGGGCTTGATCCTTGTTGCCTTGTTCGGCCAAGAGGGCGGCTTTCGTACGCATTGCTTTTGCCCGTTCCCGTAACTCGTCCACATCAGAAGCGAAGAGTGCTCCGCCGCTAACGAAAAGCACGAGTCCAAAAATCACTTTCGAATACGTTGTTACATTCATTCGCTTGTCTCTCTGTTCGATTTATGGGTGGGATGGAAGCAGCAAGCCTTGGACCAAGAAGTCAATGAGCCGGCTGCATTGCTTCTGGTTTTGCATGTTCGTCCTGGAGGACATTGTAGCGTTTCAAGCAACGCTTGTGAAAAAGTCTGGGGTATGAAGACTGCTGCACCCTCCGGCGTCCTGAGTTCTCCCATTCGGTACACTGTGGCGGGATGGAGTCATTCATTTGGTTCCTAGTAACTTTTCCAGAAACTCATTGTCGCTGAACTCGCGGCCTTGGCTGTCTCCCATGCGGATGACAACCATTTCAAGCGAGGGTATGACGTAGCATCGGTTCTTACCTTTTCCCATCGCCGCCACGGTGTCTCCCGGTGGATGGAAGCTGAGCTTGCGACGCTCGTCAAGCCGTCGTTTTGCTTTGGGAGCAATGTTGCCTCCATTTGAAGCTGCGGTACTATCTTCATCGCCTCCGCCCAGCAGCCACCAGGTCATTCCATAAGCAGGTTGAGCCGTTGAAGGTTTGAAGCATTCTGCGAGAACTGCGGCAGGAACAATTTCAGTTTCATTCCACCTTCCGCCGAGTCGAATCAGTTCGCCAAACTTCACCCACTCTCGCGGTGTCAAAAAAGCGCCGGCAGGCAGGTTGATATTGCCATCTACGTCCTTGCGCCAAAAGCCAACCTTCATTCCGATCGGATCAAGCACGCGGCGATGCAGATAACCCTCAACCGACTCATGCTTGGCTTCAAGTTTGCGGCGCATCAGTTCGCCAAAGCACTGAAAAGGTATGGGGCCGTAAGAGAATTTCGTACCTGGCTCGGCGGTTGCTTTTGACATCGACACGGCACGCTTGTAACTTGGCACTGTTCCATTGTCGCCGCCTTCGATGCCGCTACACAGGCTCAGTAGTTGGCGAATCGTAATCTGTGATTTGCGTGTATCTTCTTTCCATTCGGTGAGCGTGTCGACAATCTTTTCATCAAGCGTAAGCAAACCATCGTGAGCAGCACATGCAGCCATCACGCCACAAAAACTCTTAGTACCGCTGGCTAACAAGTGCGGTTTATCGGCGGTCCAACCTGCGGCATAGTCTTCAAACAGAATCTCACCGCGTACCATCACAAGCACGCCGGTTCCGTGTTGCGAACGTGAATAATCGGCGGCGAGCTCAAAGGCTTCTTTTGACGGGACAGGTTGAGCATGCGAAGGGGCCATCGCGATGAAGCAAATGGCCACTACCAGTAAGTTGACTCCGAAATAGTTCTTAGCAGTCATGGTGATATAGTTCATATTCATAGTTCATTTTAAAAATCCGTGTACCGTTTGCTTACCTTTGTTTGTCTTTAAAGAAAAGCCACACACGCTCGGCCCCGGAGAAAGACGCAATCGGTACGACGCCTTCTCGCCGCGACGGTGAGCCAGGCCAACCATGTGCCCCTTCTGAGTCGACGATGTACTCGGTGACAGCTCCATTCCCGTCTCCGGATACGATGGAATAGGTGCTTGTCGTGGCCGTTCCACTATTCACGATCTTCGGAGTGGATTCGGACCTATTGACGCGGATCCAGAACTTTACGACTTCGTTCAATGGTTTGTAGGGAGCTTCTTGAGCACGGCGCACCAACAGGTTTCGGCTCATACCACCTTCGATCGGGATCTCTTCGTCCTTTGCTCCGTTGATAATCAGGATCGGCAATGGAACCGACGGCGCGTTCTCTAGGGTGAACATCGAAGCCACGACGGGTGCGACCGCAGCCAGTCGTTCAGCGCGAGCCACTGCGTACACGTACGCCATCATACCCCCGTTCGAACCACCGGTCATGTAAATGCGTGTTGGATCAGCCCCATGCTCGTTCACTAAAGTGTCAATCAACGTATCGAAATAGGCTATGTCATCCGCGTCCTGCACTTGCCGTCGCAAGAGATAGCCCGTGTTCCAAGCGTGTCGACCGCCACCGAAGTCGGTCCCTTCGGCATAGACGGCCATGAATCCGTTTGCCTTCGCCACTTTATCGAAACCGGACGTGGCTCGCATCTGAGCCGCGTTTCCCATACCACCATGAAGCACAAGCACGGCTGGTCGTTTACTCAAATCGCCCGAACTATTGACAACGATTGCTCGCCGCTCTTGCTCTTTTACTTTCAGTTTGATAATCGCATCCGGTTTTGCTGGATTCGGCTTGGCGGTGATCGCATTGGACGCGGCCATATCAACTCCCGGTGGCTGACCAAATGCAGCACGGTAAAATGTCCAGTTGGAATCACCGAGCGATTCAAGTGTCTTCATCGGGTTATGGTCAACACTAGGTAGCACGGTCCATGTATGTGGAATTTTGAGACGCTCCAGGTGTTCATGAAAGTCACGGTTAAGGCCGAAGGTTTCGTCCTGATCGCCGCAAACTTGGCGGACGAGCGAGCCCTTGATAATCGCCTCGGTGTTTTGCTCCGCGAGTCGGCGTGGACTAACGTTTTTGAAATACTCTTGATCGCCTCCGTAGACTTGCTTCAAGACTTCTGCCGCGCGTTGTCTACCTGCACGTGGTGCCTGGATCAGTTCAGCTTGCAATGGTCCACCACCCATGATGGAGACCGCGCGAAAGAGATCGGGAAACTTGAAGCCTAAGCGTGCGGCACCATAACCGCCCATGCTGTAACCATCGAGCAATCTCCCTTCGCGAGTTGAGATAGTGCGATACGTTGCATCGATATGCGGCACGAGTTCCTTGACAATGATGGTCTCCATCGGTGCCGATCCGTCTTTCCAATCGACGTACATGCCTTCGACGAGTCCATTGACGAAGACGACAAAGCACGGCGGAGTCTTGCCTGCTTCGATGGCAGCGTCAAAGTGAGCTGCGACTTTCGCCAGTCCAGCCAGTCCACCACCTGATCCATGCAGCCAATAGACAACTGGGAACTTTCGTTGTAGTTCAGCCGCATATGCCTTGGGTGTGTAGATATGGTAACTGGCTTTGCCCTTGATGGCGTCGCTATCAAAAGTATGAATCGACACTCGCGAAGCTTTCACTTCTGGCGTTACCCACGCTTTCCCCGATTGAGACTCGACTCGCTGCGCCGGCGGTTGTGCCTTGGAGGAATCAACCAATAGCGCGACAAGTAACAAGGTTAGTGTTCGAGTTGACGGTTTCATCGTTTGGAAGCTTTTGGTACACAAAGACGCTCATCAAAGCTATCCATTGAGGGAAGGGACTTGCTGTAATCGAGAGCGATATTCTTGAGTTCGTTCACGACTGCCGGGTAGTTGATCGCCAGATTTCTTTTCTCTTCCCAATCGTCAAGGATATTGAAAAGTTCTACGCGACTGCTGTCTTTCGTCATGACAAGTCGCCAGTCATTCTTGACAACGGCAAGCTGCGGCCACGTATCGCCGTGACTGGAAACATGATTCTCCCAAAGGATCGGCTTATCACGTTTAAATTCTTTTCCGAGCAGGGCCGGCAGAATATTCTCTCCGTCAGGTTGGTAACCATCCGGCAAACGTGCTCCGGCAATCGCACAGAACGTGGGAAGCATGTCAACTGCCGAGATGACCGATGTCTTGTCGATCCGGCCAGCAGGGATCTGCCCTGGCCAACGAATAGCGAAGGGAGTACGGACACCGCCACCGAAGAGGCTCCGCTTCTTACCCTTTTGCTTACCCGTCGTTCCACGACTATAGTACGTTCCATAACCGTTCATGGGGATCGAAACCTGCTGTCTCTTGCCGTCAACCATTCGCGTCTGCTGCAAACTACGGGTATTCATGATCCGGTTCTTTTCCGTGTCTCGACCAGTCTCCTCAGGGCCGTTGTCACTGCTGAACACCACGATGGTATTCTTTTCCAGATCGAGTTCTTTAAGCACGTTTAGGATTTTTCCGATCCACTGGTCCGCTTCCCAGGCGACTGCAGCATAGACCTGCTCGTCTTCCGGAAGCTCCTTGATCCATGGAAGCTCCAGCGTCTCGTTATGTAACCAATGAGGTGTGTGCGGTTCACGAGTCCATAGGTTTATGAAGAAGGGAACGTCCTTGTGTTCTCGTATGAAATCAATTGTTTGTTGATAGACGGCGTCATGTCCCCAGGTAGCTGGTGGTGGGCCGTTCCAGCACCGACCGTCATCGATTCCGTACTTATCCAGAGTCGGAGCATGTGCAGGGTCGCCGAGATGCCATTTGCCGTAGTGCCCAGTTACATAGCCTGAATTCTTCATCAATCTGGGCAACATGACGACTTCTGGATCTAGCCAGTCATTGAGTCCGTACTTCCGATTGTTCTGCTCGTTTTCGTAGATCCAGAAAACCTTGTTCCGTCCGGGAAACTGTCCGGTGTACAAGGCCGCACGACTAGGAGAACAGACCGGCGAATTGACATGGAACTGGTAGAACTCCGTTCCCTGGCTGAATAGTTTGTCGAGGTTTGGTGTTCGCAGGTAGGGGCTCTTATGCAGACTCATGTCGCCCCAACCCCAGTCGTCTGCGAAGACAAGCAGGATATTGGGCTTATCAAGCGGCTTCCGTACGTCGGCAGCGCCAAGTGATGCCATTGAAGCCAGCAGCATGACGGTGGCAAGGAGTGGTGATATATGCTGCATTTTGATTTCTCGATTCACGTTGCGATTTTTACTACGCCAGCCATCTGATGTATTACCTATGATTATAGCGTGGCTTGATGCTCTGTTTGGCAGATCATCGTGGATGCTTCTGAAAAACTTCCCACCTCAAGTCGTTAGCAGAGATATCTATGGTCGATTCGCCAAGGAGCGAGACGATCGGTTTCTGCCCGGGCCAAGTACGACCGCCGCCTTCGATTTCGATGAGCACCACTTCGCTGCCCGCTTTGCCACCGCTCCATGTTTTGCGGGTGACCTTCATTTTGTCATCCGCTTTGTCCGGCAACGGCATGATCTCGGGCTCGGTCTTGCAATCGTTGGCTTTCACCCAGTTCTGAATGGTGTAATCGACGGATCTAAATTTTGTAATGCCATTCCGACCAAGAAATACCTTTCCGAAGCCACCGTTGAAAGGTGCAAATGCGTCTGCAGTACCATGGAAATGAATGACTGGCACCGGGCCCTTGGGAGCGCAACCTCCGCCGCGAACGCGACCGACTCCGCTTCGCCCGACTCGAATAATAGCCGACCGTGAGAATGGTCACCTCGGGCGCTTACCTCCATTGCACAGATTACCTACCGTTCTGACTTGCTTGCCAACTAACTATGGCGTTTCGACATTTCTTTGCAGAGCGAGAATTTAACTTTCCGTCAGTATTTTCGGAATAAGTGCATTTAGTTGCTCACATACCCATAAACGGTATGGGGAATGCTTGTTGATGGGGAGCTACTTAAAGATTGTCCAGGCATGAGTGGTTTACGAGACGCTCAAATGGGAAATCAGCCGGATTGCAGTTCGCCTCACTCGCACGGACGAAGAATTGACGATTTCTCTCGCGGTGATGCCCCATGACGAACGAAGCCACATTGCATCTCGGGTGGCCACTTCAAATGACACTGCTGCCTCCACTCTCACTATTGCCTGAGGAACGGGAACAAAACGTTTCACTTAACTCGAAACAACGTGAAAGACTGATTAAAGAGACCGTCACAACAACACCCTTAAAGGAACATGACCATGAGCGAAACGAAAATCACGACCCAAGATCCCATCTGCAAAATGACCGTGGACGAAGCAACCGCGATCCACGCCGAACGCGATGGCAAGACATACTACTTTTGCAGCGAACACTGCCGACAAAAGTTTTTGTCCACTCCCGCCGGTGCACAGCCGGGAAAGAAGCCCGGATGCTGTTGTGGATAAGAATAGGATGACTGCACTTTCTTGTCTTCGACTGAGCCCGATCCGATTGGGCTTGAGTTTCGGCGCGACAGGAGTGGCGTTCTACCTCGGCTGCATGCTGACGATGGCCATCGTGCCTCATTCACAAGTCCTGGTCTTATCCAACAGCATTGTTGCACGGCTTTGACGTCGCGCCGATCCTCAGATCAAGCGTACCTATCGGCGAAGTCGTATTGGGATTGATCGCCACGTTTATAGGTGGCGGGTTAGCGGGCAGCATGATCGCTGGATTCTATAACTTGGGCCTTCGTATACCCGTTTAAGTACCTCAAGGAGAAACGAGATTATGGCCATCCTTCATGCGCAGGCAGCCGAAGTTGTCGATATTCGACCGCTTGGAGTTGCGATCGTTGATTCCAAGACAACCGCCCTTATTAAGACTCATCAGTTCGAGATCATTCGCATGGTCTTGTTAGAGAACAAAGAGATTCCGGTCCATGCCGCGAAGGGAGACATCATCGTGCAGTGTCTCGAAGGCCATGTCGCCTTCAGCACGATGGGGAAAAACTTGGAACTGCGAGCGGGACACATGTTTTATTTGAAAACGGGTGAACCGCATTCATTGAAAGCTGTCGAGGATTCATCATTGCTGCTAACGATCCTTTTGCATAAGGAAGCATTGGAAAACAAATCCTTCACTCACATCGGTACAAACGTGAGCAATGAGTGAATCACAATCGACATCAGACCAATACGAAAAAGGCAGCCTGTCGTTGACAGGATCGGTCGCGATGGGCACCGGCGTGATGATCGGTGCGGGAATTTTTGCACTCACCGGACAAGTTGCCGAACAGGCAGGCAGACTATTTCCGCTTGCGTTTCTGGCTGCTGCTGCCGTCGCGGGATTCAGTGCCTATAGCTACGTGAAGTTGGCCCAGCAGTATCCATCGGCGGGCGGTATCGCAACGTTCCTGATGAAAGCCTACGGCAAGGGAACCGTCACGGCGGCCATGTCCCTGCTGATGTACTTCTCCATGGTCATCAACGAGAGCCTTGTTGCTCGTACGTTCGGTACGTACACACTGCAGTTGTTCGATACCAAGGACAACCAATTCCTGGTACCAGCGTTGGGCGTCGGCCTTCTCGTCGCTGCCTTCATCGTCAACATTCTCGGCAACAAGTTCATTGGTACTTTCTCGACCGTGGCAGCCGTTATCAAGATTGCAGGCATCCTGATTTTTTGCCGCGGCAGGTCTGTGGGTGTCTGGGTTGACTTTTGAAAGTGTTGACGTCAGCGAGGGTGAGTCCGCAGGCGGATTCCTGTCGGCAGTGGCCCTGGCCCTACTGGCATACAAAGGTTTCACAACTATCACCAATAGCGGATCGGAAATCAAAGAACCGAAAAAGAACATCGGTCGCTCGATCATCATTTCGCTGTCCGTTTGTCTGGTGGTCTACCTGCTCATCGCATTCGCGGTCGCAGGCAATCTGTCAATCGCCGAGATTATCAAACACCGTGACTACGCTTTGGCCGAAGCAGCTCGTCCTGCGTTTGGTCAGTGGGGAACTTACTTTACGATTGGCCTAGCGATCGTTGCGACAATCTCTGGGCTGATCGCCAGCACGTTTGCGGTGTCACGAATGTTAGCCATGCTCAGTGAAATGAAGCTCGTGCCGCACATGCACTTCGGAATGCCCGGCAATATTCAAAAACACACGCTCGTCTACACGGTCGTTATCGCAATCACGCTGACAGTTCTCTTCGACCTGTCACGAATCGCGTCATTGGGGGCGATCTTCTACATCGTCATGGACATGGCGGTTCACTGGGGCGTGTTGCGTCATGTGCGTGAAAAGGTGGAGGCAAACCGGTGGATCCCAACAACCGCACTGGTCTTGGATGTCGTCATCCTCTCCGCGTTTCTATGGATGAAGGCCAACAGCGACCTATTGGTCATCTGGGTCGCTTTGGGCGGCATTCTCTTCCTATTCGTCGGTGAAAAATTGTTCCTGTCGTGGACGGATGAAGACGACGCATCAAAACCTACCGAGGCTCATGCCACGTAGTTGTGGGTCGTCAACGCTGCACAGCAGGCGCTGCTTCATCGAGCAGGATACAACCAAGCCGCCCGTCGCGGTGAATCGACAGCCGCGATTGAAAGGACAGAAGCATGAAGACCAATATCGATACTGAAGAGTTTCGTGTGCCGCCCGGCGAAAACCAGAAACTGAAAGAGTGGCCGACGCGAGTGAAGCCGTTTTACAAGTCGAAGAAGCGGTATCACAAGCTTTTGGAAGACTATGTGGACGAGTTGAGTTCGTTGCAGCGGATGCACTACGCATCGAACCGTTATTCATTGCTGCTGATATTCCAGGGAATGGACTCGGCCGGCAAGGATGGCGCCATCCGACACGTCATGTCCGGTATCAATCC
>JBGSNA010000366.1:0-25934 GCA_041739875.1 Pirellulaceae bacterium
GGACCGGTGGACTGTGATAAGCCCGCAAGTCGCTGCTGCAGGGCGAGCAATGTAAAAACAATGCACTCAGGATTCGCGGTGGCAAACTGCCGAGCTTCGTCTTCGCCTAAGCGATTATGGAGCAGCTTATCCAGTAGACTGATATCGACTGGCGGGTCGGCGACGGCTGTGGACTGCGATTCATCCATGATCGCGTCAACAGAACCAATTTCACCGTTTCAGCCAAGATCGATTTCAACAGGCTGAATAGTTACAATATTCCTACGGCGCCAACATCGGATTTTTATTAGTTTGAGAGCAATGTCATGAATTCATCGGCAGTGCGGCAAATACCGAATGACAACCGGATATTTTATTTCGGAAGAGATCGAATTTTGTTTCGGTTCTTGTCCCATTTCTATCCCGCACCAATTGAGATTGATGGTGAAATTTGGCTGACTGCTGAACACTTTTATCAAAGCCAGAAGTCCTTCGATCCGGCCTATCGACAAGCAATTCGCGATGCAGTTACGCCGGGTCACGCAAAGCGGTTGGCCGCGCCGCCGGGCTCGCGCCGAGTGTCGCAGAACTCGTGGTTTCGCAAGAATGGGCAACTGCCACGACCAGATTGGCATGAAGTGAAACTCGATATCATGCGCCTCACCGATCAGGCGAAATATACTCAGCATCCTAACTTGGCCGAGTTGCTGGTCGCGACTGGAACGGCTGAACTAATCGAGGACTCCGCATCGGAACCGTTCTGGGGCACAGGACCAGATGGCATGGGGCATAACTGGGCCGGTCGAGTGCTGATGGAGGTTCGAGACAAGCTGCGTTCGTTTGAACCATAACGCCAGAAGTTCGAATCAATGCGTCAAAATTCTTGATACCGGCGGACAAAGTCGCGGTTTTCCGGCTTCCCTCATTTGGCGTGAGATATCGCATGTATCGAAGCGGATTCTAATTCAATCTCAGGCTGAAGTTTCGGATCGATTTTTACGCTCGCTTTAAACGCCGCCGTCGCTTCGTCCGTTTTGCCCATCATCAATAGTGTCACGCCACGAAAGAGTAGCCCTCGACCATTCGGAACGGTTTTTTCACATTCGTCATAGTCGACCAATGCCGTCTCGAAATCGCCCTTCGCTCGGTGCGAATGCCCGCGAAGCTCACGAGCACTTATCGCAAATGGCATTCCCTCGAGGACACTCGTGAAGTCTTGGATCGCAGAGTCGTATTCTTTCAGCTTCAGTCTCGCTTCGCCACGAATCATCGTGGCGTGCGGGAACTTTGGGGAATGGACCAGCGATTGATCACAATCGGCTACAGCGCCTAGGTAGTCCTCAATATCGAATCGGGCTTGAGCTCGACCTACCAAGTAAACTGCTGAATTGGGCAATACGGCGAGGGCCTTTGAAAAGTGTTCTATCGCGGCCGTGTTGTCTTTCTTGTAATCATAAAATAGCTTGGCCAACGTGCCGTACGCCTCAGCGTACCGATCGTCGGCTTCAATCGCTTGCTGCAACTCGACCATCGCCGCATCGAAGTATTGCTGCTTTTGAAAAACTTGCGCTAACCTAAAGAATGACTCGGCATTGAACTCATCCAGTTCGCCTGCTCGACGTAAATCCGCTGTGGCCTGAAACAGAAAACCTGCGTCTTGAAATTGTTTGCCACGGACAACAAGTTCAGAAGCTGTCATCGGCTTGGGTGACTTTTGATAAATACCCAGCAACGGATCGCGAAGGGAGTCCACCGCCGGTTTGCGACTGGGATTGGCTTTTAAATGTTCGTCGATGCTGGCTTGCGATTCGGATTCGCGTCCGAGTCGCATCAAAATCATGTGCCGATTCTCAATAACTCCGATGTCCGCCGAGTTGATTGCGAAGGCTGCTGTGAAGTCAGCGAGCGCACCTTCGAGATCCCCTTGAAAATTTCGGCAAAGGCCGCGCTGCGCAAGAGGATAGAACGCAGTGCGATCGATCTCGATCGATTTTGTGTACTCGTCGATAGCCAAAGCAACGCGTCCGAGTTTCATGTGGATGTCGCCGCGATTTCGATAGGCTGTCGCTTGTTTTGAGTTGACATCAATCGCGTGGTTATACTTTTCTAACGCAAGTCCAAGTTCCCCTTTCGCCTCGTACGCTGCCCCTAAGCGATCCCAGCCGGAGGCATCGTCGGGGGCAACCTTCGTGAACTGTTGATAGTCTGCCAAAGCCGCAGCAAAATCGGCTTGTTGGTAATAGACGTTGCCACGGTATCGAAGGGTCGCTTGGTGTTTCGGATCGAGTTCTAGCGCCCGCGAGTAATCAGCGATGGCCTCCTTGAGTAACCCCTGATTGTGCTGCAGTAGGCCACGCTGAAACCAGGCTTCCACTAAGTCGGGCTGCGTCTCGATCGCAGCGGTGAAGTCTGCCATGGCACCTGGAACGTCGATGCGCTCCGCTCGCGATATTCCGCGACGCAGCAAGCGGTCCGCGAGTGCCGAATCGTCGGCCAAGGCCGGAAGACTCGTGATCGAACACACGCATAGCAGTACAACCCGTTTCAAAATCATTGCGTTAGCTCCTCTTCATTTCGGTGCTTTTTGATCAAGTGCTTTGGTCAGATAGCGTTGTGCATCAATATCCCCAGAACTGGCGGATTTTTCGATCCAGGATATGCCTTTGTCGAAATCGGGTTCGTAGCCGATCCCCTCGATGTGCATTCGCCCAATATCGAACATACATTTCGCGTTGCCTTGTTCTGCACCCGCTAAGACTTCATCAAACTGGAGTCGGGCTTTGCGTGGCGTATCGCCCGGAAAAACTCCCATACTATCAGGTATTCCCAATAACTTGGCTGCGAGTTCTTCGAACTTCTGTTTGCCAAAATCACTACCACCTTTTGAAGCTCTGAAAAACCAACGCGTTGCCAAATGTTTGTCCAGCGGCACACCAATGCCGGCCTCGAACAACGTAGCCACTACGTTCATATTGGGGGCAAAGTGGTTCTTCTCGGCAGCTGTACGCCAATACTCGCAGGCGAGTGATTGGCATCTTGGCGAACCAAGCCCACTGTTGTAGAGCCATGCGAGGTTGGTCATCGACGTAACGTCGCCCCCGTCGGACAACTGTTTATAAATGCTCTGTGCCATTTCGTCGTTGCACGGAAATCCTTTGGCTGCGGAAAGCAACTGGGCTGTCGTACGCATGCTAGCAGTGTCGTTGGCCTCAACCCCTGGAGCCAAAAGTTTCTGGGCATACGATGGCGACGCCAAGCATCCTTCACCGGTTGCCGTCATCCAAGCGTCGTGAGCGATGTACTCGAAATTCTTCGGGTCGTGCGCAACGGCTACCGATACCCAATATTTCGTCAACGCTGGTTCTCGCGGGGCGCCATCGCCTTGCTGGTAAGCTCTCGCAATCGCATAAGCCGACTCCGCATAGTCTGGACCCGTCATGTATTTGGTTCGCAGTTCGTGTACATACGCCGCGCGAGGGTCAAACGATTTCCAATACTCCCAAGCAGGTTCGTAGCCTTGCCATGCTAGTCGTTTACAAATTGCAATCGACGTGGGTAGATCTTTCTCGCAACCGCGCCCTTGTGACTTGCACCAAGCGAGCTGCAGCACGGCTTCGTTGTTGTCTGGATTTGCTTCGATGGCTTGGCTCAGTATCGTCACACACTCTTTGTCGGCTTCCGCAGTATTGAATTCCAACAAGAGACTTGCAGTTACCGTGATGGCTTCTACGTTACCAGCAGCCATTGCGGCCTTGGACCATTTAAGAGCTTCGTCGAGATTCTTTTCCGTTAGAATACCATTGCGGTAATTCAAAGCCAACTGCCGCATCGAGTCGACATCGCCTTTTTCAGCCGCAGTAAGAAACCAGGCCTTCGCTTGCGCAATTTCTTGATGATCTAAATTAGTTAGATTTTTGCTATCATTGGCGTCGGTATAGCGTTTCCAATAGAAGGACCCAAGCGACCGCATCGCCATGGCGTTCCCCTTCTCTGCGCCCATTTTTAGATACTTTAACATCATGTAAGCGGTTTCCGTACCATCATAACGTCCCTTGAGGTCATGACGTTCGTTGAGACGCTTTGCCAGTGCCTCGTAGGCTTTGTACTCGATTCCACCATAAAAATAGAATCTATGAATCCGTTCATAAGCATCTCCTGCCAGTGCATAGCCATCATCATGACCAGCATCGCCCGCTTTTACATACCAATCGATGGCTCGCTCAAAATCCAAAACGGTATCTTGTTCTATATACCACGACCCCAACGAAATCATTGATTTTGCATGACCTTTCTCGGCAGCAGTTTTCAGTAGTTCAATGGACTTATCAACTTCGCCTTCCTGCCACAGAAAGCGACCGAGTTGGTAACACGCATCGGCGTCTCCTTGTTCCGCCAGCCGGATTGATTCTTCACTTGGCTTCACGAATTGGTTTGCTGACGGAGCGCTTCGATATTTGGGGACGAACGGCCCCGAGCGCAGCGCAAAGCTATAATTCAGCCGGCCTCGGTGAAGCTCGATGCCCGCCGCTTTTGCCATTCGCTCGCCTTGCTGATAATACTTCTCGGCTTTTTCTGGCGCTTCGGGAATGACTGAAGGATCCATTCTTGAGTACATGAATCCTTGATTCATGAGCGCACGCGGTTCGTCGCAGTCTTCCGCTAGTCCGAATGCTTCGAACGCGTCGAAGTCGTTGCGATTTGAAGCGAAGTCATTACCAAGTTTCATTGCAATGGCGGCAAGTTCAGGTCCCGAGAGTACCTTCGTGATCGACATCGTCAGCAACGATTTGGCGTTGTTTACATATTTCTTCGCCCCGCCCTGCCCGAAATACGAATTGCCTATGGCGGCGGCGAAGAGACGACTTTTGTCAGGATCATCGCGATCCGCCTGCAGGGCCTCTGATTGTGTTGCGATCGCGGAACAACCATCCTGCAAGGCCATGAAGCGAATCCTTTTTTTGGCATTTTCATTCTCTGACCCAGCCGCTTGATACCATTCGTATGCGATGTCGGGATTGAGTTCGACGCCTGTGCCGTTTTGGTAGGCGCGGCCCATCTCTATCATTGCATACCTGTGATCCAACTCGGCTGCCTTACGATACCATTCGATGGCGCTTTCCCAGTCCTTGGTTCCGTTCTCGACATACTTCAATTTCGGCGTTCGATCTCGCTTTAGACTAAGCACGGCCGGCGACTTGCTCGGTTCAACCGATGCGATCCAACCATCTCGGTACCAGTCACCCAAGGCAGCCAACGCGTAAGGTTGGTTTAACTCTGCAGCCTGAACATATAGATCAAGGGCCATTTGGCGATCTTGCGGCATACCACCTGCACGAAGATAGTAAGAATCGGCGAGGTTATTGATCCCGTACGCATCTCCGAGGTCCGCTGCCTTCTTGATGTACGTGAACGAGCGTGCCTCATCCTTCTCGACGCCTTCGGCACGAAAGTATCGCAAGCCTAAACTGGTTAAGGCCGACGGAAAGTCTTTGTCAGCCGCTTTCTGAAGCCACTCCAACCCTTTGCTTGCATCTTTCTCAATGCCTCCCAATCCATATTCATACCGCGTAACAAGTTCGTACATCGCGGCAGCGTCTCCCTTTTTCGCGCGAGTCTGAATCTCACTCGCATCCAGGTCCCCCAATTTTTGTGCAGCCTCCGCAATCAGTTTTCGGTTGCGTTTGATTCGCTCGATGCTCTCCCTCGATTGCTCTGCAAAGTAGCTAAGTGTCCGTCCAATGTCGTCGTCGGATTGGCTCTTCGCGAGCGATAGATTTGCGTCCGAGGATTTCGTATACCAATCGATTGCTTTGGCTTCGTCTTTATCAATACCCAGCGAACTCACCCCGTGTTCGAAGATCACTCCGAGATTGTGCATGCCGGTCGGATCGTTGGCTTCTGCGGCGCGGTTGTACCACTCAAACATTCTGTCGAGGTCTTTATCGACGCCACGTCCATAGTAGTAAGCGTTACCTAACGCGGTTTTCGCCGCCGGATGATCTTTCTCTGCTGCAGCCTTAAACCATTTCACAGCAGATTCCAAGTCAGGCTTGCCTGTGACCCCCTGTTCCAACCACAGTCCCCACTCGTACATCGCTTGAGCATTACCCGACTCAGCGTCGGCTTTAACGCGAGCTTCGTTGGAACCGGGCCGCAACTGCAATGCAGGTTCCGGTGGAGCGACCTTTTCCGGTTGCTTGCGACCCTGCCCAATGCCACGCTCTTCCAACGACTTCGCCGATTGAGCGGAAACCGTGCTAGAGAGACTGCAGATTCCTAGAACAACAGTCAATCTGGACATCCAAAGTATTGAATCACGCATTTTGCACCCTGATTATTTTACTGGCGACAACAAGTTAACCACCGCACCATCCTTAAAATAGACTTCGGCAACGCGAACGGATTCGCCGAGTCCCGTCGTGATTTCACAAGCGGCTGTCTTACGGCCTCGTGACCACGCCCGTTCCATCGCGATCAGCCAATCCGTGGTCGTTGGCGTCGGGACGCCATCGATACTGATAATAATCTGGCCCTTCAACGCTTCGTAGCCTAGGAGTCCAGGTTTCACTTCAAGCACCTTCATTCCAAATAAGACGGACGACTTTCCATCGATATCACCCACAATCGCGATAGGTTGGAGTTTGACAGGCAGCGAGGCGCGATTGACCTTGCCGTAAGCCAACAGTTTGGACGCGATGCGAGAAGCCACCCATGCGGGAATGCCAGCCACTTTTTCTTCGCCAGCCTGATTTGTAAGTCTATGAATAATCGCAACACATTCGCCGTTGGAACTTAAAACAGGGGCACCGACTCCCAGAGTGATCGACGGCAATTCGACGCAGTAAGAAGAAATCGGCAGTTCCTCATCTGTAACAACGGAACGATGATCGAACCGGCTGTTAAACACAATCGGATGCACTGCGAATTGAATATTTTGCTCAATAGGCGGTTCGATACCAATTGCCGCTTCAAAGAAGAATGGCTCACGTTTAATTTCTGTTACCGTCGCGAGATAACCTTGGCTGGGTTTAGAAAAGTCCTGCGCGTATGAACTTGGTTGAAACGAGACCGCTCGCAGATTTTCGATCGATACGATGCGAGGTTTGTGCTGAATCTGCAACACAGCCAAACCGGTCTCCTCATCGATTCCGACGATCGCTGCATTGCCAAGCAATTGCGATTCGCGATTGTCCGAGGGAAGGCTGAACACTTCGATCACAGGATCCGCGAGCCAAGTCGAGTTTTGGGGTGGAGCAACGTCAACCTCTTTGAACAAAGGCGCAGTGACAGTGGATGAGCTGACAAGGATGGCACCTCGGCTGTCGATCACCGTTCCAAAATCGTCGTGCTCGATTTGCCGCCGATGGCAAATTCCCTGCTGCGTTAGTTCATACACGGCATCGCCGCGAAAATGAATTTTCACGGTGGAGTTCATTCCCAGGGCCAATACTTTTTCTGGCAGTAACTCGTCTTTCGGTTCTCGAAACGACGGGAAGCGAAACTCATCTTCGTACAGTTCGATTTCTTTGCGAGTTGCGCCGACTTCGTCAGGTGGAAAGTCGCTCAGATGATCGGTCAGAACTTTGACGGCACGCTTGAAGTCGCGATTCTCTGCGGAAGCTGCCGCGATCAAAGTAGCGATCATCGGAATCTCCGGGATCTGACTTTCAAGTTCGGTTAACAAACTTAGCGATTCGTCACCGTCACGCAAACGCATGTCGTCGCCCATCGCCAGCATTCCGCCCAGGCGCATCCGGTGCTCCACATTATTCGGCTCGAGTACTACCAGCCTTCGCAATTCGTCGAGGGCTGGCGCGAATTGTCGACATCTCGTGTAACAGTCAACTCGGCACTCCAGAATTCGCGGATCATCGAGTCGCGATTTCGACAATCGGTTTAACGCGAATAGGGCTTGTTCGAAATCCTTCATCTCCAAACATGCCAACGCGAGCTGTCCGTATGTATCGTTCACATCGATAATATTAATATCGTCCGCCGTTACATCGTCGTGTGTTTCCAAATACGTCCGGTAAATGGCCGCCGCATCGCTAAAATTCTCTTCGTCAAAAAGTTCATCTGCACGAAACAAATCGGCGGTTGCTTTTTTCGCGGTCTGACTTTCAACAGATTCCGACTCATTCGCAGCAGAGTCATCGACTACGATCGGTGTCTGAGCGATGGAGACGACATCCGAAGTATTGAAAACAACACACGTTGCTAAAAAGATTTGCAGCAGGTGGAAAGACCACCTGCTCCCAAATATTGAAGATGAACTCTGAAGCATAGTTTCAACCCCCAGCGAACAGCGGCACAAGAAAAGCACGACAATCATTGTCTGCGATGAGGGTTGCTGACACAATAAACGCAAATCGCTCCTTGCCAAAATACTCAAAAAATTCACGGTCTCAGGCGGGCGAAAACGCAATTGCGACGAATTGGCCAACTAACTTCAGAGTAAAAAAATCATGATCGACATTGAGAATTTACGAGCGGAATCGATTGAGCCTGCTACGGCAGAGCGACGCCTCGAAGTCTTGGAGCGCATCGTCCTCGACCTCATGATGGAAATCGAGGCATTGCGTGCCGCGATAATTGCGACGACAGCATCGGCGATGCCGCAGGCTGGAAACGAAAATGTGCTGGACGATTCTCCCGCCGGGGTCGACGGAACGCATACGCCCTACGGTCAAGCGTACTTAGAAACCGGATGGATGACTCACTGGAGTGCCGGCCCATCTTCCGGCATGGACAAGCTGCTTGAACTTTTCTACGGACACGATCGCGACCATGCTCATTCAGGCCGCTGGCGTGAAATCCTCATGCTCATGCGGTTTGGTTACAACGAGGAGCAAATTCAAAAATTCATTTCCTCTGCAGCAGGCGCTGAAACATGTACTTAGCGAGAACTGCTGCTCGTGACTATTGCATCTGGAACTCTTGACGAATCCAGCAGAGTATCTCAATAAATCGTTTTGCTGGGAGACTCGTTTTTGGTGATTCAGGTTTACCAGTGTCATGTATCAATGGGTGATTCGACGTTGCAATGAGAGCTAATTTTGCAACCTCATTCTGATCAAATTTTGCACGAAGCGCCCGCTCAACGAGTGCATAGTACGCCGTCGAATGATACTCGAGTGGCTGCGAATTCCACCAGATCTTCTTGGTTTGCCAAGCTTTATTAGTTCGGTCCTTGGTACCTGCGCGTTTAGCTTCAAAGCCATGCTTAGAAAAGATACGCTGTTGTTTCTCGGGCTTCTCCTCTTTCAGCCCCTGCAAAAACCTTCGATGGAAGCGCATACAACTCCATCGAGAACAAAAGGTGTATCAGCAAAATTCGAGAGTAGGGCCGTTGCGATTGTGTCCGTAGAGATGATGTTGATCGGTTCCAAACGCATCGATTCGACACTTACGTTCACAGTTTCACGGTGTTGCATTTGAATCCTGCGGACCGGTCAAATGGAGATAGCGACGGTCACGAGTTAGCTGTCATCTGCGACGCGGTCGAGCAACATTCCATTTAAACGTCGCAAAATAGATCGGCTTAGATTCGATCCACGTTGCTCACCTTATCTCACGAAGCGCGATAATCAATGCTTCGTATTCATCTTTGCAACATTTGCACTGTTCTAGGTGAACGCGGACAGACTCCAGAGCTTCAGGAACGTCGATGCCATCGAGTTCCGCTTGGGCAAATTGGTCCATCAATTCAAAGCATCCATCGCAACCGAGGCTATCTCTCTTGGCAGTGACGGTCAGTTCGATCAGGTTCGATATTTGTTGGTGATTTAGTTTCATGATTGTTTGTCCTATGCCAACGCCTCGAATATATCATCGCTGGTTAGTCCAGCCCGAGCGAATCCGTCTTTAAGCTTCAGCCTCGCATCGTGAATCAGTTTGTAAACGGCGTTGCGATTCATGTTCAATTGTTCTGCAATTTCGTCAGTCGCAAAGTCGGAAAGGAACGCCCGTGTGGCTAGGCGTTGCTTGTCGGTCAGCTCGGTATCAATGAGACGCTGAAGCACGCCAAGGATTTCACCCTTCGACTCGGCTGTCGAAACGCTTGTCTCGGTGGCGACCGCGATCTCAATCGTGTAACCGTCGTTGGTGTTGAATGCCTCCATCGAGACATCGCGGTGATACTTTCTCCTGAGGGCACTGATTCCGATTCTAGTTGCGACTGTCATCGCCCATGTTGTGAACTTGCTTCGTCCTTCGAATTTATCGAGCGACGAGAGAATCTTAATGAGTGCATCTTGCACAATGTCTTCGGCGTTGAACGGCTGGCCGTAGCGATTATTGAGTGACTTGCTCAGACCTCTCAGCAAAATCTCGCGAAGTTCCGTGATCGCGTCATCGCGCACCGCTCCCTCCGCTTTTAGTCGTTCGAAAAGTAACTCTCCATCGTCCATATCCAAACCCGCAATCAGTTTTGCACCAACGTAGGGGACCGTTCGCAAACAAGTCTCCAAATCGAGTTGTAGCGGTAGGGCGCAAGCCCTCCGGTTTCACGGCACCGGACTTGCGCCGTTCCGCAAAAACAGCTTGAGCGGTCCGTTGTGCTTAAGTGTACCAAGTCGAGACTTTGGCATCAGGAGCGAGCGTTAAGTGTCTCATTCAAAAATGGATAATCAACGTAACCACTGTCGGCCGGCCCATAAAATGTTACGGGGACAGGCGAATTGAGCGGCGCGTCAATCCGAATTCTCTCGGGCAAGTCAGGATTGGCAATGAAGGATTGACCAAAAACGATCGCATCCGCTGCTCCAGTCCGAATCGCCTCGGCTGCCGTCTGTTTGTCGTAGCCGCCGTTCGTGATCAATATCCCATCGTAGTTCGCTCGAATGTGCGGAGTGACTCGTGGCGCATCGGGATTGAACAATCGGCCTGGACGAATCGACTCCGCCGTATGCACATAGGCCAAGTGCGAACTCGAGAGCATCTTGGCGACTTCGGAATAGAGCGAGACCGGATCGGTGTCGCTCATGCCGTTGCCGTTCATGGTAGGACTTAGCCGAACTCCCGTTCGATCGCTCGCCCAGGCCGAAGTGACGGCCTGAACAACTTCTCTGAGGAATCGTAAACGATTGATGACAGAGCCTCCGTATTCATCCGTTCTTCTGTTCGACGAATCACGCAAGAATTGATCAATTAAGTAGCCGTTAGCCCCGTGAATTTCAACGCCGTCAAAACCTGCTCTGCGAGCGCGGACAGTGGCTCTTGCATAGTCATCGACGAGGGAAGCGATTTCGGACTTAGACAATTCACGCGGCACCACGTAGGGCTTCTTGCCAGTTGGAGTATGTGCTTCACCTGTGGCCGCAACAGGACTGGGGCCGACCGGCGGTTCGCCGTTTTGATAGTCTGGGTGCGAAACGCGGCCCATGTGCCAGAGCTGCAAGAACATTCGACCACCCGACCTGTGGACGGGCTCGGTCACAATCTTCCAGCCCTCAACCTGTTGATCGGTGTAGATACCAGGAGCACCGTTCCAGCCGTACCCCTGTTCACTGATTGCAGTCGCTTCGGAAATGATCAGCCCAGCCGACGCTCGCTGAGTGTAGTACTCGGCCATCAAAGCGTTGGGAACACGTTGGGTCGAGCGTCCGCGAGTCAAAGGAGCCATGAATACGCGATGTGGCGTCTCAATGGCACCAAGCTTCAGAGGACTAAACAGCAATTCGTTTTCGTTCATACAATGACTCCTGTAACCCGATTGTTGATAATTGTGGCCTCTTTCCAGCGAAAGAAGCCACGAGTGTTCATGATTAGGAACACGACATTACCTACGACGATTCCGTAGCTGCCAGCCATGGAACCAACAACTAACCAGATGAGATTTGCAAGGACAAAGGATGCGAATCCCCAGCGACTCTGGTTGCCCAGCAACCAGACGGCAATCAACGACAGAATCATCGCAAGCCAATCCAGGTAATAGTATTGATCAAACACAATTTTCTCCTTGATCGGTTTACTCGTTGTTTCACTAAACGGACAATCGCCCGACGCTTGCACCACCATCGACGAAGAGCGTCTGTCCGGTGATGAAAGCCGCGTCATCGGACAACAGAAAGCAAATCGACGCAGCGATCTCGTCGGGCTTTCCGAATCGCTCCATGGGGACAGCCGACAGATAACGTGATTCTCCTTCACTACCTGGCGGGTTGTTCTCGCGGAAAAGTTCTGTTTCCGTCGGCCCTGGAGCTACGGAGTTAACGGTGATGCCCGTTCGAGCCAATTCCAGCGCCCAGGTTCGAGCGAAGCTAATTATCGCCGACTTCGCCGCCGCATAGCTGGTCCGTTGAGCAATACCAAGCACCGTCAACGATGAGATATTGACGACCCGCCCCCAACCACGTTCCGTCATTCCCGGAACGAAAGCCTGTGTGATCTGCAACGCGCTTCGTAAGTTGACATTCAAGACCTCAAACAGATGTTCGAAGTTGACATCACTTAAAGCCGCTGGACGAACCAAGCCAACTTTGTTGACGATTCCGTCGATTTGCTCGTATTGCTTCAATCGGTCAATTGCTTCTTGAGTAGCAGTGGCGTCCGCAAGATCGATACTCACAAACTCGGCTGGGATAGGTTCCTTGGGCGGAGTTCGCGCGATCGCAATGACCCGATGGCCAGCAGCATTCAGTCGCCGAACTACTGCCAGCCCGATGCCTTTGGTTCCACCGGTGACAATGAAAGTCCGCTTGCTCATGACAATTGACTCAGAACAGCAAGAACATCTTTTGGCTCGCTTCGCTTCGTGTAGTCAAAGTCCGCGTTGACCCATGCGATCGTTCCATCTTGACGCAAGACGAACGTTGCTGGAATCGGAAGCATTTCACCATCGCCACCATTGAAGTCTGCTAGGTTTATACCGAACGCATCGTGCAGCTCCGCCATTTCAGCCGGTTCGCGGTAGGCGACTCCGAACTGTTGAGCAACATGACTGCCAATGTCACTGAGCACTGGAAAGCCAAGTGAATTATTGTTCTGCACGTTGCTGCTGTGGTCTGGCGATTGTGGTGAGACCGCGACGAGCGTTGCACCGAATGCCTTAATTTCATCTAGGTGCTGCTGGAATCGAGCCAAGTGAAGGTTGCAGTATGGACACCACTCGCCGCGATAGAACACGACGACGACTGGCCCACCGCCGAGCAGCGTTGCGAGGGTGACCGAGTGACCGTCGGCGTCGGGAAGCGTAAAGTCGCTTACGTTCTCGCCGACGGTCTTGATTTGGGAAATGATGTCGGCGGCAATCGCAGCTTCAATCGCCGCTTTTGCCGGGCGGACCTGCTCTGCGGTGAAGACTTCGGTGGTGAAGTAGTTCGCAACAGCCGACAATGTGTTTGCGAAGGGTCGTCCGGAGTTCTGCGTCGCGATACGAGCGACTTCCGCCTGAATGTCGCTTCCGGTAGGTAATGTTTGAGTGGTCATTTGAATTGGTTGCTTGTGTTAAGTTTTTATCTTGCCACCAGCAAGCTTCGTTGAATTGCACGACACGTGCATCGATCGAAGCCTGCGTAATGGTGAAGGATTCCATTGGGGATTTCGATGTTCAGATCGCTGGTGCGGCTGGGAAATCGACTGGCACTTCAGTGATGTTGTGCAAGTAGTTGGTGACGATCTTGTCGGCGATGGCGATAACAATGTCGACCACGTTTTCTTGCGTGAAGCCAGCGTCGAGCAATTCGGCTCGTTCGGTGTCAGACACCTTGCCACGATTTTCGGCGGCGGATTTCACGAAGCGTGCAAGCGTGTCCAAGTTGGAGTCAAAGCTTGCATGGCCTCGACGCAGTTCGATCACTTGTTCTTCGGTAAAGCCCTTCATTTTGCCGAGGACCGTGTGTGCGGCCAAGCAATATTGGCACTCGTTGACTTGGCTGACGACCAAGTTGATAACTTCACGCTGTTTCGCCGAAAGCGACGATTTGCGATTCTGCAGCGTCAAGTAATCGCCTAGAGCCGTCTCGCTGTGGGCGAGGGTAGCGTAAAGATTGGGAACCATCCCAAGGCCCTTTTTGAGCTGGTCGAAAATGCCTTGATTGGCAGGGGAAACGGATTCGCGGGTGGGAACGGTGAAAGCGGTAACGATTGTGGACATTGAACTATCTCCAAAGTGTGGTGCTAAAAACTGGGAACACACCTCAGACGCATCGACGATCGTTGCGCTTACCTTCCGCATCGGTTCGGAACAGGATTTTCTACGATTGACTCCGATTTGATGGTGCCCCGAGGGTAGAGCGGGATTTGGCGATTCACGCTGGGTTTGAAACGAGCAAGCGGTTCAATCCGATAACGGAAGAGCGTAAAATGATGCGATGCTCACATCTTTCCATAGATCGATAACCCATTGGCTCGTAGCGATCTGCTGCGTGGGCTGCAATTCGCGATTCGTTGATCCTCCTGTTGGCACCAGGCCGGATCGCAAACTCGGGTTTGGTGTCACCGAGGGAACCGTCGGTTACGAGCTTGCCTTTGCGTCCGCGAAGAACGCTGGCATTCAGTTCATCGAACTTCCTCAGCAGTGGGACGAAGTGGAGACTGAACCCAAAAAGTTTAAGAGCGAATTTGCGGCGATGGCGAACCAGGTTTACCCGGCCCTCGATACCTCGATCGTGCTTTCGCTCAATCCGATCGACACCAATTTGCTTCGTGTGCCAGCTCATCTGCAAGATTTTGCTTGGGACTCGCCGGAGCGCATCGAATCATTCTGCAAGTTCGCAGACTGGACCCTCGATCAACTTCCAGCTGCGACCATTCAATCCATCTCGATCGGAAATGAAGTTGATGCTTGGTTTGTATCGCACCCTGACGTAATAGAGGGCTACACCGCTTTTTTTGAATCAGTCCGCAACCATATTCTCGCCAAGCATTCAAACATTCCAGTCGGCGTGAAGATCACGTTTAACGGACGAGTCGGCGAGGCGAAGAGCACATTCGACAGACTCGAAGAGTCGGCGGACGTTTGCATGTTGACCTACTATCCGCTCGACGAATCCTTTCAAGTGCGACCCCCGTCAAGCATCGAGCTGGATTTTGCCAAAATGATCGAAGCGGCAAACGGTAAGCCGGTTCATTTGCTCGAAGCCGGTTACCCGAGTGGTAGCCAATGCGGCAGCTCGCTCGACCGCCAAGCCGAATTCATCGACGCGATGTTCGTCGCTTGGGACAAACACATCGACGACGTTCCCGTGATCAACTTTGTGTGGACGTGCGATCTTTCCCAAGCTGAAGTCGATGCGATGACGAAATACTACCGCGTCGACTTGCCCGCGTTCGCTGGATACTTGGGCACCTTGGGACTTCAAAAGAATGATGGAACGAGCAAGCCAGCTTGGATTCAGCTTCGCGACAATTTGGCGAAAAGGGCTGAGTGACAACTGGGAGCTTTCTGTAGCGGAACGGCGTGAGCCGTTCGGTGCCGTAAAACCGTAGGATTTACGCCCTGCAGGTTATGCCCAGAATCATCAGTACCCGGCCAGTTTTCGGATGCTGCCGGTGCGATAGCCGGGATTGTTTGAGAGGGCTTGCGACGAGGCATAGTCGCTCGACCTACCGTACGTGCGGACGTATTTGTGGTTTGAGAAGTCGTTCGTGAAGTACGCTTCGCCAAAGTTGGCGGTCACTCCGGCTGGATAGTACCCGACGAGGTAAGTGCCGGCTCCGCTTTGGCTGCTATAGCTGCCGAACGATCCACTTCCTTGAGGAATCAGTTCGACTTCCCATAGGCTTGTCTCACCGCTTGCGACGGCGAGCGAGTTAGCGGCCGCCTGAGTCGCAGCAGCCAACTGGTTGGCCGTTTCCTGCTGCGCGGCATATCGAGATTGTTCTGATTCGTAAGCGATTCGTTGCTGCTCAGCAACCCGCGCAGATTCTGCCTCGGCCGCGAGCCAGGCTCGCCACAATGGATCGACTTGCAATCGCTCCTCGGACGATAGCAGAACCAGCGGCTTTACCGTTTCGTTGCCGAGGTCGTCCTTGCGAATGACGTTGTCGTAGGTGTAAGTGCGTTTGCCGTGCAGCGTGCAGACCCAGCTCAAAACGTCATGGTCGGTTTTGAATTCAACCCCGTCAAAGGCTGTGATGAGATCGACGTACTGAGCGTTATCTGTTTTGGAGTGTTTGGACGAAACGCCGTCGATGTAGACGATGCCGTGGTATCGCTCGACGGTAAAATGCTGTCGCTCAAAGCGAACGTCTTGACTCGCGTTATCGTCGGCGAGTATCGGCGTAACGCTCGTCGTGAAAACGGTTAGCAGAGCTGAGATTGCGATGGTCGTGCGTAGCATGGGACGGTCTCCTGAGTCGTGAAGGTGTTTGAATCAACACTCCTCAGACGCAGCGGCGGTACCAATCCTTACTAAAGGTCGGAAACACAGGAATCGGTCCGAAGTAGACGGCATTCGAGAAACGTTGTGGAACGACATAGAGTAAGGCGGCCAACGACCTGGGGATCAATTGGCACGCCGTTCCGAAAAGATAGTTTCTTGAGCAAACTTTACCCGATCCAAAAAAATTTCCGAATCCTTCGGTAAGACCTGAGCCGCTAGCAGCATCCATTCAGTGTTACCGCGATCATGTCGATCTGCGGACGAGAAAACCGAATGATTTGAAAGAAAAGAAGATGAAAAAGACCTTCACCACCGCCGCCATCGCTGTTGCCCTGACCGTTTCTGCTGCCGCCTACGGGCTTTCGACACGCGGTCGCGTGACGACTCAACCCGCTCCAACCGACACGATGGTAGTCACGATGTCGGATTCGATGGCAAAGGGAATGCACGACGATGCCATGATGGCTGAACCTGCAATGAGCGAACCGGCAATGGCTGATTCCATGATTGCTGGACCTGTAGTCTCCGCACCGATGATGACTGACGTGGCGATGGCAGTTCCGGCGATGAACGAGCAAATGGCCGGAGCTTCAATGGAACAACCAATGATGACCGAGCCTGCGATGTCGGTACCGGCCATGACCGACTCCGCGATGACGACGGCGAGTCCTGCAATGACCGCAGGTACGATGGTTGCTGATACGTCGATGGCAACACCATCGATGAGCCACTGATTGAAGAAATCGGGCGATCTATTCTGAGATCGCTCGCAGGGCTGTCAGCAGTGCGGCATACTCGTCGCGACAACACTTGCACAGCTCTAGGTGCGTGCGAACAATTTCAAGCGACTCAGGGACGGTATGACCGTCCAGCTCAGCTTGAGCGAATTGGTCCATGAGTTCATAGCAGCCATCGCAGCCGATACTCTCGGCTTTTGCGGTTACCATCAGATCGATCAGGTTTGTGAGTTGCAGTGAGTTGAGCTTCATAGTGGTTTGCTTTATGCGAAACTGGCTTTGATGTCTTCCGCCGATATGCCAGCACGCTCAAAACCATCTTTCAGTTTGAGGCGAGCGTCGTGAATCAATTTGTAAACAGCGTTACGATTGGTACCGACTCGCTCGGCGATTCCATCCGTGGAAAAACCAGACAGAAACGCCCGCATCGCAAGCCGCTGTTTATCAGTGAGCACGTCTTCGATCAGTTGTTGCAACGTCGTCAACAGTTCTTGGCGATCTTCAGCGGAGCCTACACCCGACGACGCTTCGATCGCAATGTCGATGCGATAGCCGTCGTCACCGTTAAATGCTTCCATCGAAACATCTCGATGATATTTGCGCCGCAGAGAACTGATTCCAACCCGAGTAGCAACCGTCATTGCCCACGTGGTGAACTTGCTTCGGCCCTCGAATTGATCAAGCGATTGCAGGATCTTGAGCAATGCATCCTGAACAACATCCTCCGCCGAAAACGGTTGTCCGTATCGATTCGTGAGTGATCGGCTGAGTCCACGCAAAAGCAGCTCACGAAGCTGAGATATCGCATCGTCGCGAACTTGATTATCGGAACTGCGAAGGCGTTCCAACCAATCTTGATCTTCAGTCATCAAACTGCTCCGTAAGCCAACATTGCGTCAGCGACCTTGATGAACCCACCGATGTTTGCACCTGCGACGTAGTCAACGTGACCGTTTTCGCGAGCTCCGTAACGAACACACTTCGCATGGATCTCGGACATGATTGTTTTGAGCTTGGTATCGACTTCTTCCCGAGACCAAGAAAGTCGCAATGAGTTCTGTGACTGTTCCAAACCGGATACCGCGACACCGCCGGCGTTTGCTGCCTTAGCTGGCCCGAACAGAATCTGCTTGGATGCGAACAGGCGCGATGCCTGCAAGTCCGTGGGCATATTTGCACCTTCACAGACAACTCTCACACCATTCGCAAGCATCGATTTTGCGTCCTCGGCATCGATTTCATTTTGCGTCGCACAAGGCAAGGCGATCTCAACAGGAACTTGCCAAGGCCGACCGGACTGAAATTGAGCTGATGGGTAATGCTGAACATACTCTTCGATCCGACCCCGACGAACCTCTTTCAGATCCTTCAAGTACGCGAGCTTTTCTTCATTGATACCAGAAGCGTCATAGATGTATCCGGACGAATCGGAGGCAGTTACCACGATGCCGCCCAGTTCCGTGGCTTTCTCGATCGCATACAGCGCGACATTGCCACTTCCCGAAACCGCAATCCGCTTTCCACGAACGCTGTCCCCAATACGGTTGAGCATGTTCTCGCAAAAGTACACGCACCCGTAACCGGTTGCCTCTGTGCGAATCAGACTGCCACCGAATGACAATCCTTTTCCAGTCAGTGTGCCGACGAACCGGTTCGATAGTCGCTTGTACTGACCAAATAGATAGCTGATCTCGCGCCCACCGACGCCGATGTCCCCCGCGGGAACGTCAGTGTCTTCGCCGATATGTCGATGCAGTTCGATCATCAACGATTGGCAGAATCGCATCACCTCTCGATCGCTCTTGCCCTTGGGATTGAAGTTAGCTCCCCCTTTTGCACCGCCCATTGGCAATCCGGTCAAGCTGTTTTTGAACGTCTGTTCAAATCCCAAAAACTTTAAGGTGCTAAGTGCGACGTCGGGATGGAATCGCAAACCGCCCTTGTAAGGTCCGATCGAGTTATTGAACTGCACTCGCCAGGCTCGATTCGCTCGAATGTTTCCAGCGTCGTCTTCCCAAGTCACCCTGAAAATAACGACGCGATCAGGCTCCGTCATTCGTTCAAGAATCTGAGCTTCTCGATACTTTGGATTCTCATCAATAAACGGAAGAATGGTCTCCGCAACTTCACGAACCGCTTGATGAAAGACTTCTTCGCCGGGATTTCGACGCATCAAGCCTTGCATAAAGCAATTAAGCTCCTTGCAATGTCGATTGTCGATCGATGGATCAGTCGCTAAAAATGTTGTATGCATAGTCAACTTGATGAACTAAGAACGAAGCGTGATCATGTAAATTAACGAGTGACTCAACCAATTAGCTTGCTTAGCGCCATCGTTGCAACCACTTAGGCCACACAAGCGGCAACGCACTCTTCACACGCCTTGGCACAGGCCTTCATCGTCGCGTCACCTGCTTGGCATGATTCCGCGCACATCCTACAAGCATCGGCACATGTTTGACGCATCCGTTCGGTCAATGGACCGCCACGACTGATGATGATCGCGGTTGCCTCGCAGACGTCGGCACAGTCGAGGCATAACTTCATTGTCGCCAGATGCGAACGATGTCCATCAGCGATATGGTCAACGCAGCTCATCGCGCATTCGCTGCAGTGCTGGACGCAGCTTTGACATGCCGCGATACAGATATTAAATTTTCCAAGAACGGTTTGCGAATTAGGTGATTGGGCCGAACTTGTAGTCGTCGCTAACGCAACCGATACAGCGGCAAGGGAGCCAGAGATTGCAAAATCACGACGTTTCATTGCGAAAAGTCTCTCTTAAGGTAGGGTTCTTGGAAATGTTCTCTAGATCGCTTCCGTCCCTACATCGTGCGGCGTGGAAAATTGTCTAGACGTAATTCGTTTCACTGATCGGTTTAGCTTCACTAGCGGTCTGCTCGATGGTACGGAGACTAGGTTTCGAGCAGACCGCCGATAATTATCAGAGGCTAACTAATTTTTCATCGCGGGCGCGGCCATCGCGGGTTGAGCCATCGTGCGCATCATGGCGTCTTGCATCATGCCCGTTTGCATGGCTGGAGTGGCCATCGACTTTTCAGCCATCATCATCTTCTCGTCCTTCATCATGCCCTTTACGGCAGGCATGGTGGTGGCCATCGCTTGCGACTTGACAGCGGCCATAATCTTCTCGTCTTTCGCCATCGCCAGAATCATCATTTCTTTGGCGAGGTTACTCGTCATCGTTGCTTTGTCGATCATCATCGATTCTTTCGCTTGCATCATCATCGCGGGTTCGGATGCCATCATCGGCGCTGCCATTGCAGGAGCACTCGCCATCATCGCCGATGCGGTTTCGCGAGCGATCATGGTTTGTAGCAACGCTTGGAATTGTGCCGGATCGCTGAATACCTTTCGAATGGCATTCTTGATCTCGTCGTCGGTCACCATCGGTGCGCCAGCCGGAGTCATCATGCTCGCATGTTCAGCGACCATGGTCATGGCTTGCGGCTTTGCCATGGTTGCGGCCATCGACATCTCGTGAGCCATCATCATCGGCATGTCGTCGTGAGCCATCATGGACTCGCCTGCATTCTTCACCATCGCGGGCGACGCCATTTCGCGAGCCTTGTCCATCTGCATCGCGCCTTTCGCCATCGGATGCATCATGTGGTCGTCGTGCATCATCGCGGCAACCGAACCACTCGGCTTGGGTGACGTGGCGGGAGGTTGAGCAAAGCTGGTCGAGAGTGAACTTGCGGCAATCGTGATTGCGACAATACTGAGAACGTGGCGGTGAACTTTCATCGTAACTTCATCTCCAAAGGTGACTGGCAACTCGGATCGGCAGGAACAGCGACAATCCGAAATTAAGATTGCCTTTTGAGATTAACGACGATGGCCGATCACGAAATATGCCAAAAGGCCTATTCCGGCTCTGTCTTTTGGTAGATGGCGATCATGCTCAAGTCACCTTACCGTAAGCCTTTCTTGAAATTCGTGGACGGGAGGTAAGGTTCCGGCGACTGGCGGCGTCTACCTTTTGGTAGAGGACAAGTCTGGCGAAAACGCCCACGATAAACGTTTGATTTCCATCGCTTTCACCAGGAGCCATCCACTTGAGCGAGAACTATTCCGGCAGCGACCTTCGCGGCGAAGTCACGCCCTATCCGCTTTACGCGAACCGTCGGCGGTTTCTCCAGGGGGTCGGAGCCGTTGGGACGCTGGCCGCTTCGGCTGGGCTGTACCGATGGTTCAATCCAGTTCGCAAGATGGAACTCGAGACCGCCGCAATCGCTGATTTGACTTCCGTTGAATTGACCCAGGACCAACGACGGGAGCTTGGCTACTTTGTCGACGAGCCGATGACGAGCGAGTCAAATATCATCTCCTACAACAACTTCTACGAGTTCACGACCGACAAAAACGCGGTCGCCGAGACGGCCAAGAACTTCGACACGACCGGCTGGCAAATTCGCGTCGAAGGAATGGTCCACAAACCAACCACGTTCACGATGCCTGAACTCAAGTCGCTGGGCCCGATCGAAGAACGCATCTACCGGATGCGTTGTGTCGAAGCGTGGTCGATGGTGATTCCCTGGGCAGGACTCCAACTATCGCATGTGATCGATGCCGTCGAACCGATGAGCGAAGCGAAGTATGTTGCTTTCGAGACGCTGTACGATCCGGAGCGGATGCCAGGGCAAAAGACAACCGTTCTTCAGTGGCCCTACGTGGAAGGTTTGCGCATGGATGAAGCGATGCATCCGCTCACGCTTCTCGCCGTCGGTCTGTACGGTAAAGAACTTCCCGCCCAGGACGGTGCACCAGTCAGGCTCGTTACGCCTTGGAAGTACGGATTCAAAGGCATCAAGTCGATCGTGAAGATCACACTACTCTCTGATGAGCCACCAACGAGCTGGAATCGTTACGCACCAGCGGAGTATGGTTTCCTTGCCAATGTCAACCCGAATGTTCCGCACCCACGCTGGAGCCAAGCAACCGAGCAAAGAATTGGGGAGACCGGTCGCCGACAAACACTAATGTTCAACGGCTACGAAGCTCAAGTAGCGTCGCTGTACGAAGGTCTCGATCTGTCTGTCAACATTTAGCTATTGATTTATACACGATGAATATTTCTTACTATCGCAATCTCGTGATTTTAGCTGGAGTCGGTCCGCTCCTGATGCTCGGTTGGGATACATGGCAAGGCCAACTTGGTGCTAACGGTGTCAACAACGCACTGCACACCACTGGGATTCTTTCGCTGATTTTTCTGTTCATTTCGTTGATTGTTACACCGCTGCGAACGCTGACAGGCTGGAACAGTCTTATCGCTTATCGACGTGCCCTGGGGCTGTACGGCTTTGCCTATGCAGCCCTTCATTTTGGTATTTATGTGATATTCGATCGAATGGGAAGCGTTAGCAGTACCGTCGAGGAAATTCTCTCACGACGATTCTTGCTGATTGGTTTCATTGCCGTCACGTTGATGTTGCCTCTTGCTTTGACGAGCACGAACGCGATGATCCGGAAGCTTGGGCCTATGAAATGGAAGCTTTTGCATCGACTTGCGTATGCGGCGGCAATTTTAGGCGTAGTCCATTACTATATGCTGGTTAAGAGTGACGTTCGTCAACCCTTGGCCTTCGCCGCCGTGTTGACGCCGATTCTCGGGTTTCGCAGTGTCAAACACTACCTTGACCTTCGCCGAGGGGCGGCTAAAGCAAAATCGAACGCGGTCGCGGCACCCAGTATTGCACGAAAGTTTTGGAGTGGTGATTTAGTCGTTGCAAACATCCGTCGCGAAACTCACGATGTTAAAACATTCCGCTTCGTTATGCCGGGCGGCGGTGAGATCCCGTTTGTTCACCAGCCTGGGCAGTACATGAATCTCAAGCTCAGCATTGATGGGAAAACCGTCAAACGTTCGTACACGATCGCTTCGTCGCCGACCCAGCGTGGCCACGTCGAGCTGACAATCAAGCGAAATCCTGAGGGCGCGGCGTCGCGATTCATGCACGACGTACTCAAAGCGGGCGATTCCATCCGCGTGGGAGCTCCGGCGGGGAAGTTCTTCTTTAATGACCTGAAGGCGGAGGCGGTTGTATTGATCTCCGGCGGTGTCGGCATCACGCCATTGATGTCCATCTTGCGAAACCTGACCGACCAAGCGTGGGGCGGCACGATCTATTTTGTCAACGCGGTGCGATCCGCTGACGACATGATTTATGCCAAAGAGCTGAACTTTTTGGCACATCGATTCGAAAACGTGCAGGTACTTAATTACTACAGCCAATCGCTTCCGAAAACGCCCAGCGATGTCCCCGCGAGCCGATGGCAAGACAAGTCTGGCCGCATCAATGCTGACGGTTTGAGTCAATTCATTAACAACTTTGAACACTTGCCGATCTTTCTTTGCGGACCCGATACGATGATGCAAGCCGTTCGCAAAGCGATTGTTTCACTCGGTATCCCTGGCGACAATGTTTCGACCGAGGAGTTTGTTTCGCCTAAGGCGACAGCGGTGATGGTTGCCAGTGATCCGATGAGCAATGGTTCGATTGGTACCTTGGCATCGACATTGGCCGACGGACAGACAGCGACCGTCACATTCTCGACTTCGGGACGCATGGTTGAAATTGATTCGTCAACGACAATCCTCGAGGCCGCTGAAAAAGCCGGCGTCTCTTTGCCGTGGGAATGCCGCAGCGGTATCTGTGGTCAGTGTAAAGTACGATGCACTTCGGGCCGCGTGAAAATGGACAGCCGCGACGCAATTACCAAATCCGAAGAGTCCGAAGGATTTATCCTCGCATGCCAGTCACATCCATTGGACGAGTCGATCGCCATCGAAATCTAGCGATTTGTAAGTAAGCGATTCCATCTTCGTCACGTCTCAGATGCATTGAGAACAGTTCGTTCTCTCAGCATCTACGCACAGGAGATCGAAAATGGCTGGTTTGAAAACTCGACTGATTTTTGGTAGCGGTTTTGTAGCGATGAGCATAATTGCGATTGCGACTTTTCTGCGTGTTGCAAATGGTGGCCCCGCGATGGCAGGACCAGTCAAGGAAGCGAAGAGTAAACCAGCAAGCTTCGCGGTCGTCGAACTGTACATTTCTGAGGGTTGCAGCAGTTGCCCGCCCGCCGAAGCGAAACTTCGTCGCATTACGCAAGACGCAAAGTCAAATGGTACAACCGTTTTCGCCCTCGACTTTCACATCGACTACTGGGATCGACTTGGCTGGATTGATGTCGCCAGCAATGCGTCCGCGACCGCACGACAAAACGACTACGCTCATCAGTTCGGCAATCGTTCTGTCTACACGCCACAGATGATTATCAACGGCAAGGCCGAGTTCAACGGAGCAGACCGCGCCAAGAGCGATTTTGAATTAACATCGGCATTGGCTGCTAATGCGACTGGAACGATCGACGTCACCGCAAAGCGTGATGGCAACGTTGTCCATGCGAACTGGACCGTGACGAACGCAAAGGATGACGACATCGTGTTAGTTGCGATTGTTCGAGACGACCTTACCACTCAGGTTAAGGCCGGCGAGAACCAAGGCAAAACCTTGCATCACTTCAACGTCGTTCGAGACTTTCACACGACCGACGCCATCGCAGCACGCGGTGAAGTCACATTAAAATTGCCTATCCAAGACCGTGACTTGCCGCATCATATCGTTGCATTCGTCCAGTCACGAACCACCGGATTGATTCATGGTGCAGCCTCGGTATCGCTCTAGACAACCATTTCACCACCCTCTCGGCTGTGTAACCGCCTTCTTGACTCTGCTGACCGATCGTCAACCGGGCGTATGGCGATTAGAGATGCACGCAAGCCAGTCAATCGTGGCTGACTTGTTGATCATTTAAGTGCAAGCCTCAGCTACGAAGCGTCCACCGGATACGGTGGCATCCCAGGATAATAGTATCCTGGATGTCCTTCGGGCAGATTATCGGGATAGTGATAACTTGGTGGCAGGTGATAAGGATGATCTGGCGGTAGTCGCGGCCAGATGATGTTGGGTAGCGGTGGCGGCGCTTCAATAACCACTGGTTCGTCTGGTGGTGGCGGCCAGTGCCAATCCTCAGGCCACCATGGTGGACGCGGGCCAGGATCTTCGCTTGACGAACCGTCGGCCTCGTCGTCCGAGCTGGAATTGTCCGGTGGGATGTACGGCGGCTCTTCGTCCGGCGGATCGAAGGGTGGAATAAACGGGTATGGCGGCATCTTGGGACGGAACTTATCAATCATTGCAAGTTACTCCTTTGCAAGGGACTGGGATGATGGAACGCGACTCGCTTACTAGGGCACAACGCGCATTGGGGAATGGACTTGGATTCAAGGAATGAGCGAAGCTCGTCGTCGCTCGCGGTTTTCGGGCAAGCTTCGTAATCACGGAACAAATCCCACTCCGAAATGGATTCGAGGCGGGCTTTTGTCTCTAGCTGTGTCCAATATGCGAGTGCGGGACATTTCGCGAGGCAGCCATTCACAAGCTGAGTGCAAGTTCGCTGCATACAGACGCGATATGCGGCGTCTGGATCGGAATTGAATGGCATCGGCTTGGCATCAACGATGTTGTATTGCCGCATCCAGCCTTTGTGCGATTTGCGAATGTTGATGCGAAGCTTGGGATACTGCTTACGCCAAGTCCACACTATCGCCTTCACCTCGCGGAACTGTTTGAGGTAGTCTTGATGTGTTCCATGCTGGCTAATTTCAAGTTGGCACTCTGCAGCAACGAGAACCTTCGGCAACTCAGAGAAGCGGTGTAGGAAGAATCCATTGGTGACCAGCATCAGTTCACTGTCGTACCAGTGTTGTCGCGCTAGTTGAATGTGCTCCAAGATCGCAGGATTGAGCAACGGCTCACCGCCGAGCAATGCGAATCGCGTCGGATTAAGTCGATGGGACCAT
>JBGSNA010000066.1:0-40213 GCA_041739875.1 Pirellulaceae bacterium
ATGGACGATGGACGATGGACGATGGACGATGGACGATGGACGATGGGTTTCAGCGCGCAAGGCTACTTTTTCCGGAGCCACGGTTGGGGAGATTCGATCAAGTGAACGAGCTGCGCTAGGAATTCGTCATACTTTTGATAAAGCGGGCGCGCTTGGTCTGCGGAGATGTATCCGCATTCAACAGCGAACTGGAGCCAGGTTTGAGTTTCGGCGGCTTCGGCTTCGGAGATGTTCAGTGTGCTAACGAAGAAGGCTTCAGAGCGTCGTTTCCGCCAAGTTTCAGCCACATTTGCACATACGCTTCGCGACGACCGGCGAATTTGGTCCGTGCGAGAATATGTTTCTTCTTTTGGAAAGCCCTTGCTGATTTGGAATATTTCCATCGCTGCTGAAAACCCTGCCTGATACACAGGAAGGTCGGTATGTTTCTTATACAAAGCCATCGATCTACCTTTCGCATGAAGCAACAAGTTTCATTTTTCGCGCACCTGCATTCTCCATTCTCCATTTCCCTACTCAAACTCAATGACTATGCCCAGCGTGGGGATCGACGGCGGCGCCTGATTTGTTCTTGATGGCCATCTGCATTTGGTGAGCTGACTTTCTCGCGATCACATCGCCCGGGTAGATCGAGCCGTCGTTAGCAATCACGACGAACATCGGATCGCGGTGACGCACGTGGACAGGGACTCGAGTAAAGTTCTTGCCATTTTGGGCAAACACGAACCAATCGGCGCCTTCTTTGACCACCGCATCCACGGGCAAGACAATTTGGTTGTCCCACTGTTCCACAGGGATTTGCAATTCCAACCTTTGGCCGAGACGAAACTTCCACGAGATAAAACGTTGATTCTCGGAATTCGTGGTGTCTTGGACGATCTCGTTGGGCAACTCAACAAACAACGAGAGAGTGCGAGATTGCGGATCGATCGAGTTGGAAACGAATGCGAGTTTCAATCCATGGACCATCTCGAGACCGGAGGAGCCTCGAATCGCAGCATCAATCGTCCAGTTCTCCTTGGCCGCTTGCGCGATTGCGGTGACGTCGCTTTCGAACGCCTTTCCCTCCACAAACAGCTGGCTAAAGTCGGACAACGCACACAGTTTGTCGCCGGCAGTGATGGCTTGTCCTTTGTGAATCATCAGATCGTCCATGACAAGTAGCTTTGCGTCGTGGTCATTTGAAACGGATTTCGAATCAGCAATCGCGTGAACGTATCCAACACTTCGCATCACGTTTTGGCTGAGTCGGAGCTCCTCATCTTCATCGTGCCGGTCGACGTCTGGCGCGACGATTTGCAGATCCCGCAATAATTTCCCGTCGATTCCGATCGCATCCACTTGACGATCGGACAGTCCGTGCAGTCGGAGGGCTTCTCGTTGTGATTTCGCGAACGCTTCGAGTTTCTCTTTCGCGTAACGGCGATCCAAGAGTTGTTTACCCGAAACGGCACCCGAGCGGGTTGCCTCTTCGAGTCGATCGATCTCGCGTTCTTCAACTTGCAATTCACTGATAGTTTTCAAATATGCAGTTTGCGTTTCGACAAGATCTTCATACGTCAGCCGTACTTCGAATAGAAGTTCGCCAGGCATGACGGCCTCGCCCGTTACGGCGTGGACGTGGGTGACGACGCCATTGAGCGGTGAGGAAACGACTATCGATGAACGTCCGGGCTTTGCAACCACGAGCGCTGGAACGGTGATTGATCGGCGATAGGTTTCTAGAGCGATCGGCAACAGATGCTCAGCCGTCAGGCCAAGATTTCGTTTGGCTTGGGGTGTGAGCTGTAGCGACATCGACTCCGCTTGGCCGTTTTCGTGTTCGGCGTGATCGTGCCCGGCGTGATCGATGTCGGCATGCGGATCATTACCGGGGGCTTCGTGAACCGCTTCAGGATCTACTGCAACACTACGCCGGGCAACGAGCGTCGAATCGACCCAAGTTGATAGCGGCGGCCACCATGCGTTGTGTGTTGTCCAAGCAGCGATCGCAATGGCAATGCCGCCAGCGATTCGGATGACGGGCCAAGGCAGTTTCGAAACATTCATGCGCATGGAACGAACTCAATAAACGAACATAGAATGAACGGATCGGCAGCCGGGTATGAAGCGGCGGCGTGTTGATTAAGCGAACTTAAAACGCTAGCTGTGGGTGATCGCGAAAGCTGGACGCCGCATGGCTACGAAGGCCCTCGGCTAGCGATCAAACATCACGAGAGACTGGCTAGATCTGCCAAGATTGCAGTTGCGCGCAGAGAGCGGGCGCAGAGACACATCCAGCAACGAAGTGCGGACGCAGAGAAGCACGCGTTTTAGAATCCGCTGCGTGATGAAACTCAATCGATGAGGCATGAACGCGAACGCTCACCGCAGAAGCACTTTCTTCAAGGGGTTCTGGTGTGGGTGCTTTCACGTAAAGGCAGTTGCCTTCATGGCACTCGTGCGAGTCACCGCACGGCGACGCGTCGCTGAGTATTGAACCAGCAGGCGTCGCTTTGTCCTCATGGTGGCCGTGGTGGCAACCGTGATGATCGTGTGCTTCAACCGTTTCAACCGTGCTCGATATTGCAGATTGTTTCACGCAGCAATCACCGGGCGCAGCATGTGCGTGGTGCCAACAACATCCCAACACCGCGTGAACGATGAACGCGAGCAGCGTTATTCTTCGGGAGAAGTCAGAAAACACGTTAATGACGGCCTCGGGTGTCGCGTGACGGCAAATCGCTGGAATCAATAGTAACGGAATAATCGTATCATCCCCACCACGGTAGATCGGGTCAATGCGAACAACTCTTGATGGAAAGTATCATTTTGTATGTCGGGGGCAAAAGGAAGAACCAGCCAAGCAGAGCTACTTCGGAATTCGATTGAGCGTGTAGTACGCTTGCGGATGCACTAGAGGCATCCCGTTCGTATCGCGAATCCCGTCTGCCACGAGTTCGTGTACAAACATCTCTTTACAGTCGTCAATAACCAATCGAACCGAGAGACCGTCGGCTGAGACACTTGCGGATTTCACGGTCAGGGCCTTCGTTTGAATCTCGTCGCTGCCATACGTGGCATGGTAAAGGTACGTGTATCGCTTCATGACGTACGAATTGAGGTTCTCGGCTGACACGGGATCAACCGGTAAGGTGAATTTCAGCTCAAATCCGTCGGGCATTGCTCGCATCTCTTGAATCTCGAACGGGATTTTGCCCGTCCACACAAGCCGCTGCAGTCCATACGCAGCGGTTCCGAGACTGCTCCAGCCACGGTTGGTCAAACCGACGAAGACGCTTCCATCGCGACCCTGCATCATCCGAAGGACTGCCGACGCGAAGCCGCTGCGAAATGGAAAACAAGCGCCTTGGTATTCGCCGTCGACTTGCTCGAGGAAGACGCGATTGATCGCGGCCTGTGTGAACTCGCCGATCAACAATTGGCCTGTGAACGGTCCGAATCGGCCTGCGGAGTCGTCCAGCATGATATCGGTCGCCGACTGGCCCATTTTCTTGTAAGGGAACCAGACCGCCGGCGGTTTCAGCTGGGCAAATTTCTCGAGGGCTTGAGCGAGCGGCAAGCCGTCCGGAACACTTTCGATGCCTTGGATCGGAGAGTCCGGTTGGTTCATCGACGCGAGTGCTTCGGCGTGATGAAAGAATGCACCGCTCCGCATGTGATGCAATGAATTGGTAGCGACCCAGTTGCCTTGTTGGTCGGTGTAGAACATATCGCCGTTGGCGTTGGCACCGAGTCCGCTGGGTGAACGCATGCCGGCGCAAACGGGAGTGAGTTTGCCATTGAGCGTGGATTTCATCCCCCAGCCGCGCCATTTACCTTGCTTGTAACCGAGTGCCGGGTTCTCAACGACTCGATCCAGCTCGCTGCCTTTGAGACCGAGGCCGATGTTGAGCGTGATCCATAAGTTGTCGTCCCTGTCCAACTTTGGACCATAGGCGTACTCGTGATAGTGACCGGTAACGCCCCAGCCTTTGGCAACGGTAAGGTACTCGTCGGCAATGTCATCGCCGGTTGTGTCGCGGAGTTCGGTCAGTTCGCTGCGCTGGACGGTGTA
Organism: Pirellulaceae bacterium; assembly: GCA_041739875.1. Lineage (GTDB taxonomy): Bacteria > Planctomycetota > Planctomycetia > Pirellulales > Pirellulaceae > JBBSJZ01. The sequence continues at coordinate 4,058 of JBGSNA010000066.1, forward strand.
GAACGAATCGCCGAAACGCAACAGACCCAACGGATCGTGGAGCGCCGACGCGAAGCGTTTGTAGGTGATTTGCTTTGGCGGATCGTCATAGACGCCATCGAGAATCCAAACTTCACCCTTGCGGATCGCGACGGCGATGCGATCCTTGTCATACGGCGCAATACCGCTGACTTCGAGAACCAGATCGTCCGGCGGTGGCGTCCAAACTTCCGAGCGTGACTCAGTCGCAGATCCAGAAGTCACGACATCGACGATCCGGTAGTAGTCGGCTTCACCGGCAACACAGAGACATTGACTTGCAATGACCAATAGCAGCGTTGAGATTCTTAGGCTTACCATCGATAGGTAATCTCCAGCTGTGCATGCGAATGCAATGTGACTCTTGTTGCAATCACCTTCTTATCACCCAGTAAAACGATCTTGCGAAACTCAAGTCCTGGGACGGGCCCCACGGAAACCTTCAAATTGCTTTTTGGCGCAACCTCTTGAAGGGCCAGCCAACTCAATTTCGACGAGTTCAACTTTGACACAACTTTGATTGATCGATCAAAACCGTTACCTATCGCTGGCACGATGCGATCTTCGAAGTCGATGTCCGCGAAAGAGTACAGGAACGTTGGGATTCCGGATGCATCCAATCGATAGCCTTTGAATCGGTAGCCATCTGCATGGGTTGGCCAAGTTTCAAGTTCATCTTTGCTGGAGAAAAAAGGTACGATCGCAGGCAGTTGCACCAGATCTTCGCCAAGCGGGAGTGACGGTGGCGCCGAGCGAACGAACCAAGTCCCTTGCGCGTCCAGAAATCGGCCTCGCCAAATCGATGCCAATCGCATTTTTTCAGCATCGAAAGCGAAGTTGACTCCGTCAGGAAACCCAACCGCGATCGCGTGGGTGCCTGCTTCCGGCATGAACGTCCTCAAGATGATCGGACGGTTCGTTGGTTTCAGCTCATAGCTCTTGGAATTCGCTTCGAGAACTTTCTCAGGCAACGGCTCTTTGTCGATTTGCTTGAGGTAACTCCAAATGGCTGCGACTTGATGGTCAACATCGCCGTAGATTTCGGTAGACAATTGGCTCTTGCCATCCGGAAAGAACGTCGGCATACGCGTTCTCGCTTTGACGCTGCCCGGATCCAAGATGAACGAGTGAAACCATTCTGGTCGTACACGATTCGTGACACCTTTCAAATCAACACCGACGACACCGGGAAGCGCGAAGCCGCGAAACTCGTGGCATTGAACGCAACCGACGTCCATCATCGTTCGACCTGCACTCGACAAGTCGTCGAGTGAACCAAACACATCACGTTCGCTTGCGTTGGACGCATGGTCGGCTGCCGCCATTTGCGCTGGGACCGTCTCTGCAAGACTGGGATGAAACACAGGCATGCGAATGTGCATGTGCGGCCGAATGTCGGCTTTATCACCACGCAAGACTTTCTTGAACCAAGCGGGTTGAAGTTTTCGTCCGGCACCAGTCAACGGCGGCGGCAATCGTCCTTCGTCGCCTAAGTCAACACTACCAACCGTTTCAAAATATGGCTTGCGATGACGTCCCACGCCGCCGAGTCCGTCTCGCTCGTGACAGGCGAAGCAATTCATTTGCAACAATGAGTGTTGTAACGTTGAGTGTTGTAACGTTGCATTCGAGTCAGCACTCGTATTCAGTTCGCTGAGTGCGGCAACGATCGCTGTGGCCTGGGCGTCATCGAGTGAGAAATCTAGCGGTTGATCGGAGTCCGATAGACAACTGCGTTTGACGGTCGCGTCCAATTCCGCAAGTGGCTTGAAGCTCGGGCGAGCTGCTTTTACGTTCGGATCATGACACTGGGCACAATTCAGTTTGACGAACCAATCGCGACCAGTCTGGATGCGATCGATGTCGTACGGCGAGGCGGAGGTCAACTCGGCTGGGTCTTGTTTGGCAAGCAAATACGCACTCAGGTCGGCGGCTTCGCTCGGTTGGAGCTTGAAACTTGGCATCCGGCCTGAGGTCCGAAACGCGTGTGGATCCAGAAGAAACATCGCCAGCCCCTGGGGCGTATATTTCTGGCTCAGCTCACTGTGCGGAATCGAGTCCACGCGACGCGCGGCGGCACCGAGCCCCATCTCTTCGAGTTCCTCTGCGTCGAGTTCATCGATCAGCTTATCGACGGGCGAGTCAGAACTTACAACTGCCTTGTAATCTGGTGACGGTTCATGACAAGCGACACAACCCACTTGATGATAAAGCTCAAGGCCCCTGTCGACGTTACCTTGGTTCCAAAACTCATGCAGCACGGGTAGAGCGCCCGATCCACGCACTTCCCAAAACGGTTTCTCGAGTGAGACAATGTACGTCGCGAGAGCATCAACGACTGCATTCTTTTCGCTGGCGTCGACGGTGCTTAAAACATTCGGCATCGTCGTACCGGGTTTCGCTCGTTGCGGATCAGCGAGAAACTGGACGATCCATTTACGGCGAAGCACCAACCCCGCACGTTCTAGGTTCGGACCGCCTTTGGGTTCGAGCATCTTGTCCGACGATGCGTGACAGGCAACACAGCTCAGTTCGCTCAATAGCAAACGCCCCGACGTCACAGGATCGATGTCCCCATGACGACTGAATCGTTCGAAACCAGCCACGAACGGCGGACCAGCGTGGGGCTCAGCAGCTTGGCAAGCAACTTCGAGTGATGTGCTGAGGATGCCCATTACGAGCACTGCGACGATTGGCTGAACCGTCCTCATCATCCGACGGGCTCCATCGAAGCGCGGCGGGCTTCTTCGAGCAACTTAATCCAAGGACCGACGTAATAACCGTTGTCGTGGAACGTGCGACCACTGACAAGGTTCCCATCGATCACGCATGGCTCGTTAACGAACGTGCCGCCACAGACCTCCAGATCAAACCGGCACTTCGCGACAGTTGCCATACGGCGTCCGCGAACACAATCCGCGTAGGCGGGGATTTCGACACCGTGACAGACACTCGCGACGGGCTTGTTGGTGGCGAAAAAGTGCTTGGTCATGCGAACGAGATTCTCGTCATAGCGAATATATTCCGGCGCTCGACCGCCTGAGAAAAAGATGCCGGCATACTCGTCTTCCTTGACTTCCGCGAACGGAACGTCACAGGCAAGCGTGTAGCCTTCCCATTCTTTCGTAATCGTCCAGCCCGGTTTCACTTCGTGCAGCACGAGTTGATACACGCGTTTTTCGGGCGCCGTCACGACGGGTTGGAACCCAGCTTCCTGGAGCCGATAGTACGGATACATCGTGTCAAGCAACTCGGTAGCGTCACCGATCACAACAAGCACTTTTTCCATCGCGAATCGTTCTCCTGGGGCCGTCGCTCGTGCGACATTGGATTGGGGCGGGACATTTCTAAAAGCGTCGTTAGAATGACGCGGTTAGGTCGCCTTCAATTGTACTAGATCATCACCATGGATGTTCGTTTAAAGACAGTCGCCCGCATGATTCGCTCGGCGGTTCACGCCGATGTCGGCTCGGACCACGCCTTGTTGCTCGTTTCATTGCTCCGAAGCGGACGAATCGAGCGTGGAATCGCGATCGAGAACAAGATCCAACCGTTTCAAAACTCGCGAGATGCGTTGGCGGGGTTGGCGGCGGACGTTCGGTTCAGCGATGGATTGGAGGGTTTGAAACCGCTCGAAGCCAACAGCTTGAGTGTCTGTGGCATGGGTGGCGAATCCATCGTGAAGATTCTCGAAGCGCATCCGGAACGCGTGCCGATGACCGTTGTGATTCAACCGAATCGCCGAGCCAACCTCGTGCGACAATGGGCATTGCGAGCCGGCTACCACCTCGTCGATGAACAAATCGCTTGGGGCAATTGGCCGTACGAAATCATGATGCTCGAAAAACGGAACGAGCTTGGAGCGGATCCAGCATACGATAGCGTCGAGTTGGACGCCGCCTTGATGTTTGGACCGCTGACCCTGAGACGCAGCGAGCCAAGATTACTCGATCGGCTCCGCGAGGAGAAAGTCTATTTGAGCCAGTTCAGTAAGCTAAAGCCGTACGGTCGCGAGCGTCTTTGCTTGATCGAGAGTGTGCTTGCTGGGCGTGTGCTTGTTGGGACACATGACGTTGAGTCCACGAAAGAATCACTTCGTCCATCCACGAGTCGCCCTTGCGATTGACGAAGCCCAAGTGCCCACCACGACGTGAGGTGAGCAAATGCGTGGACTTGGACAGCTCGTGTTCGATCTCGGTGAAGATACCAACCGGAACGATTGGATCATCTTCGGCCGCCAAAATCAGCGTTGGTACGGTGATCTTGCGAACGACGGAGTTGGCGGACGTATCGTTGTAGTAATCGATCGCTCGCTCGTACCCACAAAGCGGCGCGGTGATGCGATCATCAAATTCCCACATCGTTCGCGGTCGTTTGATCAAAGCCTCTTGGATGATGCTCTTCTGTTTGATGATCGGTGGTGCGTCGCGAAGCAAACAATTGATGAAATGGTGGTTGTACGGACGCAACCACCACTGCAGCAATTGACGGCTGCATCTTTCCAAGTTGATCGGAGGCGCGACGGCGGCACAAAACATCAGCTTTCTCCACCAACTCGGCTGGGGATCGTCGCCGTTGCCAACACGCCCAGCCGCTCGGAGAACTTGATTTCCGCCGAGCGAAAACCCCATAGCCGCTAGTGATGAAAGCGGAGCCAGTTCGTTGATCGCGGTGAGCGCCGCGAGCACATCGTCGCTTCGTCCGGCGTGCATGATTTGTTCGGACAAGTTGAACGCCGCGCCACAGCCTCGCATGTCCACTCGGAAAACGCGAATGTTTTGAGCCTGGAATGCACCCGCCAAACGACGCATGTAGGAGCTGGCGTGGTCGCCACCGAGTCCGTGGACCAACAAAATCGACAGCCCATCGAAAGGCCAAGTCTCTGGACAATCGTCGTGCAAAACGATGACATCACCGTCAGGCAAATCGACGCGATGTTGGATCGTTCCAGACAACTCGCGACCCGTCGGACGCAATTGCCAAAGTGTATGAAGATGACCGCTGCAAAGTAGTCGACTGGGTTTGAACGGCGGAGGGTCAAACCTGACGCGAACGCGTTCCAAACTGATCGAGTGCAAAATCTTCGTTCCTTCAGCGCCAAGATGTGAAGGATGGAGACTAGGCAATCCTCAAGTTTTGAACAATGTCGAATGAGAATTATTTGTCGATATCACTGATCGTGCCGAACCACTCAAGGACCTCTGCGTCCTCGTCAAATACGGGAACTGCCTCGACGACAAACCGATGGTAGCTCTCGCTCGCAGCGTTCCATAATCTTCCCTCAGCTCGATATAGCGAGCGGTTCGCGACTGCTAGACCCCAAAGTTGCTCTAGCAGGACTTGGTCATCTTCGTGTAGCGCCGAGAGCCATCCGAAGCCTTGATGCTCCTCCCAAGTTTGGCCTGTATAAAGTTGCCAAGAAACTTGCGGCGACACGAACTTTCCTTCGGCGTCGGCCGTCCACGAGATCACTCGAGTGCCATCCATGAGCGCTTTGTAGCGTGCTTGCATCCTCAAAAGTTCTTTCTCAGTCGCTTTGTTATGCTCAATTTCATTCACAAGCCGCTCGTTGATCACCCGCAACGATGGCAAGTGAACGAGCTGGGGCATCATTTTGAATAGTACGACCACGGTGCACCACGACGCCGCCGCAGTCGCGACTTTCGCAACACCAAGCAGCGTGTAGAGCGGAAGCCAAAAAATCATCGCCTGGAGAAAGTAACTGGCTCCGGCAGCGAAGACGAAAATCCCTAGCAGTGCGAACAATCGATGGAATGTCGAGCCGTCACGACGACGCAAAAATTGAGCGAGCGCATACAAGACAGCGACAAGAGCTAAGCTGATTGCCAGATCCGACGCGATGTAAACCCATCCAATACCGCGCGTCCAACCTTCAGATTCCCAAAGTGGTGCAATGGAAATCAGTGTGGGTAGATGTGCGATCAAGCTCAAGATCTCGCAGGGAACCAGTTCGCAAGGAACAGCAGTCATGGAGGGTAGCTCGCATTGCCTGGGGCGCGAATTCGAAGCGAATGGGTCGGCACGTTAGCGCCGGCTTGCGTGACAACGTTGACGTACTTTAAGAGGCAAAATGCCGCAATGCTACACCCGCAGGTTCTGCTGGGGGGTGCATAGCAGCTTTGAAAGTCTGCTTTCTAGATTGCGACCGCTTGCCCAAGGCTCAACATATTTCGATAGTGATAGACCCTCAAGTTCTTAGCTGAACCCGTTCCGAACCCTTTTACTAGATCCAGATCAGTCAAAATGAGCGTTTTAGTTACTCAACAGGCACCGTCGTTCAGCGCCCAAGCCGTAATGCCTGATGGCCAATTCAAACAACTTTCACTCAGCGACTATGCCGACAAGTACGTGTTGCTGTTTTTCTATCCTTTGGATTTCACGTTTGTTTGTCCTACCGAGATTATCGCATTCAGCGACCGTGAGGCTGAATTTGCTGCACTCGGCGTCCAGATTCTCGGCGTTTCGGTCGACAGCCACTTTTCGCATTTGGCTTGGACAAAAACATGTCGCACCGAAGGCGGCATTGGTGCAACGGCTTATCCGTTGATCGCGGATTTGAACAAACAAATCGCGCGCGACTACGACGTGCTCTTGGATGGCGGCGTGGCGCTTCGCGGTTTGTTTTTGCTCGACAAGAACCACGTTGTGCGTCATCAAGTGGTCAACGACTTGCCGCTTGGCCGAAGTGTCGATGAAGCGTTGCGAATGGTCCAGGCGCTCCAGTTCGTCGAGAAAAACGGCGAAGTGTGTCCAGCGAACTGGAAAGAAGGCAGCCGCACGATCAAACCGACGGTTGATTCGAGCAAAGAGTTCTTCAGTGCTGAGTATGCCAAGTAAAGGACCATGCTCCCATGTGGCAAACGAACGAATTGGGGCTTGCGTCCTTTCAACAGGGTGCAGTTCGATTGGATGTTGATGCGCGAGGCGGCGCGTTTGGCATTCATTTGAAAACGTCGGGCAATCCGATGCAAGCGAGCAGTTCGTTACGAGCCGAGCCCGTCTCTGCTACGCTTCGATGCGTTCGCGACGATGTTTTGCCGTCGATCGAAGACCAATTCATTCGTGGTGACGAGTGGCACGTTCACTTGCCCCAGCAGTCGGGTTCGTACTCGCTCGACATTGTCTTTCGACCAGTGATCTTGAACGAGGCGGCACGAGCTCCTGGGATACTGGCTCCTGGGACACTCGTACTGGAAGCGACACTGTCCATTCACACGTCCTTGCTGGACACGCACCCCACGATCGATCTTTGTGTCGACACAAAGATCTGTGGTCGGATGGACGCGGAGGGCGACAACGTCGCAGCACGCGTAATTCAAGCGTCAACGGGTACTGGATCAAGTGGTTGTGCAGCGATCACGCACGGTACCTCGGCGAGTGTGCTGCTCGGACAACACGACTATCCGTTCACGACCGACCACAGTTCAGCATCCGAAATTTCGCTGCGATTGTTCGGCGAATTTCTTGAAAAGGGTGTGATACGCAAGGCGAGGCCCTGGATCGTGCTCGGTTCGGTCACCGAGAAGCAACTCGCTGGCCTTTGGACGCCGTTCGCTGGCACGCCGCTCCCGTTGACCGCGTAAATCTGGTTCGTTGCGGTGGACTGTTGGTCGCGAAAGGCAATCTCCGGGCAAATCGCTTCTTTGGACGTTACCTTTCGATCCAGCCGTTTTGCGTGACGCTGAACGAAAAATGCCGCCCGATCGTAGGGATTGTGACGTCCGTGTGATGGCATTTGCCGCTGTGATTCGACCAATTCGGCCAACGCCGCCGCTTATTGCTTTTGCCGGTTACGGCGTTTGCGTAGACTGGTACCAGATAAATCCTTTTCACCGACTCTGCGCGGGTTCCTCACGGGTGCGGGACCGGCGACGCCAACCGAAGCAAATCGGGTGCTTCAAACGCATGCGCGCCACAATTGCCAATCCAGAATCGCGAAACGCCGGGCGAGCCCCGTCGACGTTGATTGCTGCCTCGGCGCCAATCTTGGCCGATGCGTTGCAACGGATATTGCTGGCGACCGCCGTTTTCTTCGTGGCGTCGCTGACTTACGTTGCTTCATGGAACGTGGCAACGGCACAACCGCCTGGAACGCGTCCGCCGTTTGAAACGCCCATCGAACCGAATGCAAGCGAGCCCGATGGGTCGCTGCCTGTCAAAGCGTTCATGTTTTTGGACGAATCCGGCACCCCTGTCATGATGCCACGGATGAGCTTGGAGAAAATCGACCGTCTCATTAACAAAGAGGCTGGGGTCGAAACGCAAGCACAGTCCTATGCATTGGACTCGCTGGAGATCGATGCTGTGGCCGAGGAAGGCCGTTGTGAGATGGATGTCGTTTTGCGGATGTCGATTGACTCAAGCAACGGAAAATGGATTTCGATTCCCTTGCGAATGAAAAATTTTCATCGCATTGGACCGGCTGACATTACCGGATTGGATGAACACAGTATGACCGTGGCCCCGGATGGCAGCGGCTATGTGTTGCAAACCAAGACGACGCAAGCGCGAAACGTGATTGTCAAGATGCGTGTCGTCGCTCGCGTCGCGAACGCGCCAGCTCGCTCCATCGATTTCCTGCTGCCGGACGTACCCTCGACGTTGAAGTTGGTGACGCCCCAAGCGAACGTATCGGGCGAGGTCGTTGGACGGGGTGACGAAGTCGTGCAAACGGAACCGGTCCTTGGTGGTCGGACGCGATTAACGGTCGAGAGCGGTGGTGGTGCATTTACGTTGAAGTGGGGTAACTCCAACAACTCCAGTGACTCTGCACCGGTCGTCGAAGTGGACTCTGTCGTCACGATCGTTTGGGACTCGCCTCAAGATCCACCGATGGCTTCCGTTCAAATGACGATTCGCAACTTGCGTGAGCCATTGTCATCATTCGACATTCGCTTGCCCGTCGATGCAGACCTTCTGGATACACCAACCGTCAACTCGCCAACGTCGATCGTCGAGTTTTCATCGCCGATCGCTGAACCCGAGGGCGATCGCATAAAGCTTTTCATTCCCGAGCAAGAGCGCCAGCAACGAATTGACTTGTCGTTCGATCTGCAACTTTCGACACTTGAAACTTCCGCCAATGATCCGCTCAAACTTCAAGTCCCCACCGTCATCGGCGCACTGCGTCAGCGCGGTGAAGTAATCGTTCGTACTTCGAATGATTATCGATTGCGATGGCGAAGTCGCCAGCACGTCCAATCGGTTCAGAAGCCAGCGACTGAGTCGTTGGAATCAGACCGAGTGTACGCATTTCGTTACGATCGTTCCGCTTTTACGTTACCGCTTTGGTTGTCCGCCAAAACTCGACAACTGCGTTTGACGAGCGAAACGCAAATCTCGCTGCTCAAAAGCTTGGCGAGTTTGGAGATGACGATCTATGCGACGGGCCAAACGTCCGATGGTCGCGGGCTGCAACTCGATCTTGCACAGTGGCAATTGCGTTCGATCGTCGATCTTGGAACCGGAAAGCAACTCGACTCGTTCGCAGCGAATCAATACAGCGAAATCGAGATGACCGCTCGGCTGAGCGATGAACCGGCGCCGATCCGCATTCGCGCCGAGCGCCAGGTAACGAACGATGATGGCAGCCTTGGGTTCGCATTGCCACGGATTGTTAAGAACGACGAAGGTCTGTTGATTCAAAGTGCAACATTACAGATCCGCAGTGACGGCCAAAGGTCGCTCGTCATCGATTTGGACCAATCAACTGGCTTGGACCCAATGGCGGATAAAAGCGACAGCGACCTTGTCGAGCCCACGCTGAGTCGATTCAACATTTTGCCTCCCGACGCTGCGGCGCGCGTCGTTGGTGTGTTCGTGGAGCAACCGTCGCGAATCACTTTGGCCGCCGAAGCGAAAGTCGAACTTGATGGTACCCAATTGACTACAAGTGTTGACTGGACCGTATCCTCCGCGCTGAGTCTGAACGGCAGTTTACCGATTCAATTCACGGCATCGGCTAGTTCCGAAACCGAGCCAAGCGGGAGTGCTGACGCGGCCATTTCTCCGACCGCCAACGAAGCAAACGAATGGACGGCGACCGTCAACGGTGCGCCGGCATCATTCGTTGAGATTCGTCCAGGAGCCTACGAGCTGAAATCCGAGAAATTGCTTGAAGGCACGATGGCGATTCGCTTGCGGCACATCCAAACCATCAAGCGAGACGATAATTCGCGTCGACAACTCGTTACCTTGCCGCGCCCAGCGATTCCCGATGTATCCATTGTGGGAGCGATTAAGATTCTCTTGCGCGGTGATGTTGAAGCGGACCTGATTTCAGGCAACTCCGAGGGCAGCACGGAATCGCAAATCTCCACTGACGAGGTTCAAACACTTGAACTCGAATCGCTTCCGCGAGAGCCACTTCGGCTGCGTCTTCGGCCACGGGTCATCGCGGGCCGCCAAAGAGGATTGTCGATCCAGCGAGCCATTCTGCGAACTGCCGTTGGACGCAACACGCGTTATGAACAGTTGATTGCAACCGTTCATGGTGACGATGCCTTGGGGATTGAGTTGCCAATCGATGCGTCGGATGTGCCGCACAAGGCAATTGTCGACGGAGAGTCCGTTACGTGTGATGCCGACAAGCAAGTATTACGCATACCGCTAGCCGGCCCAGGCCCCACGCACGAAGTCAATCTCGAAATCTGGTTCAACGAAGTCACGCCATCGTCCATCACAACCATTACACCCATGATGCGGCTTCCGTCAGCGATCGATCGGTTGTACTGGCAAGTTGTCGCACCCTCGGATAGCCATGTGGTTTGGGCGGCCCCGACAGCCGGTCGAGCGATGTCTTGGGAGTTTGATCGATGGCGTCTGTATCGCCGAACTGCGCTAACGGATTCGAAACTGAATACTTGGGCGAGCGGAATTGAAGACCCCAAAACGCCCAATGAGAGTCGATTTTTGCAAGTCGGCACGGAAGCGAATAATCGTTATTTGTATGTTGGATCGGACGTCAAATCGTTCGAAGTCGTGTTGGTCTCTCGTGGTCTGATGTGGTTGGTCACCGGAACATTGGTGCTCGTCTTCGCGACGCTGCTGCTTTATGTGCCATCGTTCCGAAGTCCTATGACGGCGATCGTGGTTGCTATCGCTTTGACGGGCTTACTTGTGATTGCACCGGATGCGGCCGTATTGGTAGGCCAACTCGGGATGATCTCGTCCATCCTCGTGATTGTGATGTTCGCGATCCGTGCTTTGATCTCACCTAGACCCAACGTTCGCGTGCTGAAACCCAAAAGCAAACCGTCCGTCCGCCGCGAGCCGTCGACACGGACCTTCGTCAAACCCACCGAAATGCAAGTGGAGCGGCAACCGTCTGAGTTGTCGGAGACCCAGGCGTTGCCGCCGCAAACCGAGGCGATACCGTGATCGGCCTTCTACGTCGATCGCCGGTCGGCTTTGCGTTGCTCCTCCTTACCTCGCTCGGCTGGGGACCGTTTGGGACGCCGCTCGGTCCACTTTTTCAGTCCGTCGCACGTGCTGACGAAGGCGACGAGGTGGCTGGTGCGGAAAAGCAGCAAGCCTTGACAGAAATTGGTACAGGTACGCTGACGGATTCCCGCACCACGGTTACGCCGGATTCGACACCTCCGAATACTGCGGAGCCCGATCCAGCATTCGCTGAGCTATCGCAACCAACGCTCCCCGTGCTGGCACCGGACGGCCGTCCGTTTCGCGCCGTGGAAGTGTTTCTTTCTCAGCTAGCTGAGTTGATCCCGGAAAACTTTGTCCCGGTCTCTCTCGCCACACTCAATAAAGCGGCGACAGAACTGGCCGACGCAAAGTCATCCGCCGAAGCCGCCCAAATCCGCAGTGCTCATTATGTCATCCAATTGAAAGGTGACACACTGGTTAGCGATCGATCGACGATCGACATTCAATACAGCGGCGATCAAGTTACGGCGCAGTCTCTTGGAAAGGTCAACTTTGCGATTGACCCGCTTCCAACACGAAGCGTGGTGACCAACGATTCGCTGCCGCGTCTAGAGTCGCATTCGGATGGCTCTCTCTCGGCGTTCGTAGACGGTGATTCGAATATTTCCTTTGTGTGGAGCTTGAAGGGGACTCAACGAGGTTTATCGCGAGAGTTCGATTTGCGAATACCTCGCTCGCCTCAAACGCTCATCGAGTTGGCGACACCACGTGGAGTGCTCCTTGATGTTTTGGATGGCGTGATTCGGCCATTGCCAGCACCGCCAGCCGGCATGAGTTCGGTTGACATTGATTCGGGGGGAGCGATGCAGTGGTGGCGCATTGATGCCGGTGGCTTGGATTTGTTGCGATTGCGAGTACGCACGGTCGACGAAAGTCTCGACAGCGAAGCGATCATCGTGCGTCGTTCATCCTGTCAATACGAAGTGGATCCCGGTGGTGTGAGCTGGAAGTGCAGTATGACGGTTCAGTTCCCGGCGCGCGATACGTACCCACCCCTCATCGTGCATCGAGCAACGGTTCTGTCGGTGACCGTTGATACCGTGGAAGTCCCGATCACCACCATCCTTCGAAACGACGAAGCGCATATCGTTCAGATGCGTGCAGGCACATCGACGTCACCGCGTCCCGGCATGACCGCGACCGTCAACGTCACTGGGTTTTGTTCCTGGGACTTGGACACAGGTTGGTGCGATCTTCAAGTACCTAATTGGCTTGTGTCGCGTGTCTTGCAAACCGCGTCAACGACGCAGGCCCAGCTTCGCATCGATGATTCGCTTCGCATGGTTTCTTGGCAATTGCCATTGCATTGGAGACGCTCCCAACCAACTTCATCCGGCACCGCAACGCTTTTTCAAGCCGAAGGTCCACCAATACTCCAACCTATTCTTCCAGTCATTGACGATTACTCGGCGAGCAATGATGAATCGTATGAGAACCTTGCCGCAACGATCCAGCCGCCGCCGTCACGAGTTCGATTGGCGATCCAAAAGCCACTCACAAGTTTTGATTCCGCATTTGCTTTCACGATTAGCGAACAGGCACTCGACGCGAAAGCAAGGTTCGTGATTAAAACCGACCCGCAACGCATTGAACCGCTAGAATTCAAGCTGGAAAAGAATTGGAAGCTGCTTTCCCTCTCGTTGCCGATTTCAAGCCGTTTGCTAGAGAATCCCGAAGCTGATTCGAACACCAACACGATCACACTTTGGCCTGAGCCGAACGAAATCATCAATGGCGAGATCATCGTCGAGGCGACTGGACGAACGCGACTCCCCGCGAACAAGTCGTCTGTGGTGATTCCGTCCAGTTGGTTCATTCACTTGGACGGCGTTCGGGGCACGATGACGGCGGCAATGATTGCACCAGGCTCCTTGAAATGGAGTGGTGATACGACGATGCGCGTCGTGCGGGTGCTACCGGAGTCTCTCACGTCCGACCAGGCATCGTTTTTCGGAACATTGCCTCCAGAGGCACTGTTATTTCGTCCGGAGAAGATGAGCACGCCAACGCTCATGATGCAGTCACCGAGTGTTTCATTCAACATCACAAGTCTGCTCGAAATTCGACGTGAAGGCGACGAATGGGTGGAAACGTTGAAGCTCGAAACGGACGCGACCAACCCGCTTCTGAAGTCGCTGAAAGTGGATACCGGTCCATCTCAAGGTCGACCGCCCTATCGATGGCTGCTGCGTTCAAATCTCGAGTCGGAACCGGTGAGTCTGCCGTCGACTTCGATCCGATTTGACGAAAAGGATGAGGCGGGAACTTACCAAATCGACGTCTCCAAACGAGAGTTGGGTGGTAAGACATTAATTGGTCGACGCCGATACGCGTCGCCAAACCAAATCCAGATTCAATTGCCGCAAGTACCGGAAGCATCGAGCCAGAACGCGGAGGTGCTCCTTGGCGAAGGACTCGAAGTGCGTCGTCGCAGCGCCGGCGTGATGCGCGTGCCCATCGCCATGCCGGCCGTGGGTGAAGCAATCGTATCGGCAACTGAACCTGTTGAAAGTGAAGTTGCTGATACGGATGCCCTTGCATTTCCGATTCCGACGGAGTCTTCCACGACTGTCCGTTTGCGGTACGACCCAGTGGACCAGCCCTTGATTGTGATCGCGTCAACGAAGTTTGATCCGAATGTGAACTTGGTCTGGCAAAAATACGTCCAAGTGTTCGCATCGAGCCGTGGAACCGATGCCGTTGAATTGCTAGTCAATGTCTCAGCAACGAATCCGATTCATTTGACCTACTCCCCGTCGCTGATTTTGACTTCTGTTTATCGCGGCAACACTCAAGTGTTGAACTACGAGTCAACGCCGTCGAGTTTGACGATTACACCCAGCGACGGCAATGAACCCCTGCGTGTGCATTGGACACGTAATCAGTCCTTTCGAGGTTGGTGGCGAAGTTGCCGCATTCCAAAGATCGAGGTGAGCGGGATCGTCGTGAATGAGCGATACACGCTTGTCGCGAGTGCGGATTCGTTCGTTCCTGGGAATCTGTTGAATGGTACGTTTGATCCCAACTCGGGCGAGACGGTTTGTGAGACAGCCCCGGAATCGCTCAAGGTCGTGATGCACTACAACGTCGTGCTCGGTTTTGGATGGCTATTTGCATTGGTTTCGTTTGCAATCTGTTGGTGGATCGCGAGACGCAGTGCGACGATCGTGGCCGGGCTCATTACAATTGCGGTCACGATTGCTGTTTTGTGGTCGCCATGGGCAATCGCCGTTGTCGGCTGGTTCATCCTACCTGCAAGCGCAGCAGTCCTATTGGCAACCTCGATTGAATATCGGCATTGGATCAAGAGCTACAACCAGGACGAAACGAGCACCGAGGCACTATCGCAGGCTTATTCAAAATCGGATCGATCTTATTCCGAGCACGGCTTCTCGTTCAACATGCCACGAAGTGGCGCCGTGTGGTGGATCGTTGCGATTTTGGCGTCTTGGTCGCTCAACCAAGCCACAGCGCAAACACCAACAGGAACGATTCCCCCGAACCGCCCCAGCATGACGCCGGCTATCGGAACAGGATCCGATAAGACGCTGAGCCACGAGTCCGAGAACACAAAGGATCCAAGTGGCGTTCCAGTGACCATGATTGTCCCGGTGGACGCGAATGGAGAAATAACGGGCGACAAGGTTTATGTGCCTGAATCGGTTCGCGCGAGCTTGTATCAGAAGGAGAGCCGCGGGGAACCGGAAGTTGTACGGTTCCAGTTCGCGGATTACCGAGTCAAGATAGAACCGACACGGGACGTCAATGCCTTAACACCGCCCTCGGTATACGCCGAATACGTCGTTCGCATCGATCGTCCAACGAATCGCATCATCCTTCCACTCCAGAGCAAGACGGTTCGTCGCGTTGAATTGGTTGGTCCTGATGATGATCGAATCGTTCGGTTCTCCACTCAAGACGAATCGTCAATCATCGTTAATGTGCCACCAGCAAACCTGTATCGCTTGCGGGTCACCTTGATTCCGACAGTGAACGTCACGACTCAGGGCACACAGGTGGACCTCGCGGTTCCACCGATCAATTCAGCTCGATTGACTGTGGACTTAGACCGTGGCATTGAGAGCGTCAGCATCGAAGGCGCCACTGGTCGTGTGGTCGCGGATACCGATTTACGTCGCACAGTAGCACACCTTGGCCCGTCCAATCGAATGGTGCTGCGTTATGTCAATCGTGATCGCATCGAACCGACCGCCGGCCAAAGTCTTGTACGTCGATACTGGGTTCAATGCGGTCAAAATCAAACCGTCGTAGACTGTGAAATCACGCCGGGGACGCCGATCTTGAACGGGCAACGGCTCAGCTTGATTATTTTCGATTCGGCGATGCCGACACTTGCATCGCCCACTTGGCGCATCGTCGTCAACGAAATGCTGAGTCCGATGCGGCGTCAATTGACGCTAACAAGTCTCTCCGACACACCGACTCCGATCCGATTGCTTTGGAACTTGCCAACTCCAATTAATGAAGCGAAGGCCACCGAAGACCGTGTCAGCTTGACGGTCCCCGAAATCAGCCTTTTGACTTCAGCGCCTGCGTCTCCGATTTTGGTCGCAATCCAAAACGATCCGTCGCTGCGAGTCGTTGCATCTACCCAAACCGCGTTTGAGATTGTACCGCCGGACCAATTCCTTAGTGGCTGGACCGGCTATCGAGACCGCATCGATCAGTCATTCGTTGCAACCGACCGCGTGCCATCCTTGATCCTTTCTCGTGCGGAGCCTCCAAGTGCGAGTGTCGTCTCCCGACATCACTTGCAAGTCACGACAAGCAACCTGCATCTGCGCTATCACGCGACGTTTTCCTCGAGCGAATTGCAAGTCGGACCGCGACTGCTCAAAATCCCAACTGGATTTGAGTTGTTATTTGTGTTGGTCAACGGAGTCCGAATTGACTCACCAAGCATCCAAAGTGGCGACGAACGGATCGTATTGCTGAGTCCGCTACCGCCAAGCAGCCCGCTTGAAGTTGATGCGATGGCGTTCATGCCGTTGAGCAAGAGCAAAGAGTTTTCAACACAAAGATTCGAGTTGTGGCCTCCCAGTGAAACTCGTGACACCTATAGCGTGTTGCGCGATGCGAGCACGCGTGTCGAGACAATCTCTGCGCCGCTCCTGACGGCGACCATCGATGCTTTTCGGCAAGCCAACGCTGATGCCGTTGCAACGTCCAAGTTTGGTCCAATCGCCAGCCGAATGAGTGATGCCGAGATTCTTGCAGCGGGCTGGATCCCGGTTTCAACGTGGCAAATCGACGAACCGGCTATCGATGCGAGCCAGCGTCTCGCGAATTCGAGTCGAGTAAATTCGAGTGACGATGGTGGAACCGTCGAAAACGCACCAGCTCCCAATTTGCCTGGTGGTGTCTTCAAAGCGACTGAACAGTCGAATCAGTTTTCCACGAACCAGCTGATCGTCATGTCTTGGCAAGACGGACGCTGGAGCATGGCGACTCACATTGAGATCGGTACCAAGAAAGTTCCGGATTTCATTGATGTCGAAGTCCCCACTCGCTGGTGTGAATCGCTCGAGGTCAGCCCCGAGCGAACGTGGTCGCGCCAACCGTCGACAAACCCGCTATTACAGGTCGTGAGAATTCAATGTGACCGGTCACTCAATAACGAACAGATCACGATTCGAGGCCAATTGAAGACGAGTGACAAAGGTCGCATTAGTGTTCCAGCCGTTTCGGTGCTCGGTACGGGAATTCGTAACATTCTTGTTTCCGTACCAGACCGATTGACGAGTGACAATATTTCTTGGCGACCCACCGCCGTATCGAAGTTGGCGTTGCCTGAAAAATGGAATTCGTTCATGCCCGCATCGACAACCGAGCGGTCAACGTATGCCGCCGCCGGCCCCGGATGGTCGATTGAGTTAGCCGCCCTGCCCGTGGCAACCACGGCCGCCGAAGTGACCGGATGTGAAACCCAAGTCTATTTCTCAAACTCGTTTGCATTGATTCTGGCTCGGTGGGATTTGGTTCCGGGCGGCGTCAAGACGATCGGTGTTGATCTACCAGATGACGCTGAAGTTGTTTCCGCATGGTCAGCAAGCCAGCCCGTACACACCACACTCAGCAATAATCTCGACTCGTCCACAAGCGACGATTTAGAGTCTGGCACTCGCTCCATCGCCCACAATCGAAAACTGATTCGAGTGCCCCTGGCGCTGGACCGATTGTCGCAAAGCGTCGAAGTCTTGTATCGCGTTCCATCACCGCGACCTTCGAACGGCGACTATTTGGCAAAACTGACGAACGTCCTTCTTAAAGAAACCATTCTTCAAAAAGAGGACTGGGTCAGTGTGTATTCTCTCTTGGATACCAAGCCCATCAAGTCAATGGCGTCGGAGCCATCCCGCATGGTGCCCGAAACGACGGGAGCCAACGCAGTCGACTTGCGAGTGTATGCCCTTGTCCAGGCCATTTCGGTCGTCGAATCCGTCGAGCGGTCCGAAGATAACCTGGCGGAACGCCCAGCTGATGAAATTCTGTCATGGCTTGTACCTTGGGTCGATCGCTATGAAGCTCTCAGTCGAATGGTGGGTCGACAAGTTGACGTTGAAACATTGATCGCGGCCGCCGAAAGCAACACAACGGACGAGACCACAAGTAATTCGCTCGCAACAGCGAATTCACCCTTACAATTCACGGATGGGATTGCGGATTTGTTTTTGAATGCATCCGATGATGTGGCGAACCGAATTGCGGAAGCACGATGGAATGATTTGGACCATCGCATCGGGGTATTTGTGGACCGGTTCATGCGTGACCAAACAATCTCTCAAGAGTCACGAAGCAAACTGGTGTCGCGGTTTGGCGTGCTCGGTTTTGATGGCTACCAGCGGATCGGGCTCACTCGAGTAGCCAGTGGAGATACCGCCCCAGCACTGAAGTGGCTTGCCGAAGCCAGCGAAGATCCACTGCGTTTGTTCATTGCAAACTGCTTGACTGTACTGTTAGTTCTCGCGCTGCTTGTGCTCTCATGGCGATTTAAAAGTTTTGTCTTGCATCTCGTCCATCATCCCGCAACCTGGCTAGCCGTACTGGCGTTTTGCAGCTTCTTTGTTGCACCATTACCGTTCGCTGCGTCGCTCTTGCTAGTCGCCGCCGTGCTTCCGCTGATGCCACGCAACCGGCAAACCGACGACGCGTCGTAATACGATGGATGCAAATTGCACCCCGTCGTTCGCAGTGGTGTCGGTGTCGACTTCGCCGTTACAACTCGCGTGAGTTGGTAAGGAGTTAAGTCAGCACTTCATTCAACTGGCGATCCACGAGTAAGTCCAGCGGCGTCGAACCGGCTAGCGTGGCGAAGAACCAATCGCGGTCACCATCACCATACATCTGGTCTTGTTGCGCGTCCGAAAACACGTTCAAGTTCATCGCCAATCGCGACAAGGAACTGCCAACACCGGTATCGCGGATCGCCACAACACGTTGCTCGTAAGTCATGCTTGTATCGGACCATGCGGTCCCAATATTGTTGCGATACTGGTCGGTGTAATAGTCGCTCAATTCGTAAGCCTCACCACCGATCAAAATGTCTTCACCCGCACCACCGCGAAGAAGATCCGTGCCGAAGCCTCCGACCAGAATATCTCGACCATTTCCTCCATAAAGCTGGTCGTCGCCTGATTGGCCGGCAAGAAGATCATCGCCGTCGCCTCCATGCAAAACATCGTTTCCCATTCCTCCAAATAAGACGTCGTTGCCAGCATCTCCGAACAGCACATCGATGCTGGTGCCACCAATGATTGTGTCATCTCCGAGCCGACCACGAAATGTCATTGGTCCAGAGAAGTCGCGACCATCGAGAACATTGGGCGAGTCGCCCCCTGTCAAACCAGCTTGATCAATGTTTCGAATCACGATGTTTTGAACAATTCCTCCACGTACTTCGACCAATTGATTGGTGACGCGAATATCCGCATCTCCTGTGAGTTGAATGAAATCACTTGCACCAGTCATCCCATCAATCAAAATCCAGTTCGGGGTGGTCGCGACTTGCACATTAAACAAGTCGTTCATCGCCCCGCCGATAAAATTCTCCACACTTCTAAAAGTGTGCGAATTGCCCGCTTCGTCGGGAATGACACTTCCGTTACCGGTACTGTTTACGTTCCATACTGTCCACAGATTGTTCGCGGTGCGAGCGAGTGTGTCGCGTCCAATTCCAGCCGAGTAAGACACATTCATTGGACCAGTGTCTAAACGATCCGAAGCGAGGAGAACAGTATCGTCGCCTGCCAGAGTATCAAGTAATAGCGGCAAGTTGGATTGCTGAAGGCGACTTAAAGGAATCAGTATCGTTTTTGTCCCCGATCCCATCACGTCGGACATCGCAAAAACGTTGAAACTTGCCAAAGAATCAGACGACAAATCGGCAACCTCCACGTTGCTTCCGACCATCGATACTCGAAGATGGTCGTTTCGAGACCAATTGTCGCGAATCTGAATTTGGCCTTTGGGGTTCACAAAAACACTGGTTGATGGAACGGTCGGCGCATTGCCCAAGACCCGTGATAGCAGGAGATCACGCTGGTTGGTGGACAACGGACGGAATGATCCAATCAGGATCAACCGACCCGTCGATTGCATCACCACATCCGCCCCTTGGTAGAATCCCGATTGCGGCAAACTCAATTGACTACGACCATCACCGCTGAATGACGTGTCATCTGTCCCGTCCGAATTGATACGCATGACCCCTGCTAAGTCTCTTGCGGACCCAGCCAGAACGACTCGGCCATCCGGTTGGACCAGCATCGATTTGAGCGTTGAATTGACTTCATAAGTCGAAGTCGGATTAGGTGAATAGGTCTCCACAAACGGTGTGATCACCTTTTCGAACATCAATTGACCGGTAGCCGTAAAACGGTTGACAGACATTTGGCTGTAGAACGTGTTGGATGCGAAACGTGTGGCATTACCACCCACGTAAAAACTACCATCCGCCAACAACACAATTCGCTGGCCCGATCGCTGCTTTAAAAAACCGCTCGCTCGGCCATTGGTTCCAAACGTCTGGTCCAGCGTACCATTCGTATTGAAGCGGGCTACGACCAACGAGGAGGGAAATGTACTTGTGACCAAGGCGGTTTGCTCGCCAACGGCCAAGATCTTGCCATCGGGCTGGATAACCATATCGTTCAGCACGGATGTCGAAACATTCGCACCCCGGAACGTCGTCAGTATTCCGTCGCCGCTAAAGGTATTGTCTAGCGAGCCATTCGCAAGATAACGCAAAATGGTAAAGAATCCTCCGTCGCCAAGGCCACCGACAACGATACGCCCATTTGATTGCAACTTGACGGTCGTTGCTTGTGCATAGCCATTCAATGGAGTGACGACGGTGCCATTATTTCCAAAGGTCGTGTCGAGCGTACCGTCCGCATTGAGCCTTGCGATCGCAATATGATCGGCAGCTGAAAGCGGGTCCGACGTCAATTGCCTGACGTATCCCACGACAACCATTCGTCCGTCCGACTGAATCGCCACGTCGTTCGCAACGGCAAGCAAATATTGATTTCCAAAATCAATCGTAACGCGACCGTCTTGCGAGAAGGATGTGTCGAGAGCACCGGATGAGACGTAGCGCGTGACCGCGAAGGTGTTCAGCGACGTGGATGCGACGACAATCCGACCATTGCTCTGCTGGACCGAACGACCCGCGATGTCATTGCTGTTTCCAAAATCGACCATTGCTAATCCATCGCCCGAAAAAGTCGTGTCGAGTACTCGGTCCGCAGTTAATCTTGCGATTCCAAAACGGCCGAAATTTGTACCACTCGATACAATCCGATCGCCGCTCAATGCGATCAAGTTGGAAGTAGCGTTTCGTCCTGGAATGGACTTGGTGGCTGACGTGTCATGAACACCGCTGCTAGAGAACTTGAACAAGCGATTGGCTGCGGAGACAATGATCGATCCATCCGACAGAACCGCGTGAGCCTCACCGCCAACTTGATTACTTGTACCTGTGGCCAGAAAGGCGAGCGAAAAACCGTCGCTGTCAAACGATGTGTCGAGAGAACCGTTCGCTTGGTATCGAGCCAACATGAGATTGCTGCGAAAGTTCACGTCTGACCATCCAGAAACGAGGATCTTCCCGTCACTCAGCAACGTCATGTCGCGTGCCTCCTCGTGGCGCCCCCCAGAAGTGATCGCGATCCCGTCGCTGTCAAACGTTGCATCGAGCGATCCATTGGGATTCAGACGCATCAAAACAAAGTCTTTATTGCTACTCGAGAAAGAGTATTGCCATGCGGTTCCGGCAACCAAAACTTTACCATCTGGCTGAACCGCTACGGAACTCGCTGAGTTGGATGTTGTATAGACCGATCTCAATAGCTTTCCATCGCCGCTAAACGACGTATCAAGCGCACCACCGGTGGTGAATCGAACGATCGCGATGTCACGATCACTTTGCCCTACGGCAACGATGCGTCCATTGGGCTGAATCGCGATCGCGTTTGCGAATTCAACACCTTCACCCATACTGACGATTGCATGACCATCGACATCGAAACTCGTGTCAATGGTTCCGTTGCTCAAATACCGACTGGCAACGAAATCAGTACTACCCGACTGTGTCGTTCCGCCACCGACCACAATCGCTCCATTCGTTTGCAACGCAATGGATCTCGCGAAGTAAGGGTAATCAACTCTGCCACCACTTCCGAACGTCGGGTCCAAGTTTCCATCAGGCATGAAGCGAGCAATTCCACCCTCGCCCGCTGCAACAATCTTGCCATCGGTTTGAATCACCGAAGATAAAGCCGCTACTGACGTTGGCCCGCTCGCATACTCCGTTTGCACATGCCCACCGACACCAAAGCTCAGATCAAGGTCGCCAACCGCCAGCAAACGGCGATCTTCGAGACGCTCGAAATGAAAAGACTTTTGACGAGCAGGCCTTAGTTTCGGCCGTTGGTGGCATCGGACATCCGAAGTTATAAAACCCTGAAGCAAAAGTCTGCTGCGAAGAAACATATCACCGGCCTGGGGATCAAGTTGCATGGAGAAGAGTTCGACAGGGATCGCGCATTGTCATCTTGCGCACATCCGCAAACAAGCGTTGACAGCCAAAGTACAGGTGACACTTCTCAAATTCATCGATCACCACTCGGGCCGATTTCACGTGGTGAGCAATGGCTAAAACGGCATCGAGTTAAAGCCGTACTGTGACTCGACGGAATGCTGCGTGTGGGCGCATGTCCAGTATTCAGTTTAAGCAAGCTTACATTCGAGACAACTGGTATTTTGATCCATCCACAAGGTGACCGAAGAATGGCTCGTTATTGGCTTGCGTGCAGCCGGGACAGACGTTCGCTAAACTCGGCTTTCTGGCGATTGTCCAGTTCTTTTCCCAACTTAGTTGCTGCCTGCGGATTCCAGACATGGGGCTAAACGATCGAAACTACGTTCGCCGTGCCCCGTGGCATTCCAGTTCGTCGGGATTCTCGGATTTGACGCCAGTTGTGAAAGCGATTCTCATCGCGAACATTGTCGTGTTTCTGCTCCAGATCTTTGTGACCCGTCCATCAACCATGGACGATCTGGCGAGCCACATGCCGGACTCCTATTTCGGTGACTATGCCGATGACGAGTTCAGCGATGACAACGAGTTCAGCTACGACGGCGAGTTTTCTAACGACGGCGGGTCACAACATTCATCGGAGAACGCATCCTCGGAAGTTGATTCCGCCTCAACGAATGCGACGGCGTCTGACGTCGTGATGGAGACTGAGTCCGATTCGGAACGGCGTAAACAGGAGCGTGAAAAAGCCCGCAACAAGGAAATGCGGGAAATGCTTCGCTACATGCCCCGCGCGAGCCTCGTTACGGACTGGTTCGAACTGGATCCGACCAAGGTACGACACGGAGAAATATGGCGGCTCGTGACGAGTGCTTTCTGTCATGATCGTCAAGGCATCTATCATATACTCTTCAATATGCTGTTTCTGTATTGGTTCGGTTGCCGCTTGGAGTCCATGTACGGATCACAAGAATTCTGTCTGTTCTATTTTGCAGCCGCTATCTCAGCGAGTTGTGCGTTCTTGTTTCTCCAGTGGTATACCGATGACATGACGCCAGCCATCGGTGCTTCCGGTGCAATCTTTGGCATCATGATTCTGTACGCGTTGCATTATCCGTACGAGACCATTCGCGTCTATTTCCTTTTCCCTGTCCAGATTCGCTGGTTGGTGCTGCTCTACGTCATCATCGACTTGCATCCAGTGTTGATGGCACTGAGTCAACCAGGTGGCTTCTCGGACGGTACTGCCCACGCGGCGCATTTGGGTGGCGCTGCGTTTGGCTATCTGTACTTCCGCTATGGATGGCGGCTAACACCACTTTGGGACAGCCTGCCGATCGTCGGCCAGCAAGGTCTGTGGCAACCTCAAGTGGCTTCAAACCGACGTCCGCCTCCTCTCAAGATTGTGCGTCCAGTGGAGGAGCCGAGCACGTTGAAGTTCCCGGATAAGGAGCTTGATCGCGTGCTGGATAAGATCAACGCCCAAGGCCGCGCATCGCTTTCGGACGAAGAAGTCGAGATTCTCGAGAATGCCAGCCGACGACTGCGAGATCATTGATCCTCGATACGACTCAAATGTGCATTCTTGTCCGTCAGCAAGTTAACGCCGCTATCGGGTTCCTTCTTCTTCAATCGAACCGCTACAATATCGAAAGTGAAGCAGTGTTCTTGGCTTCGTGACCGCATTCTTGGAGAATCGTAGTGCGACTCGGTTTCGACCATCCCGGCTACCTGTGGTTGCTTGCGATCTTGCCGCTGTTGTGGTGGATCGGGTTCAAGCGGTTTTCGGCACTCGGATATTTCCGAGCCTCGATGTCGATATTGCTGCGATCATTTGTCGTCGCCGCAATCATTGCTGCGATTGCCGGTGTCCAGATCGCATGGATCACGGACCGCGTCACGGTCATGTATGTGTTGGATCAATCGGACAGTATCGACGAAGCTCGCCGAAGGTCGATGCTCGACTATGTCGTGGACTGTGTTCGCGAACATCGCGATAGACAACGCCAAGACCTTGCGGGCGTGATCGTCTTTGGACGAGACGCCTCGATCGAAGTGCCACCGTTTGACGACGAACTTCCACAACTTTCCCAGCTCGAAGGCACGCCCATCAGCGGCGACGCAAGCGACCTCGAGTCGGCACTCGAACTGGCCCAGTCCTCGATGCCGAGTGACACGCTCCAGCGGATCGTGATCGTGACCGATGGCAACCAAACCATCGGCCAGGCCCAATCGATCGCCAAACGTCTCGCAAGCGCCGGGATTGGCATTGATGTCATCCCCGCTCCGACGCAATCCGGCGCTGACGTGCTGGTGGAGAAGATCGATCTGCCTTCGGAAATTCGACGTGGACAACCATTCGAAGCACGTGTGGTGATGACAAACTTCGCCGAGGCTGGTTCCACTGAACCTGTGCGCGGCCGATTGAGCATCACACGCACGATGGGCAAAGACGAAGAACTCTTGCTCGATGAAGCAATCGAACTCGTGCCCGGCAAAAACGTTATTCCCTTGCGACACACGATCGATCGACCAGCTCCCTACACCTTCGAAGCCAAGTTCACTCCCGCAGGCTCATCGGACGACTCTCGCTCCCAAAACAATCGTGCGATCGCGTTCACGGACGTTCGCGGAAAGAGCCGTGTCTTGCTCGTCGAGCCTTGGAACGAACCCGACGCCTGGAAGTGGTTCGCCGATCAATTGCGCGACGAAGAAATCGAAGTCGTCGTGCAACCGAGCAACGAAACCTTCACGTCGCTTACCGAACTCCAAGCTTATGACAGTGTGATCCTCGCGAACATTCCACGCACAAGCGGCGACTCGGCGGAGTCGATCTCGAATATCACGGACGCACAGGTCGAAATGCTCGTCCGCAATACCCAGCAACTGGGTGCTGGGTTACTAATGATCGGTGGTCCCGAATCATTCGGCGCCGGCGGTTGGACGGGTACGGATCTGGAAAAGGCAATGCCAGTCGACTTTGAAATCAAGAACTCGGTGATCTCTGCCGTCGGCGCGTTGATGCTTGTCATCGACAGCTCCGGATCGATGAGCGGCGAGAAAATGGACTTGTGCAAGGCTGCGGCACGCGAGGCCGTGCGAACGCTTCGATCGAGCGACTATGTCGGCGTCAACACCTTCGATTCGGAAACTCGTGAAATCGTGCCCATGCAAAAGGTGGCTGGCCGAACACACATGATCCCTATGATCTCGAGAATCAGTCCCGGCGGTGGCACCGACATGTTCCCGGCGATGGAACAAGGATTTCGAACGCTTCGACAAGTCGACGCTGCGGCCAAGCACATGATCGTGCTGACGGACGGACAAACGGCGCCCAACCAATTCGGTAGTCTGACCCAGCAAATGAAAACAGCGGGAATTACCGTCACCTCGGTCGCGATCGGCAACGACGCCGACTTGACGCTCCTTCGTGAAATCGCAACGGCTGGTGGCGGAAAACTCTATCACGTGCTCTCGCCGCGAGCGATTCCCAAAATCGTCATGCGCGAGTCTCGCCGAATCTCACGGCCGCTCATTTACGAAGACCCAAACGGATTCGATCCACGCGTCGAGATTCCCCACGTCATTCTCAACGGCATCGGGACGCCGCCACCGATCAGCGGTTATGTGATGACGACGGCCAAGGACAGCGTGCTCGTCCAAACACTTTTGTCAGCTCCGGTGCCACAGAAGAACGAACATCCGATTCTCGCGACTTGGCAATACGGGCTTGGTCGCACCGCCGTCTTAACCACTGACGGTGGCCAGCGCTGGGCAAGTTCGTGGACATCGTGGCCAGGACAAGCCAAACTCGCTTCGCAACTGGTCCGTTGGTTGATGCGTCCCTCGGGCGAGACCGGCAACTTCTCGATGGCGACGGTGATTCGCGACGGTGAAGTTCAAGTCGTTGTTAATGCGCTTGACCAGCAACAAGACTTCATGAACTTTCTTGACATGAACGCGTCAGTGCTTGATCCGCAAATGAAGCCCATCGATCTGGAAATGCGACAAACGGCTCCAGGCCGCTATGTCGGATCGTTTCCCGCGGATCAGGCGGGCAGTTATTTCGTTCATGTGTCACCAGCAGCCGGCGTCGCACCGCTGACGGCCGGTGTCACCGTGCCTTACAGCGAAGAGTATCGCGCTCGCGAGATGAACGTCGCCCTGCTCGAGCAACTTGCCGCCGTGACACCTTCGGGTGGCGAACCAGGAATACTCGCACCAGTGCTTGGCAACTCAGGTGCGAATGAAACAACTTCGATTAATCCGTTTCGCGGGGGACTGAAGAGCGTGCGTGCAATCCAAGACGTTTGGCCTTGGGTGGTGCTGCTGGGTTGCTGTGTCTTTGTCGGTGACGTGATGGTTCGGCGGATCGACTTCAATCTGCATTGGCTGCGTAAACTCGTGAACCAAATGCGTCGTGAACCGGAAACCACGTCGGTTGTCGTTTCGCGTCTGGATTCCCTCCGACAATCCAAACAACGTGCCACCAAAGAACTCGAGCGATACCAACCGCCTGCGATAGATTTCGACGCACCCCAAGACGCATCTCGCGAAGCCGCCAAAGACATCAGCCGCATGTTCTCTGGTGAACGCACACCCATACCCACGATTGAAACCAAATCGCCCGAGGACTCGATGTCCTACACCGAGCGACTACTTGAAGCAAAACGTAAATCAAAGAAGTAGCCATCGTTGGCTTCCCCAACTAACCTTGATCGTTCGCATTCGAGCCTAGCCCAACCTAACCAACCACTCCAGAAACTCATGAATCCATTCTTGCCGCGCACGCTCGTCTTCGCTCTCGCATGCCTCTTCACGCTCACCGCCGCGAACGCCGACAAGCCACTTTTTCCCGAAACACCGGGCATGGTCTCCTACACGTACCGCAATCAATTCGCGAAGGATTTTCCAGGCACACTCGATGTGATCGCGTCACTTGGCGTGACCGACATGGAGTTTTCAAACCTGTTTGGCAAGACCGCTGCGGAAATCCGCGAGATGCTCGACGCACGTGGAATGAAGTGTTCGTCATTCGGCGTCAGCTACGACGATCTGAGGAACAAGACCAACGAAGTCGCAGCCAACGCCAAGACACTCGGCGCCTCCTATGTGCGGATCGCCTGGATTCCGAATCGCCAACCCTTCACATTGGAACTCGCCGAAGAAACGACGCGTGAGTTCAACGAAATCGGTCGACGACTCAAGCAAGAATTCGGCCTAACGTTCTGCTACCACAATCACGGCTTCGAGTTCGTTCCGCATGGCGATGGCACACTCTTTGACGTGCTGATGGCGCAAACCAATCCGAACGATGTATTCGTCGAACTTGACATCCTCTGGGCATATTTCCCTGGCGCAGACCCAGTGAAAATCATCGAGCAGTATGGACATCGCATCAAGTTAATGCACCTCAAGGATCTCAAGAAAGGCGTCCAAGGCAACTTATCTGGCAAAACAGCCGTTGAAAACGATGTCGCATTGGGGACTGGCCAACTCGACATTCCAGCCATCATCGCTGCGGCAAAGAAAGCCGGCATCGAGCATTACTACCTTGAAGACGAAAGCCCGAACATCGACACGCAAGTCCCCCAATCCATCGAATTCCTCAAGAGCCTTCAAATGGTCCGCTAGACTCAACAACGGCCTGTGTGGGCAACTAGAATTGAAGTTACAACTAGCTGTCCGCTTCTTGCTCCATAGTTTCGCAATGAGGTCACTTTTTCATGATGTTATCGATGATCCAAGACAAAATATTGACCGGATGGATGACGTTGAGTTTACTCGTCTTCAGCGGCGTGGCGATCGCGGTTGAAGAGGAACCGTTGTCCGCGAGTGATGTCGCGCCGAAGGTGACAAAGCTAAGTGGCGTGATCGAGGCCGTTGTTTCACACGAGATCTCAGCGTCAACGGAGCAAGTGGACTCCTTCAAGATCAAGCAAATCGTTCCTCATGGAACGACCGTCCGCAAAGGACAAAACTTAGTTTGGTTTGAGACGGAAGACGTTGACAAGAAGGTCAAGGATGCGGAGATCGAATTGCGGCTTGCGAAGCTCACATTGGAGGATGATGAGTTCGCCTATCATCAATTCACTGAAACCCAGACTCTCGATCGTGCGGCGGCTGAACGAAGTCGCAAGTACGCTCAACAGGACTATGACAATTTTGTGCAAGTCGATCGTGAGCGCGAAAGAATCGCGGCTGAGTTCAGTCTCCAATCGTCACGCGACTCACTCGAAAACGTGATGGAGGAACTTGGACAATTGGAACAGATGTACAAGGAGGACGATTTGACGGAGCAGTCCGAAGAAATCGTGCTCAAACGAGCGAAACGTTCTGTCGAAACAGCACAGTATCGGCTCGACAACGCCGAGATCGCATCGAATCGATTGATCAGCCAATCAATCCCACGCTCGGAGACACAGCACGAGGACACACTCGCGAAAGCAGAGTTGGCGCACAAGAAAGCAATGCGTGAGCTAAACTCGGCGCGACAACGACGTGAAGTTGAAATCAATCGCAAGCGAGAGAGCTTCAAAGACCAAGAAGAGAAGCTGGCGGAATTAAAGGCGGAACGCAAGCGAGTTGTGTTGACTTCGCCTGTCGACGGGATCGTCTTTCACGGCGAGCTTATTCGTGGCAGGCTGGGTGATAAGCCAAGCATCTTTGAAGCTGGCTCCAAAGTGACACCTCAGCAAGTCATTGCGACAGTCGTCAACCCCTCGAAACTCCAGATTCGCGTAGATCTCGACGAAAAGCACTTGGCCGTGGTCAGCAGCGAGGCAACATGCAAAGTCACCCTGACGGCGTTTGAGGATTACGAAACAACGGGTAGCGTGAAATCCGTTTCAACCGTGCCATACGCCAGTACAAAGTACGATTGTGTTGTTGCTCTGCGCTCATCGAAGAAACAGCCGATGATTCTTCCAACAATGACGTGTGAGATGGAGTTCGTATCAGCCGAGGAAGGAGCGCATGATGTCGACACCAAGGACAAAAAGTAGCATCGTTGCGACTTGGACGCATGTCGAGAGTCCGGTGTTACCTAAGTTTTCTACTCAGTCGTTCACTAGTTTATTGGCTCTCGCTTCGGTCATTGCCGTGAATCTACTGGCCGCCGCACAAGAACCGAGCGGAGTGCTGGCAACAACTCGTTCGAGCATTCTCGACGAGCCGTTCAACTTTGATTCGGAGCCTGTACTGCCAGAGATCAGCGCGCCCGATGGCGAAACCATTCGTCAGGCGATTGAGCGTGGGATCCAGTTTCTGGTTCAAGACCAAAATCCCAACGGGTCTTGGGGATCAGCAACTCGCACAAAAGATCTGAACATCTACGCCCCCGTGCCTGGGTCACATCATGCGTTTCGAGCGGCGACAACGTCGCTATGCATCTCGGCACTGATCGAAGCCAATTCGACGGATCCCAAGGTGATTCAAACGATCGATCGCGGCGAGGCTTGGCTATTGGAGCACTTGTCCAGCCTTCGTCGGGCAGCTGGCGATGCGATTTACAACGTTTGGGGCCACGCATATTCGATCCAGGCTTTGGTTCGCATGCATGGTCGCCACGCCGGCAATACGGAAAAACAGTCCGTGATGGTGGAGCTGATTCGGTTACAGTTCGATATGCTGGTACGTTACGAATCCGTCGACGGTGGCTGGGGCTATTATGACTTTCGTTACCAAGCGAACCAACCCACATCGGATTCGATCAGTTTCGTCAATGGAGCGGTGTTGGTTGCGCTTGCGGAAGCGAAAGAAATTGGCGTTGATCCGCCATCGCGGATGGTTGCGAGAGCTTTCGCCGCGACGCTTCGACAACAGAAACGTGACTTCAGTTACTTGTACGGTGAGTATTTAAAATATCAACCTGCTCGGGAGATCAATCGGCCTGGCGGAAGTTTAGGTCGGACCCAGTGCTGTAACTGTGCCTTACGACATTGGGGCGATACGAAGATTACTGACAACGTGATCAAGAACTGGCTTTATCGCTTGTACGTTCGCAACGGTTGGCTCGACATTGGGCGAAAGCGCCCTGTTCCGCATGAGTCATGGATGCAGGTAGCTGGATACTTTTACTACTTTGGCCATTACTATGCGGCGCTCAGTCTCGAACAACTACCAGCGTCGGAGCGAGGTCCCTACAAGCCGCTGTTAGCTGAGTTGATGTTGGATCGACAAGAGAAGGACGGATCTTGGTGGGACTATCCGCTTTATGATTATCACCAACCGTACGGAACATCGTTCGCGGTGATGACGTTGTTGCGGTGCCAGCCCTCGCCGTAACGCTTGGTCGTTCGCAAATGAAACAAGCCGCGTCCTCAATGAAGAAGACGCGGCTTGTGAAAGTTTTTGATCATTGGGAGGGCGTGAACGTTTGCTAGCACCTCCTCATCAAACGCGAGTGGTTATTCATGCCATTTGGCAATCATTAGTCGACGGGGGTTTCAGGTGGTGCCGGATTTTCGGCATTCCACTTTGCTAATTCATCTTGGCTCGTTGGTACCGAAGGAGCAGTTGAATCTCCTCCACAACCGACGCACAGTGCGAGCATGAAGAATGGCAATGCTAAAATACTGAGGCGCTTCATTTGTAGTCCTTTGTTGATCTAGTTCTGAGATGTTCGTTAACTAAAGCGATGCATTGGTTTCAGATGCACCTTTGGTACCCAGAGCTCCCCAAAGCCCATAAGGACTTTGGCCGCCCGGTGGGAGCATATTGGCGGCGTTGCCAACTTGAGCACTCTGTTGGTTTCCGGATTCAATCGAATCTGTAACAAACTTCACAGCGCCGTCACCCATGAGGACGTGACAACCGCCTTGATGGCGACTTCCGGGAGGTAGAATTCCACTGTTAAAGTAATTCGTTTCCATACACAGGCCACTGTTAGGAGGACTTATTGTCGTGAAATTGCTCCAAACACCTCGCATGTGGGCCCACTTGAACCCGCGTCGTTGTTCCGCATCACCACCTTGGCCTTGGATCAGAGCAGATGTGAACGTAGCCTTCCAGAATCGAGGACGAGCGGAGTCAATATGAACATCACAGGTTTGAACGCCGGTTGCAACTTTGACATTGTTGGTTGTTGATTGCGCTGCTCTCGTACGGATGTCACTGTCACCCAAATCTGACGGATTTTCACCGGCACATATCGTGTTTGACAGCCCGTCAAGCACATCTGAGAAACTTGCGGGATACCGACTGACGAAAAATCCTCTGCATGCTGCAACCCGTGCGATCGCACCAGCCGCATTCTCTGCTCCATTATCGCCAGCACCGCCGTTAATTTGCTGGGCTGAATCGCCGACGCAAGCAGAGTAGTTTGTGCGTCCTTGAGCTGGCAATCCAACGCCCGGATCACTTGGGCAGCGAAAACTAGGAACTTCGGTCATCCACGGAGCGTAACCCGTCACGCCTTGCTGCGCAAGCGAACGACGAGGATCTGGACCCATTGCTGGAAACCGCGCACCCGAAACAGGGTCTGTATATGGGTTACTAATTTGTTCCCAAAGAGCTTGCTGCTCAATAAACGGAGTTAATCCAACTAGCCAGGATAGTGAATAGCGATTGGTTGCGGTAGGAGCGTTCGCAACAGTACCGCCCTCAGGTGTTCCGACGAGAAAGTTTGTTCCCGTACCGTTTTGCGGAATCTTGTTGTACGCCGCGTGATAGTTGTGGATTCCAAGACCAATTTGCTTGAAATTGTTGCTACAGCTCATGCGTCGTGCCGCTTCACGAGCAGCTTGGACGGCGGGTAATAGAAGCCCGACCAAAACTCCGATAATTGCGATAACAACGAGCAGTTCCACCAGTGTGAAACCCAGCCGATTCGAACGCGATTTAACCATACAGACCTCAAGAGTTGAAAGAGAACAGAACAGGAGTACAAAACAATCTAAAAGAGAACTGGCTTTGAAAACGCTTTTGCAACACTTCTGTGCCAAAGACACACACGCGTTTTAGACGCCGAATTTCAAGACGAGGCCGCGTCGACTGTCGACAAGAGTTTGTGCAAGCAACTCAAATTGAAGTGCCAAAATTTCAGCAGCATCGACTCTGTCCAGGACATTCGAGATAAGGAACGGAACCAGCACTCGCTCAGAAAGTGAGAACGCGAGCGAAGCGTATCACAGTTAAACTCAAAACAAAGAGCAAGGTTCCGCATTAACATGCGAGATTCAAGAAATCCTTCTAAACTCAGCGCGGTGTCCAGATGTCCCCATGCTTGCGACAACGATCTCGCATGCGTACTCACTTTGCGTGTTTTGTATGCTTTTAGTTTTCAAACGGCGAAAACAAGACTCGCAAGAGAGTCAAGAAACTACTGCATACGAAGGTCATTGGTTCGCATCGCTATTTGATCGATTGTCGGAGAAATTTACTTCGTTGCCGACGCGTGCAATTCACGCGGTGGCATTTCAAACAATCAAGAATGTGGTCTGAATGGTCGTCAAGGAAGGTCTTGAAACCTGCGTTTCAATCGCTCGATTTCGGGGCCAGTCCAATCGGTCGGTTGAGTGACAGCGACCCATGCGTCGATGTAGCTCGAGGGGCTGTAGTTGTGGCCAAAGCCGATGGGGACACTTGTGGCGAGCGGTAAGTCAAAGCCGACTTGGAGAAACGTGACGATTGGGAACCAACGAAGGCGCTGCGACACATCGGGACCGCGAGGATCATTGAGCCATTCGGGGCGCCGCCAGGCTAAGCTCGGTGAAAACCAAATCATCGGATCGCTAGCATGTTGAATGTAGACGTTTCGAATCGGTCCCCAACGTTCTCCAGTCTCAAGGTGATTTTCTTGGGCCGTGAAACGAATCATCGAGTCATCTCGGTATCGAGGCATCCAGACGGGCGATTCCGGTTCGCGTGTTCTCACAACCGTCGCCCATTGTTTACTCGGAAACGGAGGGCCGCTCCATACCGCGCCCTGGATCGGATCCTCGAACGTCTGAAGCAGATCGGCGGCTTCTTCGCAACCGAGCGATCCAAGACTTAATCCAAACAGAAATAAACTTGGTCGTGCGTCCTTCGGCAACGTTTTCCAGTGGTCATAAACTCGGTCAAAAAGCAACTGGGCCGATCCAATGGAACGTTCTGGATCGACGAGAATGGTTAACCAACTGGGTAAATACGAATATTGGGTGCTGACAATTGCGGTGTCGCCGCGATGCAGATATTCGATGGTGTCGACGGCGCCTTCGTCCAACCAACCGGTTCCAGTCGGTGTGGCAACGATTAAGACTTTTCGTTCAAAGCCGCCAACCCGCTTCAATTCCTCGAGTGCGAGTTCGGCGCGAGCAACATCGTCTAAATCTTCGGATCGCATGCCAACGTAAACGCGAATTGGTTCCTTGCAGATTCCGCCCGTGAAGGCCGCAATTGTGTCCGAGGATGGACCGCCAGAAATGAAGTTCTTGCCTCGACGACCGATAGAGTCCCACGTCACAAGCGAGTCGACACTGCCGCATGACATGGCGCGCGTGGGTTGTTCGATTCCTGAATCGATCAGGCTGTCAGCATTCGAGAAAAAGCGGTCAGCGACATTGAGAAGGTTCGCAGCGATAAGATCGTTTGAGACTAAGAAAGCTAGTGTGACAAACAGCAGTGTGCTGACGCCGATCGAGATGCGTCGCGGAACGTAACGTTCCAGTCTTCTCGACGTGCGTTGGACGCTTCGAATCATGAGGCGAACGAATGCGACGATCATGGACGCTATCAGGATCGCAATCAGGAAGAACCGATAAGGATCGGCACTTTCGAGCGGTGGCATATCCATTAGCCGTCGAATCGAATTTTGCCATTCGGCGTCTTGACGCACGAAAACCAGAAGTATGCTGACCGCAAGCAAGGTTGTGATGCGTTTTGCCCAATACTCAATCTTTTGCGTTGGACGCGGTAGTTCAAGAAACTGCCAGCCCCAAACCAAGGCAACTCCGACGCCGTAGCCAATGGCTAGTGAGAAACCAGAAAGCACGCCTTGGACCACATAGACTCTCGGTAACAGCGATGGTGTTACCGAGACAGCAAAGAATAGCGTCGCGACGACTAATCCCACAAAGGAAAATGACTCCCAATACCAGGCAATCCACGGCTGGACGCGATTTCGTAAACGGTTCATCAAACTCAACATGTCCAAGTCTCGTCAATCAAGGTTGCCTCAAAAGTTGCTGTTTCGATTCAACAACACGCTTCACACCCAACGCATCCCGAACGTTCGCTCACCCACAGTCGCCGCTCGCCATGTTCGCTCGAACTGCGACGCAGCAAAGGTTCGCTGGAACGGCGGCGCAGCAACGTGCGATTGAAGCATATTATTTTGGATAACGGTGGTGAGCCAGTGGATGTCGCGAACCTCTTTGTTGGCATGCCCATCGAAATGCCAGTAAGCTATTACCAGTAGCCTATTGCCTGAACTCGTTGGTCTGGACTCTTGTTGGGTCAGAGCGAGACATCCAAAAGGTAATGGCATGGGTGTGGCGATACGATTGGCCAGTTAGGGCAGGAATCAAATGGCGTTACGTGTGAGCAAAGGTGATTTGAACACAATGGACCGAAATGCGGATTTGAGGCGGGGTACGCGGTGGTCGACTTTGGTTTGGATCATCAGTGTTGCGAGTCTCATCGTGGTCATGTCGCCATGCGCATGGTCTTTGGAGCGTCCTCGCTTGGCCGTATTGACGGATATTGGTGGCGACCCAGATGACCAGCAATCGCTGATTCGATTGATGGTGTATGCGAATGAGTTTGAGATTGAGATGCTTGCGTCGAGTGCAGCGGGAACCCGAGGTGAATTGAAAGAATCGGTCACACGTCCGGATTTGATTCGCGAGATCATTGCGGCGTACGGCAAAGTGCTGCCCAACCTCAAGCGTCATGCGGATGGTTGGCCGACAACGGACCAGTTGCTTGATGTGGTGAAGCAAGGTAACCCGCGACGCGAACGGGCGAACATTGGTGACACGCACGACACAGAAGCTTCATCGTATTTGATTTCACGCATCGATGGGGGCTCAACCGCAAAGCCACTGAATATCGTTGTTTGGGGCGGCCAAACTGATTTGGCTCAAGCTCTTTGGCGGGTCAAGCATGATCGCGGAACTGACGCATTCACGTCGTTTGTTGCAAAATTCCGTGTTTACGACATCAACGACCAGGATGGCATCGCGGAATGGATGAGTCAGGAATTTCCGGGTATGAATTACATCTTGGCGAAAGCGCCAGCGAATCGCGACAAACGCGAAGGCGTCTATCGCGGGATGTATTTGGGTGGTGATGAATCGCTGACCAGTCGCGATTGGATTGAAAAGAATGTGCGGAGCTCAGGTGCGCTCGGTGCTCTTTACCCGATGAAAACTCACACGGCACCGAACCCACACACCTGTATGAAAGAAGGCGATACTCCGTCATGGTTCTTTTTCTTGCCCATGGGAGGCAACGATCCCAACGACCCATCCAAGGCTGGCTGGGGCGGTCAATTCAAGAAAGCAGCCAATGGTTGGTGGCGAGATATACCCGCCGCCGAAGGTTTCGACCCACGCAGCACTGTGCATCAGTGGCGTCCTGCTTTCCAAGCCGACTTCGCAAAGCGTATGACTTGGTGTTCCGACAAGTAG
>JBGSNA010000076.1:0-13008 GCA_041739875.1 Pirellulaceae bacterium
ATACGCGGGCATGCTGCGAACTGCTGAACGATAATCGGCATTCAATCCGATCAATGGCTTACACGTCATCCGAAAGGTCCTCTTCGAACGTACGGGTTATGAAGTGATGCGGATTCATCCCGCATCGACCGATTTCGACACACAACAGCTTGTTTTTCTTGACGGGGTTCGCTTCGCAACGCCATACGAGTTGTCGTCCAGGGCGTTTGACGAGGCTGGTCATTCCCAGTGTACCGTCCAAGGAGATGCACTTTGTGCAACGAGCATCATAAGATGACTCGCGGCGTGAAGTGACAGCAACTAAAGTCAACCGATTGCCTTGGGCGGCGTCGGTGATAGCCGAAGAGCGGTGAGTGCTGTAGAAAGCAGCCCCCGCTAACCGTCTCGACTCGAGTCTTGGGTTCCCTCCCATCTTGGAACGGGTTCCTTGCAAATGTTGTGCATGCCGCTATCGGTTTGGGGCAAGACGACGATGTCTTGCCCGCGATGGGTAGGAGACTAGTGTGAAACTTTACCGGATCAATTCAAATTCAATAGATTGCCGAAAGCAGCGACTGCTAGCACTAGTGGCAGTGCTAGCAAAGCGTTTTTTTGCTAGCAAGCTGGCTGGGCTCGATTGAGGGAATTGCGGTCCCGACCGAGCATTGGCAACTGAAATCATTTAAATACAACGACTTAGGGCGATCACGTGAAATTCGCGAATGTGTGTTTGGAAGCAATCGGGGCTGTGGTGCCAGAAGAGATCTGGTCTAGCGATAGTATCGAAGCTCAGTTGAGGCCGGTCTATGAACGCATCAGGTTGCCAGAGGGGCGACTCGAACTCATGAGCGGGATCGCGGAGCGCCGTGTTTGGCCTCCGGGAACGCGTCCTAGCGGACCGAGCATTGAAAGCGGGCAACGGGCTATCGCAGCCTCAGGAATCGATCGGCGTCGAATTGGGTGTTTGATCCACGCCAGTGTCTGTCGCGACTTCCTTGAGCCTGCCACCGCGTCACGAGTTCATCACGGTCTCGGGTTATCCAACCGTTGTTGGGTATACGATGTTTCCAATGCGTGCTTGGGGTTGCTCAACGGTGCCGTGCAGATTGCTGCGTTAATCGAAGCAGGAGTGATCGATGCGGGGCTCGTCGTCGGCACAGAGAACAGTCGGCCACTGCTCAGTGGAACCATTGCGGCTCTCAATCAGGACTTAACGCTCACGCGCAAGTCCATCAAGCCAGCCTTTGCGTCACTCACGATCGGATCGGGAAGTTGTGCGTGGTTGCTGACGCATCGGTCGATCAGTCAGGGCGGCTCGCCGATTTTGGCAGCCATCGCCGAGTCTCGTACCGAGTTCCATGATTTGTGCATGAGCGATGACGACACAGCCGGCGCGGAGATGATGCCGCTGATGGACACTGATTCCGAGAAGTTGATGGCGGAAGGAATCGCGACGGGGGTTGCTGCATTTGACCAATTGCTTGGTGAGATGCACTGGAACCGAAGCCAGATCGATCGAACGATTTGTCACCAAGTTGGAACTCGTCACCGTGAGGCGATGCTGGGTGCAATGTCGTTGCCACTGGATCGCGACAGCGTCACCTTCAACAAATTGGGGAACACTGGTTCGGTTGCATTACCGCTCACCGTCGCCGCAGCAGCGTCAAGAGGAGAGTTGGCCCATGGCAACCGAACGGCGATGCTGGGGATCGGTTCCGGCATCAATAGTGTAATGCTCGCTTGCCAATGGGACGCGACGCGAGTCGAAGGGAACTTGGCAAGCGTGTAAGTCCGAATGGGACTTGAGTGTCTTACTTCATAGCGGCGACGAGTTGGTCCATTCGGGTTTTTACCGAATTCTGCCGAGCCGTGATCGCGTCGTGTTGTTGTTTGGAGGTCGCAAGTGCTTGGCTCGCGGTTGCGAGTGCTTGTTCCATGGGTGGCAACGTCGCAGCCACTGCGGCCGCCTCGTCTGTCTTGGCCTTGGCTGTTTGCAGGTGTACGGCGATTTGCTTCTCAAGCTCCAAACGCTGCCTTCGTTTTGCCGCCAGATCAAGTAATTGCTGACCCAGCGTTTGCTCGGCAGTGGCGATTTGCTCGGAAGTGGCATTGCTCACGCGGCTGGCAATGATCGCATCGTGGGCATCGCGTCCTTGGGAAACAAGTGCCGGGACTTGAGCGTCAATGGCAGCCATGGCTGCGGATGCCGCTGTAGCCGTTTCGGTGGCTTTTGCAGCCTCCGCTTGAAGTGCAGCGACCTTCGCTTTGACCTCGTTCACTTGGTTTTGGGAATTACTAACGGCAGTGGTTGCAGCTTCCAAAGCGGTTTGTATCGGAGCAAGTTCCGTTTGAATCGATGCGAGTGTCACTTTCGTCTTTTCGATGCGGATTTCCACAGCCTCTGGGTTCGCGGCGAGAGGCATCTTTTTGGTCGGATCGTCAATCATTGTCATGAGGATTTGGCCGTTCCAATCACCAGCGATCACACGGCTGCCGTCGTGGGAGATGGCACATTCAAGGACCGTCTCTCCCATCGGTTCAAATTCTTTGACTAGGTTACCGGACGGGTCCCATAACTTGACGCGTCGGTCTTTACCACAAGTCACGAGCCGTCCCGCATGATCGAAACGGACGTCCATGACGCCACCACCGTGGGCCGTAATGGTCTTGATCGCACCACCACTGTTGACATCCCACATTTTGACCGAACCATCGTCACTAGCGCTTGCCATGACATTGGAGTCATCACGCCATGCGATTGCGTTGATTGCGCCCTTGTGTTCCGTTAGGTCGAGATACAGCCGCCCAGTCTCCGCCTCCCAGACACAGAGACCGGCAGAACGGTCTCCCGAAGCGACAAGCACACCATCAGGACTGTACGCGACACTGTAAATCCAATCGGTGTGTTTCTTTAAATCGAAAAGCAGGTTGCCATCGGTGGCGTCATAAATTCGAAGCATCTTCTTGGGGCCACCCAAAGCGATGCGCGACATCCGGTCATTTACATCAGCTCCAAGGACCGTGTCCAATTCGTCGCCTGCGGTCGCGATTCGCTCACCGGTCTTGATATCGAAGACGGCGACGATGCCTTGCGCGGAGTGCT
This sequence comes from Pirellulaceae bacterium, assembly GCA_041739875.1. Lineage (GTDB taxonomy): Bacteria > Planctomycetota > Planctomycetia > Pirellulales > Pirellulaceae > JBBSJZ01. The sequence goes on from JBGSNA010000076.1 coordinate 3,083, forward strand.
CTCCACCGCCGGCCACCAGATAGGCTCCATCACGGCTGAATTGAAGTGATTGAGCGATGCCGTCAGCAAACGGGATGATGCCAAGGAGTTCTGTGGTCTCCGTGTGATAGATCGAGATCTGGTGCTCGCCAGCAATTGCAACGAGCGGCGCCCATGGACTTGTCGCGATCGCCGTGATAGCCGCAGCGCGTTCGGTAAGCACGGGAACGGTTTGCGGCAATGACACTGGCATCGCAGCCGGGCCGTCCGGCTTGCCGCTAGTAGCGGCGACCATCGCCAGCGCGTTCTTTTTCTTCTCTTTGACTTTCGAGCCGGAGTTCTCAGGCATCCCTTGTTCGATCCAAACTCGGATCAACGTCAACTGGTCTTCAGGTAGCTTGTCCTTATTGGGCGGCATCTCCGGCGTGTCTTGGTGAGTCACCAATTGCCAAAGTCTGCTGCTGTCTGCATCGCCTTCATAAACGATTTCGCCGCTACCGCCGCCTTCGATGACGGCGCCGTAGGTATCCACGGCCAAGCCGCCTTTCTGTTCACCTTGGTGGTGACAGGAGACACAGTGCTGGCGAAAGATCGGCTTGATGTGATCTTCGAAAGTAATCTTGGCTACTTCGACTGCTTTTGCTGGCTCTTCGCCCCAAAGCGGTGAGCAGGTGATAGCAAGAACAAACGTAATGGCAAATTGTTTCTGGCGCATGAAGCAATGTTGGGTTGGTGATGTATGGGGCTGGTCGGACCAGCCACCTTCATTCGCTGGCAAATCACAGCGAGCGAAGATCCATAATGGCTACTTAGTCTGGCTACTTAGTGGTTAAAGACGAATTCGCGGCTGTTGAGCAGCGCCCAATAAATATCCTCCAGCGACCCCGCCGGGCTGCCCTCACTAGGCAGTGATGCAATCAATTCTTGTTTTTCGGCATCTAGTGGACGGCGAGATAGACACCGTACATAGAGACGATCGATAACTTGCTCTGCGGTCAACTTCTCTTCATCAAGCCATCGCGACAACGTTTTGCCTCGCTGGATCTTGTTATGGACGGCGTCCCCGTTGAGCAAGTGCAATGCTTGTGAGAGCGACGGGTCAGTTGTCGCCTCGCAATCACACACCGTGTTGCGAGTCGAACGACCGAAGGTCGTCAAGAAATACGTTGAGGTCGTACCGTCAGCGATCTGAACGGCTCGCGCCCCCAGTGGCAAACCACGGAACTTGTCCGGCGACTCGGTCACGCCGGAAACGCAATCAAGCATGCTTTCGGCAGGGATTCGGCGGATGACAGCGTGCGAATAATTGCGTTCGTCATTCAAGTTGCTTTCGTTCGTGCTACTGCTGCGTTGGTACGCCTCGCTATTACAGATGTCTCGCACGAGACGCCGGAAATCAAAGTTGTACTCAACTAACTTCTTGCCGAGCGTTTCGAATAACTCGGGATTGCTGGCTGGGTTGCTGATTCGAATATCATCGACTTGGTCAACCAAGCCGACACCCGTGAAGTGTGCCCAAACGCGGTTTGCGATTGACGGTGCAAAGTAGGGATTGTCACCGCTGGTGAGCCAATCGGCGAGGACTTCACGTCGATCTTTGCCCTTGGTGTCCGGCACTTCACCGCCCAGAAACTTTGCCGGTACGTTTTGACCTGTTACCGGGTGCTTTACTTCGCCGCTGAAGCGATTGAAGATGATTTGCTCGCGGTAGTCCTCGGCCTGCTTGCGACCGACCTGACCAAAAAACGCAGCAAATCCGTAGTAGTCATCCATGGTCCAGCGATCGAATGGATGATTGTGGCACTGGGCACACTGGGTTCTGATTCCCATGAAGACTTGAGCGACGTTCTCCGATGTCTTGAGTGTATCACGCTCAATTTCATAGAAGTTTGTTGATGGGCTTCCGAAGGTACCGCCTGTGCTGGTCAGCAGGTCGTGAACCATCTCATTGATCGGCTCATTTCGTGCGAATTTGTCGGTGAGCCATGTCGCGTAGAGAAACGCAGACTTGTAGCTCACTTGATTGCTACTCTTGATCATCAGCAACGTGGCAAACTTCATGGCCCAGATTTCACTGAATTCTTTTCGCTCGAGCAACCGGTCGATGAGCGCAGAGCGTTTGTCTGGAGCGACGTCATTGAGGAACTGGTTGTATTCATCTTCGCTTGGCAACAAGCCTGTGATGTCGATTGTGACACGGCGGAGAAATTCTTCGTCGGTGCATTGACCGCTTGGGACAAGACGGAGTTGTTGAAGTTTCTTGCTGACGAGTTCGTCGATGTAATTCCCTGTTACCGGTCCTGGGGTATATTGCAGGTCAGCAGGAAGCGCAAGCACTTGGCTTCCGACGGTGTGGGTTACAAATCGAGCCGTAACGAAGGCCTCGCCACGATTTCCCGCAGTCACAACACCCAAGTTGTCGATTTCAGCGGATGCAGCATTATTCGTTGCGAACGCGGCCAATCGCGTCACGTCACGTGTGCTTCCGTCACTGTAGGTCGCGACGGCTACGAAACGTTGTGCATTGCCCGTTCCTTCAATCACTGCTTGTGGCGGATACAGATTGAGCGCCGCAACAATGGGCGGCTTCGCGTCAGCCGCATCGATATTTGCTCCATCGGTCAACCATTCCAAAACCGTTGCGTAGTAGTCCGAGTCCGTGTCAAACAACTTGCCGCCGGTATGCGGTACAGCACCGATCGACTTTTTAAGGAACAAGCTTTCTGAGGGCACAGCCAAATTGATTCGACGGAAGCCAATTTCGCGAGTGATCCGCTGATAGTCACCGACTGGATCGAAGCCAAAGAGACTCATTCGGAACCCGTCTTTACCCCGGGCAGCGCCGTGACAAGAACCTGTGTTGCAACCTGAGCGAGTCAGTACGGGCATGACGTCTTTTTCGAAGCTGACAACGGGGCGATTGCCAGCACCAGCAACTTCGATTGGAATTCGTACTTCAGCACCAGCGTAGGTACCAATGAGTTCCGTTTTCCCATCGGCGACCGGGTAGAGCACCCAGCCATCTCGACGAACCTTCGACTCGTCTGCGATGGACCAGTCAATTCGATCCGTCGCGTCTTCGGTGATTCCATCATCTCGCAGCATGACGGCGACAAACGATTGAAAGTCACGCGCTGAGTTCAGTTGCACCGCAGGCGGATAGACGGTGAGGTTCGGTTTTTTTGCTGGATCGCTTGGCCGAATCGCAGATTCCGGAGTCACTGCGAACGCAGAAACACAAACCAGCCACATGATAGATGTGGCAATGAATCGACGGAGTTCAATCATTTTTGGGCAGTCTTGTCGTGTAATCATCGCTACTCGCTCGCTTTCATTTGGCGAAGTTGCTCCAGACGGCTGAGCGGCTTAGGTGGTGCCGGCTGAGCAGGTTGTTCTGGTTTCTTTTCTTCTGGATTGGTAGCCGGTGCGTCGACTTTGGGTGGCAAAGGTTTGTCAATTCGAATCTCACCACCTCCAGTAGTTTGGACGATGGTTTCCCCATCAACATTCACTCGTGAGACACATACAAGTGTCTTGTGGAGGCCTTCTTTAGCGTCTGCAGCGATTGTGATCGGAAAGGTTACAGCTTTCGAATCGGCAGAGATTTTCTGAATCGCTCCGGAGCTCGTGACGCCCTTTGGAAACCCAACCAATTCGACTTCTGCGTCACCGCTGTATTCTCGAAGCACTTCGATTGGAAGAGTGATCGATGTTTCGGTACCAAGTTCACCGGCCGCTTTCGGGAATTCATACTTAAACAATCGGTCTTGGATGTTGAGCATGATCGGAGCAGTGGCAATTTCAGTCCCACCGTTTCCAGAATCGTAACTCGCGATCAAGATCATGGGCCAGGTCTCCAACGGGGATCCACCGTTTGCTGTGATCGGAATCAACGCTTCCGTTTTGCCTTTATCGATTCGGCGACTGTTGTTCACACCGATTCCTGGCGGTGTGTACAGCGCTCGAAGCGACACATTTCCTTCAAAACCTTCGTTTCGCACAATTCGAACCAGGAGGTCCTTGCTGCCGTCACGCACGATTGGAGTTTTGGGTTGTACTAACTCAATCGTGAACGGTGCGGGGTCGGTGATAGCGATTGGGGCTCGGTCAGACTTGTGTGAGAACATGTGTCGTTGGTTTTGGCCAAGGACCAGTTTATGGGTTTGAGTGAAAATGCTCGCGAACGCTAGAGGACTGTCCCCACTTGCATTCAATGACATGGTCGATGCGATGTGTGGTGCCTCTTTGGTTGCCGTGAATACGACGGGGATTTCATTGCGTCCGTCAGGCATCGGAAACGCGGTTGCCGTGACACCTTCGGGTAATCCGTCCACGGTGACATTGAATTTGCCGCCATAGTCACCACGAGCTGAAAGCAGTACGAGTGCGCCGTTACCACCTTGCGGAACATGCGTAACAAAGGCTTCGTCACGACGAAGTTCTTTGAGACTTAACGTGACGGTGGGGGAGCTCGTCGTGACTTCGATTCGATAATGGTAGGTTGGGCCGAAGGCACGCAGGTGATCATAGATACGAACCGTATGCAGGCCATCGGCAGCCGTGGTGAACTCAAGCGACGGATCCATATTGCCCTGCACGTCATCTGACGACTGGATCGTTTTCCCGTCGGGGCCAAAGACATTGAGCACGGCATCAATTGGAGAGCGAATGATGTCACGAGAGAACACCCGAACGCGATACTTTGTCCCTTTCACGGCTTCGAACGAGAAGCAATCGTTGTCCGCTTCGGTTCCGATGATCCCACAATACGCTGCTGGTGCGGGAACGGTCGTGGCCTTGCGATAATCGTCATTTGGTTCGGCTTCCATCACGACCGGAAGTTCATTGACACGAATCCAGTTCGGTGATGGGCTGATTCCATTTTCCGTTTCAGTCGAGAGGCCCCACTGCTCGTACGTCTCACCGGGTAGTTGAACATTGGCTTCACTAATCGATCCATCGATCTGGACGACTTGCGCCTTGAACTCAGCACCGGGGGTACCGCCCCCAGGAATCACGGCGATGGGACGCGGGAAATTACCAACATGCAAGCGGTAGCCACAAATCGGATTTCCTGTGAAGGCACTATCGCGAACGAGTATGGTGTACTCGCCATCCTCAGGTGCCTCGAACGTGCACAACCCATCCTGTCGGAGAAGCGACGAATCATCGCTTGATGCGACTTCGAAACGACCGCTGTTCAGGATCGCAATGTAGGGGTCAAGGATGTTTTGATTATTGAGCGAGAACCCAAGACGCAATCCTTCGATTTCGACATTGAGGCGTTGGCCTTTCTTCAAGTCGACTTTGAAATGGTCAATGTCTTCGTTCGTCACGACTCCATCAATCGTACAATTCATCTCGATCTTCTGGCCGACCTCAAAATCGTTGTTGGGTTCGACTTCCGCAACGACAGGCATCGCGCCCACTCCAAGCAGCCTCAGGTTGGCGACACCGCTCTTGGTGACCAATTGAACGGGATACAAGCCTGGGGCAAGCTTCTCATCCGTTTTGAGCTTGACTTCGACTTTGTTATTGTCGACTGGCGTCACCGACAAGATTTCAATGCCGTCAACGGCGCACAGAACTTGGTGCGCGTCTTGGAGTCTTTGCCCAACGAACAGAATCGTCGCTTCTTCACCTCGTTTGACGCCACGAGGCTCCATCCGCTCGATCACCGGAAGTGCGGCGATTGCGAGACTGGAAATGAACGACCAAGCTGCTACGAACGAGAGCACTCGCATGGCGACAGGATGATGATTCACGGCAAATGCCTTTGTGGTTTTGAGAGGGAAATAAAGAAGCGACTGCGGTCTGTACTGGCGAACGACAGCAACGTTGGCTAGACGATCAGATCGGTAAGGACCTTACCACCATCGACGATTTCGATGGGTCGATCGCCAGGTGCCATCAATTCCTTGTCAGCGACGATGCCGAGCAAGTGGTACATGGTCGTCGCCAAATCTTCTGGGGACACTGGCTTGTCGTCTGGCTCCGCAGCAGTCGCGTCCGATGCACCGTAGACCTGTCCGCCCTTGATGCCGCCGCCAGCGAGCATGACGCTGAAGACCTTTGGCCAGTGATCGCGACCAGCATCAGGGTTCACTTTGGGCGTACGTCCAAACTCGCTGCTCACCATGATCAGAGTTTCGTCGAGCAAGCCGCGCTCCGACAAATCATCCAGAAGCGCCGAGAGCGCAACGTCCAATGCAGGCATCGAGTTACGGAACCCAGCGGTGATGTTGGCGTGCATGTCCCAACCGCCGTAAGTCAGGGTGACTAAACGCGAGCCTGCCTCGACCAATCGGCGAGCCATCAGCATTCGCTGACCAGCCTCATTGCGACCATAGCGATCCCGAAGCTTGTCGTCTTCCTTGGTGATATCAAACGCTTCACGGGCCGCTGGCGTATCAAGCAAGTCGTAAGCACGCTCGTAGAACGTGTTCATCGCACCGACTTTGTCCGATGCGGTTGAGTACACAAAATTGCGGTTGACCGCTTCAAGAGCTTTTTTGCGGCGAATGAATCGGTCCGCGTCCACACCACCAGCAAGATCCAAGTCGCGAACTTTAAAGTCGCCGCGGTTAGGATCTGAGCCCAACGCGAACGCACCGTAACTACTAGGCAAATACCCTGTTCCCGCGAACTCGTTCGGTACGTTCGGAATACAAATGTATGGAGGAAGATTATTTCGAGGCCCGAACTCGTGGCTGACGACACTTCCAAAGCATGGATACTGAAGTGCGGGGCTTGGCTTGTAGCCCGTGAACATGTTGTGCGTTCCACGCTCGTGAGCAGCTTCGCCGTGGGTCATGGAACGGATGACGGCAAATTTATCAGCTCGCTTGGACAACTCGGGAACAGTTTCGCAAAACTCTTCACCCGTATTCGTCTTGATCGGCCGAAGCTCACCGCGATACTCAAGCGGGCTGTAAGGCTTTGGGTCAAACGATTCTTGCTGGGCCATACCGCCCGGCAAGAAAATATGAATGACGCTTTTAGCTTTGGCTTCGATGAACCCGTAATTTTTCTGTTCCGCAGCCGCTTGCCGCATCAACAGTTCAGGGAGGGTAAGTCCAAGACCACTGCAAGCGCCTGCGGCAAGAAAACCGCGACGGCTGAAAGGGTTTCCGACACAACGCATGATGCAAAACTCCCGTAATAGATGTTGAGGTTCGCCGCGGGTCATTTACGGCTCAACTCACCTTGAATTTTAATCGAGGCATCATTGAATCGACCCAAAAACAGCGATCTTCGAGCAACTGGGTTAGAGAAAGGGGTGTAGTACTTCCGATCGTAACGAGATCACTCAAACGGAATGATATCAAAATCAACTGGATTGCTTAGGAAAGTCACTGTCGCCAACATTCGTGGAGCCAGTTACATAGGTGTGGGGAGGGACGTTTATACAAACGTGTGGGTTGAGGTGGGCGATCACGGAGCATCGTTACTCCAACAGTTCATTTCGAGCGGTGGAGGCGATTAACCGTAACTTTGGTGCGATGACGCACGACATTATCTTAACGGAGCCGAGCCAAAGCGTCAAATAGCCAACCGAATCTTGGTGAAAACTGAGTATGTTTGACTTACCCGGTTCGGTTGCTCCCATTTTAGCTAGCTCCCTTTCTAGCGTTTATGACCTGGACTACGAACACGTGGAAGAACGGGCAAGAGGCCGGAATGTACTCAGCTCGAAACAGAAAATTCAGAAGCAAACCAAACCCCACCTTCAGGGCACTGCCTTCCTAGCCGGGAATAAACACATCGCTCATCGTGAGTGACTGGGCGAAGTGCTTGAGCAATTCCGCGATGTGATCCAGGTCGTCAAGGGAAACGGTTTCAACGGCCGAGTGCATGTAGCGATTGGGGACTGCGACCAGTCCTGTTGCGACGCCGCCGCCGTGAATTTGGAGCACGTTTGCGTCGTTCGATGTCGCTCGGCCGACGGCCGCAAGTTGGTACGGGATGGAATGATCTTCGGCGAGTGCAATTAACCTTGCAGCCACTTTGGGATTGATATTGGGTCCGCGAAAAATCACCGGTCCGTTACCGAGTCGGATGTCGCCTTGCTGTTGCTTGTCAATGGTGGGGCAATCCGACGCGTGGGTCACGTCGACGGCGATTGCGACGGAGGGATTAATGCTACCAGCAGCCGTCTTTGCTCCACGCAGCCCAATCTCTTCTTGGACGGTGGCAACACAGTGGAGGTGGCAACTCAGCGGCGAAGCTTCCATCGAGGCTCGACGTAGCGACTCCATCACAGTCCACAGACCCGACTTGTTGTCCATTCCCGGACCGCTGACGCGTGAGCCCATTAGCGGTCGAAACTGAAGCAGCAACGTCACGGGGTCGCCAATGCGAACTTGCGAGCGAGCTTCCGCTTGGTCCCTCGCTCCAATATCGAGCCAAAGCTGTTCGAGTTGGACGACTTGCTCGCGTTCCTTACTGTTGAGCAAGTGGATCGGTTTTCGGCTAATTACTGCGGAGACAGGTCCGGCGGTGGTCCAGATCGTCATGGACTGGCCAATCAACTGCTGGGGGTCCCAGCCTCCAATCGTCTGGGCGTAGATAAAGCCATTGTCATCGATGTAGGAAACCAGCATTCCGATTTGGTCACAGTGGCCGGCGTACATCAGCCGCGGCCCCTTGGGGTTGCCGAGCGTCGCGATCAAGTTCCCATGAACATCGATCTTTGTCTCGCTAGCATGAGAACGAATAAACTCTTGCGTCAGTTTTTGGATCGGCTCCTCGTAGCCTGAGGGCGACGGCGTGTGAATCGCGTCAACAAAGTATTGGCGGGCGAGTGCGTCCATCAAATCAAAGTCCGTGAATGGCTGAGGCTGGAGAGAATGCTTGGAACCTGAATGGCTTCACCAGCGTAGAAAAGACGCCAAGGTTCGGCGATTGGGGGCATCGTGATTCGCAAGGCTGGTACCACGGCTTCCCAGTTGGGCTCGGGTTGACAAGCTGTTGCGCTCGGGTTGAGCTGCTCAGCGATTGCCGTGACCCTGGATGGGGAGTGCGTGTCAAGGCCGAAGTCTTTGGATTCAATCGCTTCGGAAAATATTTTCTGACGTGACAAACGTTGCCTGAGCGCGTCCAAGTCAGTACGGCCATTGGCATAATTGTTAAGAAATCCACGTAAATCAGGCATTACGCAGAGTTCGTCGTCAGTTGGATGTGTTGTTCCGTGCAGACTCGAGATACTCACGGAAACGATATTAACGCTTGTTCTCGATCAAACATGCTAAAGAGTTACCCTGCTTTTACTCGACATTAACTCCTGGATAAGTGCCTCATGGACTGGGTTGTGCGAGTGAATGAGAGTGAATCGATTATTCGATGCTTTCACTCATGAAAAACAATCGGTGGCAGTCTTGGTGCCTGTCTGCTTAGGGGGGAAATCTCGGACACGCTTTCGAGCTAGCGAAGGATCTCAGTAACACTGGGGTTGATGAGCTTGCTCGAGCGAGCACTGTGCCCGCGATCCTATTTACTGACAAACGATTGTGAAGCGACTTAAGGATGCTGGATTCCAGTTATTCAAGAATCGTTGATACACGGATTTGTTGAGTGAGGGGTCGAGGTATGTAGTGTGACCGCGGCTTCTCTCCGACCGATCACAAGCCCAAGTGGTCGAACTGTCAAATTTATTTAAACCAAAACCGCGAGGAACCCGTTTGGACCGCGTCGCAAGATGCGAGCCGGCTGGCCCCGACCCAGCGTTATATCTCACGAACCCTTCAAGCAATTGCGACCCACCGCAAACGAGCTTGGACAACTGACTTCAGGACCAGTTGCGTGGCAAGTGAGAGGCAAACGACGAGTGGGCCGTTAGAGTCCTAGTTACCGACGCACTAGTACTCTGAGGGAATATCAACGAGGCGTTATGGAGCACCTGCATATGAAGGTCTTCACTACTGGACAGGTCGCCAAGATCTGTAAAG
>JBGSNA010000080.1:0-9937 GCA_041739875.1 Pirellulaceae bacterium
GACCGTGCCGTTGGCGTTCATGAGCAGCACCCAGACCGCGCCGCGGTCGGAGCCGCCGTCGTCATCTTTGTAGGCACCGACGGCCAAGTCGGCCACGCCGTCGCCGTCCAGATCCCCCAGGCTCGCCAGAGAAGTGCCGAAGTAGTCCGAATTGTCCAGCACGCCGTCAAAGCCGCCCTCCGTGGCGCTGATCTTCTGCTCCGACTTGACCGTGCCGTTGGCGTTCATAAACAGCACCCAGACCGCGCCGCAGCCGGAGCCGCCGTCGTCGTCGCGGTAGGCACCTACCGCCAAGTCGGCCACGCCGTCGCCATCCAGGTCCCCCAGGCTCGCTAGAGAACTGCCGAAGTAGTCCGCGTTGTCCAGCACGCCGTTAAATCCGCCGGAAGTGTCGCTGATCTTCTGCTCCGATTTGACCGTGCCGTTGGCGTTCATGAAAAGCACCCAGACCGCGCCGCGACCGGTCCCGCCGTCGTCGTCTTCGTAGGCGCCGACGGCCAAGTCGGCCACGCCGTCGCCGTCGAGATCCCCCAAGCTCGCCAGCGAATTGCCAAAGAGGTCGCCATTGTCCAGCACGCCGTCAAATCCGCCGGCCGTGTCGCTGATCTTCGATTCGGTTCGCACCGTGCCGCTGCTCGGAAACGTGATGCGGGCCACGTAGTCTTCCACTTCGCCATTGCTCGCCAAGCCGGTGGGATTCTGCGCCGCTACGTCCGTGCTCAGCCGGAATCGAGCATAGGTCTGACCCGTAAAGCCCAGCGGTACTTTGGGAAACGTGAGCGTCTTGATCACGTTGTTCGAACCGTTCGGCACCGACACCTGCGCGCGTTCAGTGGCGTTGTCGAAAACGCCGTTGGCGTTGTAGTCGATCCAGCCTTGGAGCGTCGCAGCGCTTCCCGTCGTGTTAGTCACGCGCACATGGACCTTGGGACGCGCACCAGCGGTCAATGTCAAATCGGCCTGCGGATTAATCAAACCGTCTTCGTCGTCGGGAGCCTTCGTCACATCGTCGCCGATTGCCCTCGCATTTGGCAACGCTTGGACTTCGCCATCGACTCTCGCCCCCATCCTGATTCCGGCCACGATCGTGTGCCGCGGCCCACTGTCGGTCGAGATCGTATTATAGTTGCCCGGCCCGGTTCCCGCACCCGTATCCGGCGCGTCGCCGAAGTCCAACGCCAGCAGATATCGACGTTCGAGAACTTCAAAACTCACATGACGATACCAAGAGCCACCGCGGCGATGCTTGGCTTTGGAAACATGCTTTTGTCGGTGTTTCATGATGCGTTCCCTAAAGACGCGGGTCAGTGTTTGTGTGTTCGAGACGAGGCTCGGTGAGTTCGAAATCGAATGAGAAAGAGCCGTCGACGGTAGCCGCGAGTAACAAAACGCAATATTTCACAGAACCCGCGGCTAGCGCCGTTGGCTCAGAAAACGGGCGGAACGTATGACCTGTCGCATTTGTCATAGCTCGCCCTCCTCATCGACTTGAACCATGCGTTCGATCTCATTAGTCTTGAAGCCGATTGCCGTCGCGCGGGTGACACCTGCTAGCACAACTACGTCGTACAACTCGGTGACCAAACCTTCTAAACGCACCATGTGAACGACATGCCCAGTCTCCAGGTCGATCACATACAAACCGCACTGCGCATCTGAGCCTCGCTGTTGTAGTGCAGCAGTCAGTGGCAGATCTTCAAACGTGCGATGGCGTGGCAGTGACAACGTCAACACGGCGTACTTGTCGACGAACGCCAGACCACGCAAATAACCGGGGCAAAACGTCAACGGCTCGAACCGGCCATGTTCGAGATCCACATAACCGAACTCGCCCGCGCCTGAATTCAATACCCACAAACGGTCGCGATACCAGCGTGGCGAATGCGGCATCGACAATCCCGAGGCAACTACGTCGTCCGATGACACATCGATCACGACTCCACCACTGGTTCGCCGTTCACGCCAACCCTCTGGCACATCGGTTTGCGCTACTGCCGTGACGTAACGCGGACGTCCATCCCGAAACGCCAGTCCATTCAAGTGGCATCGATCTTCGGGTGCCAGGGCGCTCACAAAAGACGGACGCCATAGTGGCGTAAAACTGGCTCGTTCGCTGAGCGTTGCCAAACAACAGAACATCGTGTTCACAAACACGACACGGCCATCGCGATCGATACCCAGATCATGAACGTCCAGGTGCCCTGTCGTGTAACCAACACGCGGCACGTACAGCGCATCGAATTGGTTCTGGGGCGGCAGACCGTGCAACACGTTCTCAAAACGCCACAGTTGATAGCGTGAACTCAACCACAACGTGCGTGCGTCATTCGCTGACCAGAGTCCCATGCAATGTGCGAACGTCCGCTCAAAGACTCCCAGTTGCCGATTCGGTTTGCGACCGACAAAAAAGATCTTGCCGGTCTGATACGTTGAGAAAGCCAAACTGATTTTCTGCTCGTCTAACCAGTCCAAGAAATACCTTGAACCGACCACCTCCAGCCATGACTTCTTGGTTGTTGAGTCAGTTATCGCGCCTCCGGTTTCTCGGTTCAAAACTTGGTCCATCTGTTGCAACGATTCAAGTTCCGCAACGTTTTAGGCGTTGGTCTAGATAATACTGGAAGAGCTGTTTCCAAACAGTTAGGCCGCGATCAGACGGCAACACTCGACCAAGTCTACTCAGTATAGATCTGCGTATTGCTGGCGTCTATCAAGAATCACGTTGTTGAAAACCAAATAATTCGCGGGCCATACCAGGCGGTTTCCGCCCAGGTCTAATGTCCGAGTAGGCATGATTCAGGCACTCGCAGAAAAGCGAATCTTTTAACGCGTTCGTTAACTGCTTAGCCCGCGAGTCGAATGTTGCCAGTGGCGATCCGCTGACGAACTCCTGGTCGTCCATGGGCGTCGGGTCGATGTGTCTACGTTAACCGGCGGCTCGAGCATCCAGCGTAATTGTGCGTGGTGTGGCGAAACCCAACAACGTTTCCGGCAGATCGCCGATCATAAAAGTCACCGACGAGAGGATTGTGCGCTGATCCGTCGTGAGTCTAAACGCCGACAACCGCGTGATCGCGGCTGTGACAATCGGTTGTATTTGCGATTGGGTAAAGTCCATCGGTGGCCGTGACCACGATCCTACTGCTTGGTACAGCACCGCCTTTGGGAAACGTCACAGTCTTAGACAGGGTTGCGTTACTGTCGTCGACGCAAGAGAGCTTGGCCTTCTCCAGCACTGTCAGCTAGAAGAATTCAACCGTTAGCGGATAGGGAGAATTCGAGGTGGCTGTCGTCGCAGCGCCAAACGATACCACGCTGCGAGGAGATATCCTCGAAGTAACCGATGAAAATCATTCGGAATTAGAAGCCCCGTGGTAGCCCCTTGCGTCCAGTCGATCGTAGAACGTGTTTCTCGGTCCATTGCCGAGTTTATCGGCAGCCACTCAGAACGTATCCTGTTGCTTCCGTTTTCGTTTTCCAAGTGCCATCGCGATACCTCCAAGCAAAGTGCAATTAAGATAGCGCCAAAACGACGAAAATCAACACGCTGCTAGGCGTTAATCACGGGGCCGATGGCAACTTGCAAAACGACCTGGGGACTGACGCCACCGTTCCTGTCCGTCGCTGTTACCTTGATGACATACAGTCCATTGCGGCTGTACGTGTGACTCACGTTCAACGTTGTCACCAACGATTTTCTCGGCGGCGTGTACGTTACCACCTGACCGTCACCGTAATCCACGGTGTATGTGAACTTTTCAAGGGTATCAAGAAACGACGGGTCCGTTGCGGACAGGTTGTATGTGACCAGTTGACCAGCGTTTGCAGAAGTTATGCCATTGATGGCCGCCAACGGTGGCTTATTGCTGATATTGATAGTTGACGTTGCGATGCTCGATGCACCTGTCCCGTCGATGATTCGAACGCTGACAACAACTAATGTCGGTCCATCCAACGAACCCGCTCTAAACGTCGGCGTCGCACCGATTTCATTGCCGTGTCCCGCTGACGTTCCAGTCTCCCCAAAAACGCCATCGCCATCAAGGTCCCATGCGTAGCTTAGCGAGTCTGCTGAGTTAGTTCCGACGAAGCGAAATGAAGAAGTCTTATCCCCAAAACTTCCAAGGTCCGAAATCTGGCGAATCTGGCCATTTCCAACCAATGTACGCTTCGTATCGCTAAAGTTTGTATCGTCGAATAATTCGACACTCATTCCCACCGGCAAACGCCAGCGAACGGAACTTGTTCTATCTCCAAAACCATCAAGTCTGTTGAGATCCGACATTTCATATAAAGCTCGGTCATGATACTCAACTTTAATACTTCTATCCTCAAAGTTCACATCATCAAATAATTCCACCCAGGGACTATTCGCCCCGCGTCCAGTTGCCTTCAACTTTACAGTTCCACCCTCGGTTGTCGCGTAGGAACCGCCGGCCGATACCGTTGGACGGAGCAACGGGCTGTTTCGACGCACGCCATCTCGGTTACCAAGTTCTGCAATGCGAACATTATCAACGACGAGGTCATAACGATATTCCCCATTCACCACTTTATAAGTTTCCACGTCCTTGTGAGGTGTCGAATAGATCAAAAGCTCACCCGACGGACTAACATAAGCGCCACTTGCTGCCGCAAAGTTGCCAACCGTGCCTGCGCCGTCGTATCGTAAAGTGGAATGATAGGTTTTGATAAAATCCAAGTTGAGACGACCTTCAGCAGTAAAGCTAACTTTATAGAGATCCGCCAAGTCGTCACCTAGCAAGGGATTGCTAAAGGTCCCACTGTGCCTCATCGCAATCATATAAAGCGGGGCATTTGGACTTGGTGTAGCACTCGAACTTTGCCTTATGAACGTCGAGCTTTGATGTGCACCGGCGCCGGTGGGCCAATCGGTACCTGTCCAATCGATAATCCCGCGGGGATTGAAGAACCCTTTGGAAGTAAGCGATAAGTCATTTGCTCTGAGATTGTCGCTACTAGTAAAGTAAGTGATTATGCTTTTGCCGCCGTCGCCATTGATGTAAATAAAGTACCGCCCGGACTGTTTGATGACTGCGACGTTGTCAGCAAGATGATCAAGTGGCAAAACTTGAATTGGCGTCGGCGAAAAGCGTCTCGATCCATTCTCCCCGAGGTCAAACAGAACGAGTGCTCCCTGTCCCCCGGCCGCGTCGTTGGCTGAACCGGTCGGGGTGTCCATTGCGACGAACAAGATGTTGTCGACAATCGCCATGCCGCCAGGATGCACGTAGCCTCGCAGGGGTCGTCCATCTACGGTTACGCTGCCATTGAATCGAAAGTTTTTGATCCATCGATCCGATGCGGGCGGCAATGCGTTACTAGTGTTCGTACCGATTTGCTGAAGGTTTGACCCAAGACGCTCACCATCGCTGTCGCGAGTTGGCATCGTAACAATATGCAGAAAGCCGCCTTGCTCGTCTTTCTGAGTCACATAAAAGGCTGGTGTGCCATCACCCGGATAACGAACGATGCCCTGGTAATGCTCGGAGATGCTTGCATCAGGCGCGCTGTCCGAAAGCGTAAAAGCTAACGCATCGGCATGTGACTGCATCGAAGAGAATTGGCCGACCACGTCCGGTACACCTGGGAACGTGCCTGCCGTCAAGACAATGCGTTGCTCAAGCTCCTGGAAGCCAGCGCCGATTTTACGCCGCGCTAAGCCACGATTGAACCGACGACCACCAGCCATAACAAGCTCTGCCGAGTTTTTGCGTTACTAAAGATTGTGCAACACTAACAATCATCAGCCTCGCGTTCTCAACTGTCAATCGTTACGGCAATAGATCAACCCATCCGTACATGCCTGGACGATTCATCACTGGTTCAGCAGTTCCCGGTGAGATCGAGAATGCCGTGAATTGCGGTCTCAGCATTTGCTAGCGTCTCGCAATGGTGCAGGCGATGTGGTGGCCTGCCGGAGTACGGCGAAAATCTTATCATGAAAGGCGTCCGCACGATTCTCGTCAAACATCCGTTGTTCAAGTTGTTTAGAGAAAACGGACAAGGCTGGAAACACCAAGTATGCTCACCAAATGGTGGCCGCCGTCTTGATTCAACCGGACCGCAAAGTTGTGATCCCGCTGTTCGCTCGCGGCGAGTTGAAACTGGAAGGCGAGTGGTCTTGGCTGCAAGACCCGACTGAGTTCAATCTCTGGTTGAAACCACTCGAGCAGCAAACTTGCGTGGCGTTCATTGAACCACCACCGAATGAGAACGCGAAAGCCGAGCATGTCTTGAAGTATCTTGCACGATACATGACGGGTGGTCCGATCTCCGATCGTCGCTTGATCTCGCATGAAAATGGTGACGTCACGTTCTGGGCCCGCACGGGTGAAAAGACAAATGCGAAGGAAATGTCGCCGTCGGTTCCCTTCACACTCAGCGGTGTTGAGTTCACGCGTCGATGGTCGCTGCACATTCTACCCAAAGGCTACGTGAAGTCTCGTTGCTATGACGGCTATCACAACCGCAACCGAGCGACTTACTTGGCCCAGTGCCATGAACTTCTCGGCACCGTCAACGGAACGCCGCCATCAAGTGCGAATATCTTCTCCCACACACCCGAAGAACCATCCGAGCAAGATCCGGCTGGTTGATTCTGCACGCAGTGTGGTGAGCGAATGGAGTTGATCCAGCAAACGGACCGTCCGGGCTGGGGAGTCATCTTCGCCGGTGCGTCACGTCCAAAGTGGTACGCCGATGGCTAACGCAACTCAACGCCCAACCAACAACGCTCGCGATCACGACCAATGTACTGGCCCCTTGCCCTTACATGCCTCAGCCCTGCACACCCGTGTCGAATTACCCCACTTCTCCTTGCAATCACCAGACAACCGCCCCGACTTGATGCTCACAAGCTTGCGACCAACCATCTCACTCAAGTAAACTGAGTCAGTCGTCCGAGGGCAGGTATCGATAGAAACCGCATACGTCAGCGGTTCCCCACGAAGCGGCAAAGTTCAACGTCCGATCTATCTGTCTGTAAAAAAGACAGATAGATCGCAATTCGTTATCCGACTGAAATTCAGCCGCGCTTCGTACCAAATCAATCATGCCGTTTCCTTTCAAACCGAGTTAATGAAACACAATGTACGGAATCATCGGCCAACTGAAATCGAAGCTTGGCAACCGAGAGAAACTGATAAACATCTTGCTCGGTGGAACGACCGATATGCCCGGATGCCGACTCTACGCTATCGCTGCTGATACAGCCGACGATGTATCAATCTGGATAACCGAAATCTGGGAGTCCCAAGAACTCCATCAAGCGTCATTACAACTGCCTTCCGTTCAAGCTGCCATCGGCGCGGGCAAGCCACTAATTGCAGGTTTCGGTGATCGTCACATCGTTAATCCAATTGGTGGCCATGGCGTGGATACGAAAACTTCTGATTGCCAAGCGGTGCATATGGAGACGCAGCGCTGAGTAGCCTGACAAAGGGCACCTGACTTTCGCGTTACCTTGAGCACGACCGCCGACCGCAATACCTAACGTTAGATGCATATGAAAACCCAATGAGCACCTCGAATTCACCTGCGACTGGAAAAGCGACGACGATCAAGAAGTTTTTCAGCCGCCAGACTTCCGTGGCAATCGATATCGCCGCGTCGCCCGAGAGTATCTGGAAACTCTTGACAAACGCGGAGTTGATTCCTTCCTGGAACAGTACCATCGTGGAACTGACCGGGAAGATTGCTCCCGGCGAGAAGATTGTGTTGCGTTCCGTACTCGCACCTGACCGGAAGTTCAAACTGAAGGTCAAAGTCTTCGAGCCGCACACGCGGCTTACATGGGGCGATGCAATGGGGACACGCGTCTTCATGCTGACCACTAAATCCAAAGGTGAAACACGTTTTAAAATGTCCGAGACGATTGGTGGACCGATCTTTCCGCTCTTCGCTAGAATGATTCCGCCGTTTGATGATTCGTTCAACCAATTCGCTGCCGACCTGAAAAAGGCGGCAGAGGAGAGTACCTGATGCCCGACTTCCGAAAGAAGATTGGAACGAAGGACAAACCGTTGGAACTCAAGACACCGCCAGGAACGGCATCGTATACGATTCACGTAGATGAGAAGGACGGCATAGATATACTTGTCTGTACCGTCGGAACGACGGTATTGCATTATGATCTTCGGTGCATCGGAGATCTTGCTCAAATGTTAAAGCAACGCGACAATTGGATGCTGCTGGGGAGCAAAGACGACGAGAAACAAGGCACCAAAGAAGATACGGTTGAACATTGGGGCCGTTCAAACGACAATCCAATTGGCGGCTGGTATGGGTTGAAAAAGAACTTCCGTGGTAGATTTGCAATGTACGTTCCACCTTTGATGGAGCATCTCGGACTGGCGGAACTTGAGCACAATGCGAAAGACAACCGAATGCGTCATCGCGGCAAATAGCGGATAACCAATAAGGCTTTGACTTCGCGTGGTGCGGAGGTTGAGGTGACTTCTCTTGGAATGGTTTGCGTTCTGTGATCCCGTACACAATTTTGGCAATGATAGCCGTCTATGACACGGTTCGCCCTTCGTAGATCCAAGCTGCGGATAACCAAGCCGTTCACGCCGAGCACGCGAGCGACTGTCTTCGCCATGGAAGCCATACTCGCGCGTGCTGTGTAATGGCTTATGTTCGCTGAAACAACAACTTTTTTGATAGAACACAATGGAACCGTCATCCCGAACACCCGAAGGCGACGACAACACCTGCCACATTTGCGGTCATGACGTCTGTATCGAGCCGACATGTCCGCCGGGTGACGCAACCTGCCCGTATTGCGGAGCGTTAATTTGGTTCGCTAACGAATCACTCGATGCAGGCACGGACGGGCAAGCAGCTCGGCAATGGCAGCGTGCGAAGGCAGCGATCGACGCGAATGATCTACGCATTGCTGAACGCCTCTTGCGATTCGCAGTAGCCCTTGATCCGTCTAGCGCTGAATTCAAGAAGACTTTCGAAGACGTGAAATCTCGTCGTCGCGAAAAGAAACACGGAAAGCGACAACCTAGGGTACGTTCACAACGAACCTAGTCTTGACTCTCACCCGCAAGCTCAAGTTGGATGGCAAGCCAGACCTTGCGGGGGACCAGACGGCCAACTTTGAACACGCGGAGCCATTCGAATTCCTAGCTGCACCGCACGAGTAACTAACATTCTCGCTTCAGTCGGCACACAGCCAGCGTACAACGCAGTGAACGTGCGGAATGCCAATGTTTAATTGACGAGCGGGGGAGATCTCGCCTGGGTAAGCGATAGCAACGTGCCCAGTAGCGTGTTCCAGCCAACGTATAGTCGACGTCTTGTACTGTTTGCGACGCTATGAGCAGGCCATTGATGGGCGAACCCGATTTAGCAAAAATGGCGTTTAACAGATCGAAGCCGATTCGCTCGATTACTTATTGACGCGTTTCACCGGTTGTTAACAGGCGGCGGTGTGCTTAACCATCCACTATTGGCTTCGGTGATATCTTCAATTTGTTGACGATTTCTGTGACGCCGATAACTGTTCGCGTCGCGATGAGAATCTGTAGAACTTCGTACTGCGACGTAGCCACACCACTCAACTCAATGCGACCATCACCAAGGGGAATCACAGCAATTAGTTCGAAGCCTAGTCGCCGCAGGGAATTTGTTACGCGTAGTTCGAGTGGCTCTAGACGCTTGACCATTGGATTCAGTCCGATCGTCCCCGACAGAGACTAATGTGGCACCATCAAAATGAAGCAAGAGTAATCATCGTAATCCCGCTGCCTCGCCGCCAGTTAGGCTACGATTGTGCATTAATAGCCAACGAATGATTGGCGATAAGTGAGTCCTGTCGCAACTCTCTGCACTTCGAATCGGCCGTCCTTTAAGTTTGGGCAGGTTGAGGCGAGCACTATTTTCGCAAAACAGCGCAACTGGAATT
>JBGSNA010000070.1:0-3156 GCA_041739875.1 Pirellulaceae bacterium
GGTGGATCGTCCTCAGCAGCAAATCGACCGCTACTACGCTCGCGAGCAAGGCAGTTTCAATCGAAGAGTTCACTACACCATCTTCAACCGCAGTCCTGAACGCGCGACGTTTCCGCTGCTCGGCTACGATGCGGACTTGGAGGTACTGCGCGACCCCCAAACGCCATTCACAGTCGGCGACAGCGATCCTGTAAAACGTGAGACGGAAGCTTTCGGCGTGGTCGCCAGCAGTTACGAACCCATCGAAGTTAGTTTTAGCTCCTTTGTGGCACCTCGCTCGGGTCGCTACAAATTGCGATTCAAGGGCTATACATATTGGGCTGCGGGTGAAGAAACCAAGTGGTGGCGTCCGGACCGCGAAAAGACTTCGCAGGGCAGACGTTCGGAACCCGTGGTCGTCTATTCACGAGCCGAACCGCGTCAGTTGCGACGGCTCGGGGAGTTTGATTTTCAGATTGAACCAAGCGTTCAAGAACTTGACGTGTGGTTGCTCGGAGGAGAAACGATCCAGCCCGATGCGGTTCGCTTGTTTCGCTCGCGGCCCTCCAACTGGCACAATCCGCTAGCCGAAAAAGATGGAATGCCGGGTGTTGCATTTAATTGGATGGAAGTCGACGGCCCAATGATAGATCAGTGGCCATCGGCAGGCCACCAGCTTTTATTTGACGATCTGGCGATACGCGGTGACCGAGGAACGGTCGTCATCGAGTCGCAGCAACCAGTGCAGGACGCGCGGCGATTGATGCAGCGATTTCTTGGCAAGGCGTACACACGACCGTCCGATCCGAAGGATGTCGATCGCTTCGTTGGCGTCGTGGAAGCGGCTCATCGGGAAGGCATGTCATTCGCCGACGCCATGCTCGCAGGCTATACTGCCGCGTTGTGTTCGCCTGGATTTATTTCTCTCGAGGAGCAACTCGGAAAGCTTGATGAGATTGCGGTGGCAAATCGTTTGAGCCTCTTCCTGTGGAACAGCTTGCCCGATTCCGAATTGCGACGACTCGCGAGTTCAGGCGAACTGAACGAGGCGAACGTGCTTAAGCAGCAAGTCGACCGCATGTTGGCTGACGAGAAATCGCGACGATTCGTGGATGCGTTTCTGGCTTACTGGTTGGACTTGCGAAAAATCAATGACACCTCGCCGGATGAGCTGCTATACCCGGATTACTATTTGGATGATTCGCTGGTCGATGCGGCGCTAGAAGAAACGCAACTCTTTTTGGCCGAGATGATTCGCGAAAACCTGCCCGTGAGAAACTTGATCGATTCCGAATTCACCTTTGCCAACGAACGACTGGCGAATCACTACGGTTTGCCTCCGTTTGAAGGCGCGAGTCTGCGGCGCGTTTCGTTGCCAGATGAAAGCGTGCGCGGAGGCTTGTTGACCCAAGCGAGCGTGCTGAAAGTCACCGCCAATGGCACTACCACTTCGCCAGTGATTCGTGGGGCCTGGATCAACGAGCGGATTTTAGGCGTGGACATTCCTCCGCCCCCGCCGAGCGTCCCGGCGATTGAGCCCGATACACGCGGGGCGACAACGATTCGGCAACAGCTTCTATTGCACCGGGCGGATGAGAGCTGCAACGTTTGTCACAATGTCATTGATCCGGCCGGATTCGCACTTGAGAGTTTTGACGTGGCCGGTGGCTTTCGAGATACTTATCGCAGCTTTCAAGAAGGCGAGCCAGTATCAGGTTACGGAAAGAATGGCCAACCTTTCACGTTCACTCACGGTCCCGCTGTGGATGCGTCCGGCGAACTGCCCGATGGCCGATCGTTCGCGGACGTGAGTGAGCTGAAACGATTGCTGCTGGCCGACGAACGCGCTATCGCCAGGAGTCTTATGCAAAAACTACTGACCTACGCGACGGGCGCGGCACCACGGTTCAGCGACCGCGAAGAAGTGGAAGCGATTTTGGATCGCCACGCCGAACACGGATATCCCGTCCGCTCACTCATGACTGAAATTGCAACCAGCCGATTATTCTTAAACAAGTAGTTCACCATGCCAACTTTATTAAAGAACATCGCCTTGCCTCGTCGGACTTTGCTGCGTGGTCTGGGCGTGGGCCTTGCCTTGCCACTGCTCGATGCGATGCGACCAGCAGTCGTCTCCGCAGCAGAAAAGGCTGCGGAAGAACGGGTTCCTCGACGTATGCTTGGCATCTGCAACAACCTGGGCCTGCTTCCGGAGAAGTTTTTCCCTACCGATTCCGGCGCGGACTACACGCCGTCAGCTTATTTGCAAACATTGCAACCGCATCGGAACGATTTCACCGTCTTCAGTGGTGTGTGGCATCCGGATGTGGATGGTGGTCACCCGGCTGATATTTGTTTTCTGACGGCGGCTCCGCATCCGGGCAGCGGTGGTTTTCGTAACACGATTTCGTTGGACCAGTACATCGCCGAGTACATCGGACATCTGACTCGCTTTCCGTCGATGACGTTGGGAGTCAACATCAAACAAGGGCAAAGAAGTTTGTCCTGGACGGGTGCAGGCGTACTGATTCCGTGCGAAGAGAATCCAGTTTCGGTTTACGAACAATTATTTCTGCAAGGTTCACCCGATCAAGTGCGAGCGCAAGTGCAGCGGCTGAGCCTTGGACAAAGCATCATGGATGCAGTCGCAGACCAAACACAATCTCTACAGCGAAAGCTGGGAACCAAAGACCGCGAACGCGTGGATCAATACCTAACCGGCGTTCGCGAATTGGAACAACGGCTCGAAGCGGCGAAGGCGTGGGAGCATGTACCCAAGCCGAAACCACGAGGCGAAGCTCCGTCGAATCCGGAAGACCCCAAGGCTTACATGGATAAAGTTCGCCTGATGTATGACATGGCACGATTGGCGTTTGAAACCGACTCGACGCGAGCGATCACGCTGATGCTCGATAGCGTCAATTCACCTGCCATCGACGTGGAGGGAACGAAGATCACTGACGGCTACCACAATCTCTCACACCACGGCAAGAACGAGGCAAAAATCAAACAGCTCGAAGCAATTGACAGTTGGCACATGCGACTGTTGGACGAGTTGTTCGTGAACTTGAAAGAGGCGCAGGAAGGTTCGGACTCTCTGCTCGATCGCACGATGGTCGTCTATGGCAGCAACCTCGGGAACGCCAACACTCACGTCACAACCAACCTGCCGGTCTT
>JBGSNA010000175.1:0-2154 GCA_041739875.1 Pirellulaceae bacterium
GCCGGCGATGACCCTCGACGCGATTCGTGGTTATGCGATCGTCGAAAACAAGGATGCACCGACGGTGCTGCTAACGCGATTTTCCAAGCTGGAACCCCAGCAACAGCGAGCGGTGATTGAAACACTTGCCTCACGAAAAGTCTACGCGGAAGCGCTCCTGGAGGCTCTACAAAATGATCAGGTTTCACGCACTGAAATACCAACTCAGGTCGCACGCTCACTAGACGAAATGCTGGGCAAACGTTTCACGAAAGTCTTTGGCACCGTGCGTGCTGTCGCCGAGGACCGTGCGCAGTTACTCGCGAAGTATAAAACGCTATGTAACCCGGCAGCGATCGAAGCCGCCGACGCCTCGCGTGGTCGAGCGGTCTTCCAAAAAACCTGTGCCGCATGTCACATGCTCTACGGAGAAGGCGGAAAAGTGGGTCCAGATTTGACTGGATCCAATCGCGCGAATCTCGACTACATTTTGCTCAATAGTGTTGATCCCAGTTACGACGTTCCGGATGCGTACAAGACCATTTCGGTGCTGACCGTGGACGGAAGGGTGGTCAACGGCGTCCTGGCTGAAGAAGACTCGGCACGGATTGTCCTGAAGACGGCTGAGCAGCCGAGGGTGGTGATCGCCAAAGAAGATATCGAGCTGCGTAGAGTATCGCCCAAGTCCATGATGCCCGATGGTCAGTTGGACCAAATGGAAAAACAAGAAGTGATTGATCTAATCAAGTATCTGAGAACGACCGAGCAAGTGGAGATGGCGAAATGAGAAATCCCATGCACGACAATCGAAACTCGCGAACGATTCCCACGGCCCCACGATCACGTGTGTCCGCGATCGCGATCTTTGCCCTATTCGCTTCTGCCGCGTTTGCCGACGATGGGCACAACCATCTTCCGATGAAACAACATAAGGACAGCGACGCTCCATTTCTGAAACCGGATGAAGCCGTTGCAAAGATGGCGATTCCCGACGGCTTTGAAGTGTCTGTTTTCGCATCCGAACCCGATATAGCTGAACCGATCGCGTTTTGTTTTGACGAGCGGGGACGCATGTGGGTCGTCGAGAACTTTAATTATCAGACTCGCAAGAAACATACCGGCGAACTGGTCAGCCGGATTCAAATCCTCGACGATACGGATGGCGATGGCGTCTTTGACAAGAAGAAGACATTTACCGACAAGTTGACGTTTACGTCAGGAATCGCTTGCGGATTTGGCGGAGTCTTCGTTGGCTCGCCTCCCAATTTGACTTTCATTCCCGATGCCGATGGCGACGATGTGCCCGACGGACCGCCAGAAGTTTTGCTCGACGGTTGGGGCATCAACGATCGCCACGAAACTCTCAACAGTTTCATTTGGGGACCGGACGGTTGGCTGTACGGTTGCCACGGGGTGTTCACACAATCCAACGTCGGCAAGCCAGGCGACGATGACTCGCAAAGGCAGTTCATTGATGGCGGCATCTGGCGTTATCACCCCACTCGGAAGACGTTCGAAATCTTCGCGCGTGGACTATCGAATCCATGGGGATTCGATTTCAACGACCATGGCCAGGGCTTTGCCACCTGCTGCGTTATACCGCATTTGTTTCATGTCGTTCAGGGTGGCGTCTACCATAAACAAAGCAAGGCGCACGTCAATCCGTACATCTACGACGATATCAAAACGATCCGTGATCACAACCACCTGTCAGCGCACGGTGGTGCGAGATTCTATCTCGCTGATACGTTTCCAAAGCAGTATCGCGATCGTCTGTTTATGTGCAACATTCATGAACATGCCGTGCTAACCGATGTCATGGAACCCAGTGGCTCCAGTTTCATCGGCAAACATGGCGATGACTTCATGCCGACAAACGATCTAGCGTGGGTCGGATTCAGCGTCGAGACCGGCCCCGAGGGCGGCGTCTATATATTGGACTGGCACGACCAAGACATCTGCGGGAACGCAATTAAGTTTCCCAATAGCGGTCGGGTCTACCGGATCATGCCTAAAGACGCAAAGGCCGAGGCAACGCCAAATTTAGGAGCAATGTCGGATGCGGAACTGGTGCAGTTGCAGATGCATTCCAATGACTGGTACGTCCGGCAGGCAAGGACTCTTTTGCAGTACCGCGCCGCAACCGGCAAACTGGATCGGGCGCTGGTTCATGCG
>JBGSNA010000210.1:0-4092 GCA_041739875.1 Pirellulaceae bacterium
GCCAGTTCTTCGACGAAGAACACCAGCGGGTCGATCTCTTTCGCGTCGCCCTTGGAAAACTTCTTCTGGATGGCGACGTCGATCGTGGCGTGGTACTTGTTGCTGACACGATCGAGCGGCAAGTATTCAACTTCGCGAGGAACCACCGTGACCCGCAGTTCCTTCATGTCTTCAAGGTCGAAGTTGGGAACGTAAAGTCGCTGCGCCGAGAGACTCTTCTTGCTGAAGTCGCCGGCGTTGATTTCAGCGACGACGCTGTCAGCAATTTGGATGACGGTGGCAAGTGGGGCTGTCATAAGGGAGTCTGGAGTCTTTAGACTGGAGTCCGGAGGAAGAAGAATGAGAGATCACACAAAGCTGCGGGCGTTCGAGTTAGCCGATTCGCTGGCATTGATGGTTTACGAAATGACTCGCAAGTTTCCGAAGGAAGAGCTGTTCGGTCTGACTTCGCAAATGCGACGCGCGGCCGTTTCTGTGGCGAGCAACATTGTCGAAGGCTGCGCCAGGTCGTCGGAGATGGAGTTCATTCGCTTTCTTGAAATCGCGTATGGGTCCGCTCGGGAGTTGGAGTATCAAGCGACTCTCGCAACCAGACTTGGGTATCTTGAAAGCGAGAAGGCTGGCGAATTGGCCCGCTGTAGCGTTGAAACATCAAAGGTCCTCAATGGCCTCATTCGTTCCCTCCGTCGCTAAGCCCTCCGGACTCCCGACTACAGACTCCTGACTGACTAACTTGGTGTGGATGCGGAGTTTGATGCGAAACGGGTCGCTGTATCGCCACGGCGGTTCGTTGCCGATCGACATCAGCTCGTAAACAAAAGTGATCTCACCGTCGGTTTCGATGATGCGATCGCCGCGGCGAGGCCAGGTTCCGATGACGCTGCTGAGCAGGTCTTTCGTGTTGATCAGAAAGTCGCGAACTTGTGCGCGGGTGACGATACCCTCGCCATCGTCTTGCTCGTATTCGGACTTGCCGATCGTCGCGGACAGTTCGACGGATAACTCGTCACGCTGGTACGTGACCAGACGCGACGCGTGCTGGGTCAGCTTCTGAGAGAGCCAAGCTTGCCCGCGCTGGAGCATGTCGCTCACGATTTGGTGGAGCGAGTGTTAGGCGATGGCTTTGACTTCAATAGTGTCGCGGCCTTTTCACCAAGCTCATCTCGCCATGCGTCGTTGGCTCGACGTTGGTATTCATCAGCAATCGCTTCCGCTTCTTCGTTCAATTGCTGTTGCCGGAAGTTAACCGACCGAACGAATGGCTGAGAGAAGTTGATGTTGCTGCCATCTCGATCGCGTCGCTTTGCTGGTAGCAAGGCCACGGCGACGAGAACGAGCACGACAACGGTTGCAATTCCAAGAATCATAGTTTTTCAGAAGCCTCGTTTGATGAGAATGAATCCGAGCAGTAAGACCGCAACGAGGATCAGCGCGAGCGTGGCCAACTCCCCTGCACCGGCCCAGATAAATGCGTTGCGTTCGTCTGTGACGCGGTCGAAGAGACGATCTCGGTTTCCGTCTCGGTCTCGGTCGAACGGTTGCCACGATGTATCAGCAGGTTCGATTGGGCAGTAACCGTCGGGGCAGTCTTCAGATGAGAGTTGCATCGTCGGTGTGATTGCTGCGTCCCATGAATAGCCGCGAGTTTTCAGAGCACCGGTTCGCTGTGCTTGTCGCGTCTGTTGATAGAGCTCAAAGCCGTGACGAAGATCGTCAAATAGCTCGCGCGGTGTTGACGGGAGCATGGCGTGTCCGGCAGCGTGAACATGTCCGCCCGTTGAGTCCTGAAACAAGACGACGGGGAACTGATTGACCGGCACGATGTCAGCAAACCGAGTCCGATAGAGTGCATTCTTTTCCGTGTAAACCTGGAACGAGCACTTCGATTTCAACTGAGCTAGATCGGGATCGCTGTCAAACCACTGCATCAATCGTTGGCTCTTATCGTCATCGCCCAAGAACAGAGCAAGCTGGTAACGCGATTGCGTTTGCTCGGGCGTCGTCGGACTCTGCGTCGTCGGCGTTGGCTTGACGATGATCGGCGCGGGGACCGTTGGCGTTTGCGGAACGAGGCGATAGGGCTGTGTCGTTGGCATCAGCGTTGGCGGACAAGGCGGGCAGTATCCCGATTGCTGCTTCACTTCACCTTGAGCTTCGAGGTTGACTCGCGGCGGTTGAGGCAACTGTTGAATCCGTTCGCCAACCGAATGAACTGGTTTCGCATTGGGTAACGGCCAACACTTGTGCTCGCCTGAAGAGGGTGGTCGATGCAATGCTGTGAAGACTGCTCCCAGCAACACCGCATGCAAGACGGCGACGACGATCAAGCCGACGCTCAGTCGAATCCGAATATCATCCTTCATCAATGACCTCATAACTTCGATAGGGTAAGGAACTGGCGGGGTCGTGCATGACCGCTAAAGCGAATCCGCCATAGCCGGCCCAGAGACGCACAAATTGTTCTCGCGGTGTCAGTTCAAATCGGCCGGGATAGTTGTTGTCGAGAATCGCGGCGTATTGCTGGCCATCGCGTTCCACCCAGCCAACGAACGTGCAGCAATGGGCGGGCTTCCACCACAGGATGGCACCTCGTCGCGTTGCGTTTGCCCAGTCGAGAAAACGCGGGTCGGCTTTGACCGTGTAGCTGTAATCGATGCCGGCAGCGTCGAGTCGGTCTCGCAGTCGCGTGTCCCATTCGCCGTCGCTGTAGGTCGCTCGCCAGCGTTCGCCAAGTTCAAACTCGTTGAGCCAACGGAAGTGGTTAACCAGCGACGCGTGAACGCAACTGCCTTGATTGAGCCGGCCAGTCCAGTTGCGTTGATGGAGTTGCGGCGGGAGATTCGCGATCGGTTGCTCAGGCGGCGGGGCCGGCAGCGGTCGGACTTGAACTGTCTTGCCTGGCAAACAGCCGGTGACAACAATCAGCAGGCAAACGCAAAGAATCGTTCGCAGTCTCGCGTCCATGCGTAGTTCCCATGGGGTTTTATTGAAAAGACTATTGATGGAACCGGACTTGAACCGTCGTGGTTCCTGGCGCGGCTGCGGATACCGCGATCCCTAGCAGCGGATGAGTCGACTCGGTCTTGACCACATGCAAGCTCACCGGTGACCAATACAACTTGGCGCCGACAGGAATGTTGGTTGAGGGGTCTTTGACAACGTGAAAGACACCTTGAACAGTGATGCTGCCGCGGGCTCCGGCAGCGATTCCGAACTTGGTGACGCCGACGAGCCGGCCGAGGACAACCACCTCGCCAGCGGCAATGTCGGTTTCAGGAACGATCGGGACCGTCACGCCCTCGTGGACGTAGATCGCCCCGATGGGTGCGATGATTGGATTGCTCACGGTTCATCACTGGCTCAAGCGAACGCGAACGAAGTTGTCGGTGGCAGCGGCGTCGGCCACCACCTTGCCCAGGTAAAACGTGCCGGCGTCGACATCGGTGACGATGCCATCGTTAGTCGCGTAAACCTTCTGGCCAGCGGTGTAGACTTCGGCATCGGCGGGATCCTTCGGGATGTCGAAGACGCCTTCAACTGCGATCGAGCCGAGCACGTCGGCTTTGAGATCGCGTTTGGTGATGCCAACGAGGTCGCCTTGGATGACGATCGAGCCAACAGGGACATCAACGTCGGGAGTGAAGTCGACGTGCTTGCCGTCGTGAACGAATTGAGCTTGCATAGGATTGAGTCTGGAGTCCTGAGTCTGGAGTCTTGAGGAAGAGTGCAATACATCGGGGCGTCGTCCGAAGGCTTTGCTACAGACTCCGGACTACAGACTCCCGACTATTCGCCAGCGACCTTCACGGCGGCGCGGTGGTCTTGGCTGTTGACACCGAAGTCGATGTATGAGCGGAAACCCATGCCGAGAGTATTCGGTGGCATTTCGACTCGCTCGATGATCGGCGTGCGGCGACCGTTGAGGAACACGATCTCAAACGCGGGCAGCACGTTGGGATTGGCGAACAGATACCAAGCGCTGGCCGAAGCACCTTGGTAGTAGGAGTCCGAAAGGTGCGGCGTCGAGATGATGCGGTACTTGTTGCGGTGGGGGTTGTCGACCGGGATCTTGGTCGGTGAACCTTGAGCGTC
>JBGSNA010000221.1:0-69408 GCA_041739875.1 Pirellulaceae bacterium
CGCTGACCCGTAAGGGCTTTTGAAATGTCGGTAGATTCAAGTTTTTGTGGGCTTAGCCGCTATGCGGTACCAGCCAATGTTCGTGCAGCCAAGCGACTTCCGCTCGCAGGGCTGCACTTCGATTTGGGAATGGCCCCAGCATGGGGCCGTTCACGGGCGACATATCAGCCATCCAGTGGCCTTGGTCGTTGGGTTCCACGTGAGAGCCACGTTGAATGTCGAGTGTCCCAAGCGATGACAAGTCCATCTCTTCGCTGTAGACGCAGCGGCAGGTGCCGCTGGTTGAAAAGATCAACTCCATGTTGATCTACTTCGTGCGTCGCAGGATGTTGCGACGGGGTCGGTCGACCATCAAACCATCAAGCGATGACTGCACGGCCGCGAGCTGGCTCGTGATTTGCTGACGTAGCGATTCGCTGTCCCGGAGGGTCTGTGGCGCCACGCCATCGATCACGCGCCGTGCCCGTTCGACAACCTGATCCAGTTCCTCGTTGGACCGGATGTTGAGCCGTTGGAACCGCTCGAAGAACTCGGAGAAGTTTTCGATTGCGGTGTCACGGAAGACTTTGGGCTTGCCATCCTCGCCCCCAGCCAACCTTTCGGCCAAGTGCTCTACCATCTTGTTGAGCTCGTCCATGAAGGCGGCTTCGGCCAACTGTACCGCTTCGTCAAACCGCGTTTTCACGCGATCACACTCTTGCTCGTACAGTTGCGGGTTGAGCCGTCTCAGGTACTCCGGTGGCTCGACGCTGGGGAATTCCCATGTGAGCTCAAAGAGGCCACGTAATGTGTCCGGGTAATCAGCATCGCAAAACAGATCACCCAATCGATCACGGGCCTCATGTTTGAGCTCTCCAAAGCGGGTATCGAGGTTATCGACTGCTTCGGCCAGCTCATCGCGAAACGTTTGCATCCGTGCAGCGATCTGGTCCAGTGATCCTTGCGGCACCAACCGGATCGCCGGTTCCGGGTACGGCAGGCTCATGCCTTTGAAGTAGGCGGTTGCCTGCGTTCGCACCGACGTGACGGCACGGAAGCTGGCATCGCCGGTATCGATCAACTTTTTACCTGCGCTGATGTATTTGCCCTCGGCGTGGAACGTATCCGCCGCCTGGGCTTTCTGTTCGGTCGACAACGACTTCCGTGTCCCGAACCAAGTGAACGACAGCCGCATCGCGGCCATCGTCATGCGAAGCTTACCGCCGTGGTCACTTTGTGATTTAGGCGGATCAGCCAGAGTCTGTTGCATGTTGAATTTCTCCTTGTCATAAATTGAAACAAGCCCGATGCACTGAGTGCGCCGGGCTGGTGGATGTTTGAATTGAGAGCTGAAATCTGGGCTAACGGTACAAATCACATTGCGGATCGCACTCTCGGTGTATCGCTCAGCCATCTCATGAAGGGCTTGTAGCCTCGCCGGGCTGGATGACAGGCGGAATCACCGTCAATGGCTGAATGTCAAGGGAAGCGAACGGTATGTCCTGCTCGGCGAGCAATCGATTGGATAACACCTTGTCCGACCCCGTCGCCGTCAACACATACCGCAAATTCACCCGCTCCAATCGTTCGATCAAACCGGCGATCTCCGCAAGACCAAGGGGCACCACGCCAGGATCATCCATGTACGGACTCGCGACACTGGGGTTATGCACCGCGATCTCATCAGCCCAATACCTCAGTGCCGCCCGCAGTGTCGCTGCTTCGTGAATCGAAAGCATTGCTGAACCTCTAATTCTCGGAAGGCTCGCCGCGGGCAACGCTGCGACGCGGCGCACGGCCTTTGTTGCGGTACTGATAGACTCCGGCCTGATCAGCGTCGAGGCAACGACCAGTGGCCCACTTACGCAGGCCCTCGATCGACTCCGCCGCCGTCACGGCCACGGGGACGACGTTGGTCGCGGCCTGCACGATGGGTACATCAAGCAAGGCAGCCAAGCGGCAACACGCCCGCACCTCGGCTCCCGTCCAAGCCTCGTCGGTTGGCTTTCGCTGCGCCGGATCGAGCTCGAACAGGTTGAGGTACATCGACCAGATGGCGTCCTTTTGTTCCCGGCCGGGCAGGTCCACAAAGAAAGTCCCGTCAAAGCGTTCGCTACGACTGAACTCCGGTGGCAACCGTGACGCATCGTTGCTAGTGCAAACAACGAACACGTCCGACTCGTGGTCGTTGAGCCAGCCCAAGACGGTGCCAAACATTCGCGATGAAACGCCACTATCGCCTGATCCAGAACCGCTCACACCAGCGAAGGCTTTCTCGACCTCGTCGATCATTAACACGCATGGTGCCATCGCATCAACGATCTGCAGCGCCTGGCGAGTACGTTCTTCACTTTGCCCCACAAGTGATCCGAGTAGGCTGCCGACGTCCAATTGCAACACTGGCCGCCCCACTTCCTTGCCGAGTGCTTTGCAGAACTCGCTCTTGCCACATCCTGGCGGCGACAGCAGCATCACACCACGCGGGCGTGTGAGCTTGCTGCCACGGTTCGATTGCAACAAGGCACGCCGTGTGAACGCCTTCAATGACGCCAAGCCACCGAGAGCCCCGAAGTCCGCGTCACCTCGGTAAAGTTGCAGTGTTCCAGCCTTGGTAAGCATCTGAGACTTTTGCTGCCACAGTGTCTCGGCAGTGAGGCAGTTGTCACGCACCAGTGACAAGGCAAATGCGTTCTCAGCCTCGAAGCGGGTCAACCCCGTCGCAGCATCGAGCACACGATCGAACATGTCGCCCTCGGGTAATTCGCCGGGTTCGGTGGCTACGGCGGCTGCGATCTCACGCAACTGATCCCGTGACGGTAGCTCGTGATCGATTACGACGAACAACTTTTCCAGCTCGACCGGTAACTGCACCACCGGCGCCAGCACCACCAGGATCGACCGCGACTGCTTGCCAGTGATGACCTGATGAGCCACTGCCTGAACGATTTCCGCGGATTGCAGGAACCGGTGGAAGTTTTCCAAAACGAGGATCGTGGTTTCGTTCTCATCGGATAGTGCCCCGGCGGCGCGAACCGCCGTCAGCGGATCATTGACGTCCGTTTGGACGCCCTGGTCACCGCATCGCAGACCGGACGCGATATTCCAATTAGCCAGTCGCCAGCCCTCACGCTGGCACAGTTGGCCAATTTCCTGAATCGCGTCGACATGCTCATGCGACGTGATCCAAATTCCAGAGAAGCACGCGCGTACGTACTCCTCCAGCCGCTGCGTTAGCGACATAGTTGTCTCCTTGGGTATTGTTGGTGAAACGTGGCCGCAGAGTGTAGCCACGAAAAAGAAAAGGCCGAGCGACTACTCGCTGGCCCGCTGCTGTTGCTTGGTAGCAACCTGGTGAAACTCGGGTTTCAGCTGCTCATGGGTCGATTGCCCCAGAGCCTTTTCAAGGAAGCGGCTCGCCTCGCGGCAATCGCTACCAGCGAAGCCGTTGGTTTCCACACGGCTCTGCCCATCGGGTGCGATGATGACTTCAATTGTCTTCACGCGGCACCTCCAACGTTGATAGTTAACTTGATCGAACCATCGGCCAGTGGTTGTTCGATCACCGAATGACCGTTACGACGAGCCTCGATCGTGGCCCGCTCAACCGCGTACGCCTGCAAGAACTGATCGAGCCGAGCCCGATCGCCCCAGTGGCCTTCGTAGTTATCGAACTCGACCTTTCCGGTATTCACATCGCAAACCACCGGGTACCGCCACTTCTCGAGCTGAATGACCCAGCCGGTCTTCGCTCCCGAGAACAGCCGAGCCTCGCCAAAGTGTGGCTCAGCCAACTTCAATCGCGAACAGGCCGACCTAATCGAAACCGGATCACGAACTTGCGTCTGAATCTCCACGACGTGTGACACGTCAAACTCCCTGATAAATAGCCAAAACTGGCACAGGCAGTCGCTCCAAGGCGACTGCTGACAGCTATGCCAGTCCCATCAAGGAATATGCCGCAAAATACGTCCAGGTTTAGTTCAGTAGCGGGATCGCGATCAACATCCGCGGCCAAGACCAAATCCCGCGAGCACGCAAAGCAGTCCACACGTCTTCGGATCTGACCGGCACTGGGCTGGGCGCCATTGCGACGGTGGCAATGCGCGCGGCGAAGGAGTTGGAGTTCCGCAGCGTCGCGGTAATGGCCTGCGATGATGATATCATTCCACTATCGGATCGCATCGTCGCCATCTGCGACCAATCTGATCCCGAAGACATCTACTATACCGAACGGCACCTCCTATACCTCGCTTTCGCCCGTGGTGATGCAGCAACACGACGCTCCAAATCGAATGTCTATGCCGAAAGCCGCTCGGTGGGATTACACGCCATCATTAAGGCCGCCCGGAGCTATTCCCAGGGAGATCTGATGCTGTACCAAGGCATCGCCGCGTATTTGGATGCGAGTCACTTGCCCAAGCTCCATCGTTAGCCCCGCCAAAACGGCGTGGGGACCAAGTGCTGTTACATGTAGTTGCGTCTCGTGGGCATTGGCGACGTCTTCGAATCACCAGTTGAAATCAATTGCTGCGCATCAGCCCATATGTGAATTTTCAAATAATTCAGGCAAGCAACTCTTGAAACGTACTTTACCTCACCTTACCATTCAGTCGCCAGCACAAAGTGCCAACGGCTCGCGGCCTAACAGCCGCCTTTTCGCAAATCTGGACGATTTCAGCCCAAACCCTTGCGAATACTTCAAATTGTGGACCTTGAGAGTCTCGTGAACTGCCCGCAATTGTAAAGCGGCGTTCCCGTCAAAAAAACCTCGTCTAGTCCACGGCGCCAGTAGGTGCCTTACACCCCTTTGATTGATTTTCTGGCAAGTCTGGCTGAATGCTCGGCTCGTTTCTGACACCGACGAACGAATCGTTCAGGTAGTCAACGCAAGCCAAAGAAATCAGTCGCACCGCCGCCTAAGACGCTGGCGCGGTTATTCCAAAACTGGCCAAGAGGGTCTCAGCCAGGCATCGGCGTTCGCCATGCCACAGAGCTTACTTCCTAAAGAACACTTTTTGAAAACAAGCAATGTCAGTTAAAACAGAAATTCAATGGTGCGACAGCACGATCAATCCCATCATGGGATGTGCCCGTTGCGAGCTCTACCATTCACCGGAGCAGGTGCTCACAGGGATTGATCAAGATCTGCTAAGTGCAGGTACACGCGGCTGGCAGGAGGGAACCGCCTTAGAGCACATGACGCGGGTCATTGCCGCTGCTTGGCAAAAGCTTCTCGAGTCCGGCGTGGAACCAGGCGTAGGTCATCGAAACGAGCTGACCACCACCAACGTCCACCACCTGCGTCATGAGTTTGGGGCATCTGTTGCACAGCAGTTTGGCGACAAAGCCGGAAAACTCGCAGTCGCAGCAATCGAGCGCCAGCTTTCATGCTATGCCGCACAACTACATGCTAATCGTGGGTTCAACATCGCCAAGCCGAATCGCAAGCCCAACAAAGGTTACGCTCCGACGTTTGAACAGCTCACTCAATTCCCCGGCCGCTTGGCCGACGCATCTAAATGGAAGGACTTGAGCGGAACGGATCGTCCAAAGAAACCATGGCTTAACGGCTTGCCCCGACACATATTTGTGTCGGATATGGGGGACGCGTTCTCACGAAAGCAGGATTTCGACTTCCTGCGGGATGAAGTGCCCGCTTTCCAGACCCCAAAAGGGCAGCGGCACCTTTGGCTTTGGCTAACCAAGCGCCCACATATCATGGGACAGTTCGCTGAGTTGATCGGTGGCTTTCCATCAAACGTTTGTGCCATGACGTCAGTGACCTCCAGTCGAAACCTGAGCCGTGTCGACGCTCTGAGAACTGTCGACGCTCAGGTTCGAGGCTTGTCTATCGAACCACTTTGGGAGTCAGTAGCTGACCGCATCGACTTAACCGGCATCGATTGGGTGATTGTCGGTGGCGAGAGCGGAGCCAAGGCGAACGTAGAGCCGTTTCACCTGGAATGGGCGAGTGAGCTGCGAGACCTGTGCGAGAAACAGGGGGTCGCGTTCTTCATGAAGCAGATGGGACGCCGTCCAGTTCATAAGGGCGTCGAGCTAAAGCTCAAAGACGCGCACGGTGGTGATTGGAGCGAGTGGCCCCCAGAGCTTCGCGTTCGCGATATGCCGTCCTACTCTCATCGGTACGCGTCGATGCGCGAGAGACATGCCCACGGCCTCCTGGCATCGTAGCTCGCTATAGCAAACCGTTCGTACTCGGTCGGCTCCAACTGCCGGTAGTCGACCGAGCGTTGCCACCATGTGCTAACCCGAAGATGACGCCGCAGAAATCGCTGGGATCTGAGATCCCAACACCTCTACAACAGAATTGGACGTTGCCCTTCTTGTTCCCTAATCTCTTGGCGATGACGTTCCGCCTGCAATTGAAGTGTGCCCATGACACCCTCACCATAGTACTCGGTCGACATTTGTGGCGGATCTACGAAGAAGCGTTGCGTTTCCGCCGCGTCACCAACTTTGAACCAACAGTCGTTAGTTCGCTTAATCACAAGTGGTTTGGCATTTGGCTGCCTGGGTTTAGCACAATCAAACCGCAGCCATCCTTCCAGATTCATGGTTCCAAGCGAGAAGCACGAGTAGAATTTCTCGGGGAACCAATTTGCGATGTCAGCTTTCTGCGGTGGAATCAACGCTCGATATTGCGAATTGAACGCCGCGCCACGAAAGTGGTGCGTCAACCAAACAGGACATGAATGCCTACCCGCAAAAAGCTTCAGGCCAGTCAAGTAGCTCTTTAGTCTCTTTGCAAGATGAATATGTGGTTTTTCGGCTCGAACAGTGCTTTCCGATGCGTTAATGTAGGTATCAAGACCGTCAATGACGATGCCGCTCAGTTTGGTGTTTTTTCCAAGCTTTTGCGAAATGGAATCGCCGTGTATACGGAATTTTCCATCCCGATTGCACGTGGGGGCGTACTCCTCTTTGAAAACCATGAGGCCTCGCTGGACCAACATTTCAACTGTGGCCGCCGAAGTCTGCCCAGCACCCAGTTCCTCAATGTTGTTTATTCGCTTAACCAGGAAATCGCTTATGCGATCCACAAAGCGACGAGGTGCCTCACCAAATGCCAACACTGCAATTTTCCCCGTATCCGAACCATTGCGACTGGGGCTACATCCGTCGATCAACATTTTCCCCGTAATTCCGGCGAGAAGTGTAGATCCTCCAGCACCAGTTGGGTGAAGTATTGCATTGAGTCGAGTGTGATCAAGTTGAACGTTAAGCAATGACAATATCGGATCGTTATCTAGTCCTGACATTCTTGTACTTCTTGTTTGAATTTTGCAGTTAGTCGCCTGTGGTCGCGTTCACTTAAACTGAATCCACGTTGTTGCATGGCTTTTTGGGTGGCTGTTCGTCCCGGTGGCCTGCCGGTTTGCGACAACAGTTCCATGAGGATTGGCCTCGCTTCGTTCCATAACTCGTCCGTGGGCTGGGCCTCTGCGTGGCGACGTTCATTGGCTCTTTTAAGCTTAATTTGTCGGTTATACTGCCTTATTCTACGTGCCGGGTTCCGAGTCAATTGTGGCGTAGAAGGTGTTCTTACGGCATGTCCACGCCACGAGCCAAATCGATCGTACGTTCGCATTCCGCCGATTGCAGCGAGGTACCCGGAAAGTGTGGTTGGAGGAACCCAGTTCCAATCTGGGGCAACAAGGAATCCTTCGATACCACTTTCCCTTCGTTCTCGATCCATCCCAGGACTTGTTCCACAAATGAGAGATCGAAAGCAACTGCTCCTATCCGTTGTTTGCAAGTCAATGTCGAATCGAAGCGGAACGAAATTGGGGTTGCCCCAGTAAGGAGCGATTGAGGCAGGGACCGTCAGATCTTCAGATGACTGCCTAATACTGCTGAGCAAAGGCTCAGCTGCCGCATCAGGAATTGGCATGAGTAATGCCGTTCGAAGTACTCCAGTTATTGCGTCCGGGTTTAAGTCCAGAAATCCATCTTCGAAGTAGGGTTGCCCACCAAACGAAGGCAAGAATTGTGAACTCAACATTCCTCCCGTTGCACCGAGCCGGGTGGCAAGTTGGCGCATATGCGATGTCACAATCCGCTTCATTGCAAGGCAAGATTGCCGTGCACGAGGATTGTTAATTAAATCACCGGGATCATCACTGACCAGAGTGTGAAGCGAGATAAGCGCAAACACAGTATTGGAATCACTGAACCGGTTTGTAAGTTCGATTGAGAGCTGCACCGCCTCACGTGATAGACAGAATGGACACAATGCGTTTTGCCGACACACGAGCGAGGGCGTCGTGGATTCCGTGTCGATCAAATAAAGGCTGTTAGGGCAGTTCAAACGCAACATTGCTTGACGCCGTCGCTTGCTTGCAAGAAACCGAATTTGCGATTGCAACGCATGCACATGGAAAAACTGAAACGCTCTCGCCCATGCGAGCGGCTTGTTGATGGTATTTTGTTCGCTCGGATGTTGAATTTGGCTTGGTGAGGGAAGGTGAAGCAATGGATGTCCGCTATTGGCGAGCCTCCGGAACGGCCATGCAGCTTTACTACGCATGGCTGATCCAAGAACCAAATCGCGGCATGCCCAATCGTCTGGCCGGTTGCCAAATGCCAATACTCTGGGAACGTTGCACCAAGCTTCGGCAGTACGTTCCAACCACAATGGCCCGCCACGTTTTCCAATAACGTCGTATCCGTTGATGGCGTCAGTTATTTCGTATGTTATTTCCATTGCTGCAACTTTCGAGTTGTCAAATATCCTGGGTCAGCCAATTTCTCGAACAACTTCCCGAGCCTTCTCGGCATCCCGTTCGGCATAAATTTGTGTTACGTCGGCTGCAGCGTGCCCAAGAATGACTTGAGCCGCTTCCAGGCCAAAACGCTTGCGAACTTCTGTGCCGCGAGTGTGACGAAGCTGGTTGGGATGCCAGCGATGTTCTCGCTCCCAGCTTTTCAATTCTTCTCGCTGATCAGTGGACAGCCGCCGTAAACGGTCCGCTTTGGATTCTCCGTCCGCTTGCCCAATTGGTTCAGGGGCTGGAAAGGCGCTGTCACAGGCGTGGTAGATTGCCTTGCGGTAAGAAGCTGAATCGAATTCATAGGCGGCAGATCGCTTTTGCTTTTCACCGCATCGATCTTGCATGGATCTTTTCCCGCGACGGTTGCCGCAGCTCACGGGTGTTTTTCGACGATCTGACTTGAGTTGCCGACGCTGTTCCAAAGACTCGGCCATTGAAAAACACACTGCTTCAGATGGACGCAGCAGGTACGGCATAAGTAACGCTTGGGCGTCAGGACCGATGTAGATCGTTCGGCTCCGACCGTGGTGCTCGGTTTTGTGGCCGCTCACGCGATACTCCCAAACTTCGTTTGACCGATCCACGTCCTGCGGCGTCAATGTGCAGACTTCGCCCGGACGGGCACCGGTAAGTAGTTGGAATCGAACCATGTCCGCGGTAACCGGCGGCAAGAGCGGCAGTGTCAACTCAACGACCTTTAAGTCGACTGGCCCAATCGGGTCTGGCTCCCGGCATTCACATCGACCTTTCCGCAGGCCATCTACGGCGAGCAGCGCCTGGTACACACCAGCAGGTACAAGCTCTTCGCTGACGCCCCACTTGAAGATCCGTTTAAGCCGACCAGCATTTTTGTTGACCGTCGGTCGGGATTGCCCCCGGCTGATCCATTCTTGACGAACCACTTTGAAGGCTAGCGGTCCGAATTGGTTCACCGGAAGGTGTCCATAGAGCCGACGAAGAGTCCTCATGATGTTCTTGAAGGCATCGAGCTCGTTCGTGGGCTCGCCATTCTTGACGTACCAGATCTTGGCATGCTCCAAGAAAGCGGCGAGCAATTCGACGACCGTGATGGCCGATTCATCAGCGGATGAACGATCAGGCTCAGGATTTCGGCCAGTCATCGCGTGTTCAGCGATTAGCTGAGCGTATCGCGACGTACTGTCAGCCGAGTTGAACTCACCGAGGTAATGATCTCGACCGTCTATCGTAACGATCGCTTGCCCGGTTGCCTTGTGAAGGCGGTAAGAAGGGGGCGTACCCCGTTTTCGACGTGCCATGTGCTGCGCTACCAAAGAATCCGGTAGTGCTACCGGATTAAATCTGGGAAAGCGCCGCACGAGCACATGCTCGGTATCAACGTAAAGTGTTGATTCAGCTGGGTTTAAGAAAACGACGCGGACGGGGCTCGAACCCGCAACCTCCGGATCGACAGTCCGGGGCTCTAACCAATTGAGCTACCGCGCCTTTGCGAACGAATTTCGTTCGGCCGAGGCAGGATTATATCGGCAGGATTCTCGCTCGCAAGTCCGTCACGGCCAGGTTCTTGCATTCAATTGTTTGCGACAGCGTGGATTGCTCCGATCGTGCCGACCTTGAGGCTTGATCCTAGCCAAATTGCCCTGGTTTTGCGTAAAACAAAGCCAATTCGAACTTCGACGTGACGTCGATATGACCTAGGTTTGCCTAACAAGTCCGCGTCGCAGAGACCCTAAACCGTGCTTTGGGGTTCAACAATTGACTGGGTTACTCATGATTTTCGAAATTCTCGCCATGTTTTCGCTCAGTGATTGGTTCAACGACGCTGTCGCGGAATTTGTTCATTACTTCAACAACATGAATACCAAGCAGTGGGGTATCGTCTCCGCAGCATCAGTGGCTTTTGGCTTCCTGTGCATGAAGGGACACTCCATTCGCGGGTAATTGCGATACTTTCGCGAGGCCATTGTCCTCCGACATGTGTCATTCTCTGTCGCCACAGCCGGTTAAAAAAATTCGTAGCGAGTCTGCGGTGCAATAAAACCATCGGATTCGACTCGGTCCCAATCGGAATCTCTCGGACGAACCTAGCGCCGTCGTCCTACCCGGCCGCTATAATTCGACTCACACTTACGGCGATGCCTTGCGCCCGGTGCGGCTAGGCACTCGATCGCCGATACCGTTTGGGTTTCTCCTACCGGAGTCGTTTCCAATGCCACTGTACGAAATCGAAACTGACTCACACATCATCATCACCTGGGCTGATGACGAGTCGGGGGCTCGCGAAGTTGTTGCGGACGCTTATCCCCACGACGAATTGATGCGGTTGACGAAGCGCCCGCGAGATACCTGGGTCATAAGCAAAGGTGCTTTGGGGCTTACCAATTCGCGTATCGACCCCTGTATGGTCGCACGGGATTGCTTGAGCAAGTCAGCCGGTGACAAGGTCAACGCGATTCGCTTGTACCGTCTGGAAACAGGCAGTGACTTGGAGAGCGCACGCAAAGCCATCGAATCAAATATGGTTATGGGTTGGTAGCGTTACACCATCGAGCAGGCCAACATCAACGAGCATGGGCACGACCTACAGTCATTTTGTGGCTGATTGCTGCCATTATGCCTTGGATTACAGGTTGTGATGGATGCCGCGGCCCAGGTTCAACGCCTACCGATGCTCCCAATGAGTCACCGGTCCAGGACTTCACTTCGCTACCACCGCGGCCGTTTCCGAACGACAGTGCCGCATCTCAAAACGCGGTCAAGCCGGGGCATTGGTTCACAGCTTCCGTGCCGCTTCGAAGCAACAAGATCGACGCCCGCGGAAGTTTGCGTAGCGACGTGAAGTTATCTGGCCGTAGCAACTTGAATACCGGATTCGGCGGCACGGAGGCTGGATCAACCGAAAGCGCCAATCGAACGTCGCTTAGCAGTGAGAGATCGGCTGTCTTGCCAAAAAGCCAAATGAGGCGTTTTGATACACGGATACTTGCTCCCCGCGTAAATACCCAAGGTCAACCGCTACTACTATCCAGTCGGTTCGTGACGAGCAGCGGCAATGCGTACGTCGATAGCAGGTCGCAACCGTGCAACGTCCTTGAACCGCACGAGTATTTTGCCGTCGTGCTCACGCGATCGCCCGAGCGATTCGCGAGGCTAAAAACGAGTGACTGGGTGCGTCCGTTTATGGACACAAATTCCGGCGCACCCGCCAGCATTCATTATCGACTCGTATTCCCGTTCGAAGAGGGAGTCTTGCCTCTTTCGAGCACCATACTTGATTGGACGCAAACGTCGGTTGTCATTTGGGACGACATGCCAGCAGATGCCTTGACGCCAGCGCAGTTGCAAGCGCTGCGTGATTGGATCTATTTCGGTGGCCGACTCATTGTCAACGGTTCCGATGGCACCGACGCGCTCGTTACCAGTTCGCTTGAGCCACTATTGCCAATCAAGTCCACTGGCAATATCGAATTGGATGTCGATTCGACAACGACGTTACTCAAGCAGTGGTCGGTCGCGGAGGACGATTCAACGAGTCATCAGATCACAGTCATGGGGGGGCTTTCCAGTCGTATTGCGGCGGGCGGTTCACGCCGGCCAGATGCAGTTGCTGTGGCCGGAACAGACGACTTGGTAACGTTGGTCCCAGTCGGTGGCGGAATGATCTGCCAAAGTCGCTTTGATCTGACGAGTGGATGGCTTGCGAATTGGAAGTCGTTCGACAGCTTTTTTAACGCGGCAATTTTGGGACGGCCGCCACGCAAATTTGTCTTGACCGATACAGTTATCCGCAACCGTTCCGTCGAAGTGGACGCAAGCGGATTCGCCATGGTCGCCCAAATGTTTCAAGACGACACGCTACAAGACTCCTACTTGCCAGCCATCAACACGTCACTTCGGTTTCTCGCTCGCGATGCCGTCTTGAGCTCCAAAGTTGTGAGCCAGTCATCCGAAGACACTACCTCGCAAACGGATTCATATCAAGATCCAACGAATAGCGAAGACAGCATCACCACCCAGGGCACGATCGAGTCGAAGGTGACAACGCAGGAGACGCTGGGCTTAACTCGCATCGACCCCGTCTCAGGTGTCGCGGGCTGGACCGACGAAAGTGACGTGATGTCGCACTTGATCGGAACGCTGAGAAGCGAATCCGGAATTGAGATTCCGAAGTCGTCGTTAGTGATTCGGTCCCTGGGGATTTACCTGTTTCTGCTAGTGCCAGTGAACTATCTCCTATTTCGATTTCTCGGGCGGCTCGAGTACGCATGGCTAGCTGCGCCGGTGATCGCGATCCTCGGTGCCGTCTGGGTCGCTCGAGAAGCACAGTTGGACATAGGTTTCGCGAGGAGCCAAACAGAGCTGGCGTTGCTCGAGGTCCCATCGAATTATTCACGTGGCCATTTAACTCGCGCTATCGCGATCTACAATTCGCTCTCGACTCGATACGATATCCTGTTTGATCATCCGGAGGCGGTTGCAGCACCGGTGGGAGTTTTCGATCGTAGCGGATTGGAAAGCGACGTCATCTTCGCGACATCGACGGGTGATGGGGCACAACTAAACGGCATCGGGATCAACAGTAACCAAGTCCGTTTGCTGCACACCGAAGAGATCATCGACATCGGCGGATTGATTCGACGCGACGGCGAATTCGTCGTCAATGAAACGAGTTATGATTTAGTCGACATGTTTGTCGTTGAAAAATTGTCGACTAGTCGTTCGCGAGTGGCGTCGGTGGCAAATTGTGCCGCCGGCGGTCGTGCGGCACTGCGATTTCGCGATGCAGAGGGCATGCTCGTTTCAAGCGACATGCCGATGCAAACGGCGACATTGGTCCGGCGCCTTGTGAATAAGGACGCCATCCCTGTCGGAGCGGCGCGTGTTGTTGCTCGCATCGAGGGTGCCCCAACGGGAATGAACGTCGTTCCTGAAACGAACCAGCGGACATCTCAAACCATTTTGGTGGCGCACTTGAGCTATGGTCGCGTCTTGTTGGCCGATGCTGGCGACAAGCCAACTCCCGACGCAAACTTGATCGGTCCGTTGCTGAAGGACCGCCCAATCGACTTCAATGAACCCGATGTAATCATACGAGACGAGCCATGATCACGCTGTCCGGATTTGGAAAAGATTACGGTGATTTCACCGCCGTCGACAGCATTGACTTAACCATCGCTGCGGGCGAAACATTTGGCTTCATTGGCCCCAACGGTGCTGGAAAGAGTACGACGATTCGGTTTCTTGCGACACTGCTTCGCGCCAGTCGCGGTGGCGGCACGGTGGCGGGAATGGACGTGATGGGAGACCCCGTCGGTGTGCGTCAAGTGATCGGCTACATGCCTGATAACTTTGGTGTGTACGACGGCATGCGAGTGTGGGAGTTCTTGGATTTTTTTGCCGTTGCCTACGGTATCGCAAAGACACAGCGTCGCCAAATCATCGACAACGTTCTGGAGTTATTGGATCTAACACACAAGCGGAATGATTTTGTCAATGGATTGTCGCGCGGCATGAAACAACGACTGTGCTTGGCCAAGACGCTCGTTCACGATCCGCCCGTATTGATTCTCGATGAACCAGCCAGCGGACTGGATCCACGTGCGAGAGTGGAGTTGAAGGCGCTCTTGAAAGAACTGCGTCGAATGGGCAAGACGATTTTGATCAGTAGCCACATTCTTACGGAGTTAGCCGATTGCTGTACATCGATTGGGATTGTCGAGCGAGGCCAGTTGCTGATGAGCGGACCGATCGATAGCGTCTACCGCCAAATCCGCCGCAACCGAATCGTTGTGATCCAATTCGTGTCTGGACAAGACGCAGGGCTCTCAATCTTGCGGAGCGATCCAGCGCTACGTTCTTTAGAGATTGAACCGGATCGTGTGATCGCCGAACTTGAGACCGACGATGAGGGTCTGGCGAATTTGCTTCAAACGTTAATCAACGAAGGCGTGCGATTGCGTTCGTTCAATGACAAAGACCCGACGCTCGAAGACGTATTCATGTCAGTCACCAAAGGTTTGGTGAGCTAATCAAATGTGGGGCTCAGTCTTGCTGAGCATGGCTTGAATCGCATGGGCAACATGGCGAGCGATCGTTCGACTTCCTCGCGTGTTGCTGTGAATGCCGTCGTCACTCAATCGGGAGTTGGGCATCCACATGCCGGGCGGTGCGATCGGACTCATCAAAACGACTTGACGAAGCCACGTGTCAGCGACGAGTTGTACGTCTTTCTCGTACGCAATTTCACGCTCGAGACTCGCGAAGGGATCGAGTATGAAGCCTCGGGGGATTTCCATCAGTACAACCTCCGCGCCCGCCGCACGGCACTGATCGATCATCTGAAGAAGATTCGCTTTGGTTGATTGACGCGAACGACCTTTCAAGAAGTCGTGGCCGCCAAGCTCAATCACCACGATGCTCGGTTGATGCTTGAGCACACGCGACATCAAATCAAGACCCTGGGACGTTGCGATCCCAGAAAAGCCTTCGTTGATGACCGGCAAGTCAACCATGTCTCGAAGTTGGTCCGGATATCCGCCATCGGGCAAAAGCCCGTCGGTCAAACTATCACCGACACAGACAATGGGACGTTCACGATCAGCCCTTTCCAGCCGAGGTTGGTTGCACGTCACAATTGCGTGTTGCTCCCAAAGCATCCCGATCCATAAAACCCATAAT
This sequence comes from Pirellulaceae bacterium, assembly GCA_041739875.1. GTDB lineage: Bacteria > Planctomycetota > Planctomycetia > Pirellulales > Pirellulaceae > JBBSJZ01. Next base: position 15,429 of record JBGSNA010000221.1, read on the forward strand.
CCGATCGTGCCAGGAAACGTTAGTCGAGAAAGACCGGCCGGTAAACTGCGCTGACGGTACCGGACGACGGCGATCGACAACAACGCGAACCCGAACAATATCATCAGCGGCGTTCGTCCAACAAGTTTGATCACGAGAAGGGCCAAACAGGCGGCGAGTGGCAACCATGCCGGACGACTTCGCATCGCAAGCCATGTGTGCCAACCCAACCAGAACGCAGTCATCCAGGCGGTCACGCTCGGAAACGATAATAACGACGCCGAAACGACGCACCCAATGCCGAGCGTTCTCACCATTCGGCGGGAAGGCGATCTCGTTTTCAACGGCGGATTTGGGGCCTGCTGAGCCTCAGTCGGTTGACCGTCCATTGCTGGCCTCAGTGGGATCGCATTGCGAATGAAAGAAATGCGAACGAAAGAAATGTAAATGCGTGAGGAGTGACGAGGTCGCTTATTGTAGACTTTTTGCGTCCGGATTTCTTTTCGGCATTAAATCTACGCATGCAACCAAGATTCTGGCACAATCAGCGAATCAACGTTGGGCCTTGTTCCATTCAGGTCAAAATCGTTGGCTCGCACTCCTTTTCGCACCTCGCATTTGACCGACAATCCCATTCCGTTTGGAGGCTCGCCCCGATGCAACAATTGAAGCGGATTATTCGAGCCACGGTGCGCTGGTCTTGGTTTGGGCTCTTGGTGCTTGTCGCGTTCGCGTTTCTTGCATCAGGCCTTTCTGAGGGGCTTCGCAAACCGTCAAACGATGACCCAAACGTTTCTCTCACGTCACTGGACTTGGTCCAAGGGGGTGGCGAGCCTTCCGCGTCGACCGAGAGCGTCGCGGTGGCGAACGGCCAGGCCATAGAGGTCAACCAAGCAATCGACCGAGTGAACGTGCGATGGCGAGAGTCGATCGAAGCCAGAGAGCTCGAAGTCGCGCCGATCGCTGATTGGATGACGATCGGGCGACGCATCTCGCTCGCGATGGTTGGCTCGGGAATGTCACTCGAGGAAATCCGCAAGCTCGAAGCGTTACCTGAAGAAGTGCGAAACAGTCGCTATTTAGAATCACTACTCGTTGACCGACGTTTTCATGACTATTGGGCTGAGCGTTACACGAGGTTCTTGGTCGGAACCGATGACGGACCGTTCATCGTCTATCGTCGTCGTCGTTTTCTCACTTGGCTGTCCGATCAATTCGAAGCCAACCGCCGATACGACGACCTTGTTCGCAACCTAGTGACCGCGGAAGGTTTGTGGACAGACCAGCCAGAAGTGAACTTTTTGACGGTGACGTATGACAGTGGAGACGGTAAGCCAGATCCGATCCGGCTTGCTGCGAGAACAAGTCGCGCGTTTCTCGGACTCCGAATTGATTGTCTGCAATGCCATGATGATTTCCTAGGCAACGTTTCGCTTGGTAGTGTCGAGAACCCACGAGAAGGAGTTCAACAGGACTTTCACCAACTCGCTGCGTTCTATACCGCCGCCAAGGCGAACGGATTGCAAGGGATTCGCGGCGGCGAAGTCGACTATGACTATAAGTACTTGCACGACGAAGAATTGACAGATGTCCCGGCCATCGTGCCATACTCGCCGGAACTTTTGCCTGAGGAAGGCGACCCGCGCCAGCGATTGGCTACATGGATCACACATCCCGAAAATCGGCAAGCGGCGCGAGCGGCGGTGAGCCATATTTGGGCGTTAATGTTCGGACGCGCGGCTGGAGATGCCGTGGATGATCTGCCTCTTGGTAAGCCATCAACACCGACAATCGAAGCGTTGACGGATGAGTTCGTAGCTGCAAATTTCGACATGCGCCAATTGATCCGCATCATTGTTGGCACGGATGCATTTCGAGTCGAGAGTCGCGCTGAATTTGAAGTACGCACCGAACACGAAAGCGCCAATGCCGTTTTTCCGCTCACGCGATTGCGTCCTGAGCAAACATCCGGAAGCGTGATTCAAAGCGCTCGGGTTAAGAGTGTCGACGAAGACTCCTCGTTGTTATTGCAACTCATGAAGTTCGGTACGACGAATGATTTCTTAAGACAATACGGCGACGTTGGCGAAGACGAGTTTGGTGACGAAAGCGTGACAATCACCCAGCGACTTGTAATGCTTAACGGAAAGATGGTCGATGAACACACCGACAATAATCCCGTGATGAATGCCTCGAGCCACATCCGAATGTTCTCGGCGGACGACGCCCAAGCGATCGAAACAACGTATCTAACGATTTTGAATCGCTATCCCAACGAAAGCGAGCGACAACAGTTTTCGGAACGATTTGAAACGTCGGGGAATCGCCAAACATCCATCGAAGATTTGTGTTGGGTATTGATTAACAGTTCCGAGTTCTCTTGGAATCACTAAGGGCGACCATGATGAAAATGCAAACGAATTCGCTATGCAATATCAACGCTCACCTTTCGCGGCGAACGCTTCTGGGCGCTGGTACCGGGGCATTGATGATGTCCTCAATTGCCTCACGTTTAGCGTTGGCCGATGAGACCGGCGAAACCGATTCTGCGAAGCCGCTCAGCGTGATCCTGATTTGGCTCGAAGGTGGTCCGAGCCAACTCGAAACATTTGACCCGCATGCTGGGACAAGATATGGCGGTGAAGTCAAGGCTATCCAGACATCCATTGCTGGGTTGGAGATCGCCGACACGTTGCCACAGGTTGCCGAGCAAATGCACTTGGCGGCGATCGTCCGCAGTGTGACGGGGAAGGAAGGCGACCACGAACGGGCTGTTTACAACATCAAGACTGGGTATCGGCCCGACCCCACGCTGTTGCACCCTTCGGTCGGCGCGATCCTTTGCCATGAGAGTCAAGGCGGCGCAGACATCCCGCGTCACATCTCGATACTTCCTGGACAATCACCAGGCCGTGGTGGTTACCTGGGTGCTGCGTTTGATGCGTTCAAGATTGGCGATCCACAAGGCCCCGTTCCCGACATCAGCAAACGCGTTGATGAAGAACGCTACCAACGACGTGTCGCTGATTTATACAACGTCGCGGAGCAGGAATTCGCACGTGGCCGACTCAAAGACTTGGAGCGAACGCGGACGCTGCATTCAACGGCAACGAACGCAGCGATGCGAATGATGTCGAGTGAACAACTCTCGGCATTCGATGTCAATGAAGAACCCAAGGCGGTTCGCGATGCTTTCGGTGACACTCCGTTTGGGCGTGGTTGTCTTGCGGCAACACGTTTGATTGAAGTGGGTGTCCGCTGTGTTGAAGTGACCTTGGGCGGATGGGATTCGCACGCCGCGAACCACACACTCCAGCTCGCTGGCTGCAGAACTCTCGACCCCGCTCTGGCTGCTATACTCCAACGACTGAAAGAACGAGACCAACTTAGCACGACGCTGGTGATTTGCGGTGGCGAGTTCGGTCGCACGCCGTCAATCAATCCTGCATCGGGACGCGATCACTGGCCTCACGGATTCAGCATTCTGTTCGCGGGTGCAAATATTCGCGCCGGTGCCGTGTACGGAGAGACCGCTGCGGAGCCAAAGTTGGATCGTGCCAAACCGCTTGCGGATGTGGCGGATGCCGTTGGCATTGAGGACATTCACGCCACAATTCTTTCAGCGATCGGTGTTGATTTCCAAAAGGAGTTCATTACGCCGATCGGCCGTCCGCTCAAACGCAGCGACGGTAAGCCAATTTCGGCGTTACTGGCATAAACGTAGCCATTCGACCTTGCGATGCTTGGCCATGAACGCTCGCATCAGATCACTGGGACGGACGCCACCGAAACACGCTGGCACGTCGTTCGCTGATGCAATCGTTTCCAACGAGTCCATAACCAACTCATGACACGAGTTTGATGCGAACCCATGAACACTCTAAATATCGTTTGCTCCGCATGCGCAGCTGTGAACAAAGTCCCCACCTCCAAAGTGCTCGACAAACCTGTCTGCGGAAAATGCAAAGCGGCTCTATTGCGCACATCACCCGTGGATGTATCGGAACTCGCATTTGCTAAATTTATTGCACGAACGGAAGTGCCAATTCTGGTTGACTTCTGGGCCCCCTGGTGTGGCCCCTGTCGCATGATGGCACCAGCGTTCAACGAAGCCGCAGCGGAGCTCTCGCCCCACGTGATCTTTGCTAAACTCAACACCGAAGACGCACCAAAAACGGCCTCGCAATATGCGATAACAGGAATCCCAACCATGATCTTGTTCAAGCGGGGAATTGAAGTCGATCGACAATCCGGAGCGCTGACTTTGCAGCAAATCGTTCGATTTGCTTCACCAAACTTGTGATCCCACGGCACCGTTGCCTATCACGGCGTGCACGTGTTAAGTCGCACTATTGGACAGCAACTCGTCCGCCACTTGGCCCGCGTGAAATTCCGAATAGACAAAGACTGGAATCTTCAGGTCACCTAAATGGTGCTGAATTAGCGGTTTCACGTCCGACCAGTCCAGTCCACCGACACCGGTCGCTAGACGCGGCAACGCTAAACTTTGGATCGCCTCCTTTTCAACCAAATGACGCAACTCCTTGAGCGCGTGGTTCACATGTTCCACGTGAGCTCTTCCGGAATGGTGGCCATGCTTGCCCGACTCCTCCTGAGTCAATAAACACACGACTCGAACGATATGCCCGTCCGCCCCAGGCCCACTCCATATCCATGCGGCACCCGGCTTGGGATGCGTTTGATGACACCAATGGCGAAAGTCTTTTGCCATGGCGGGCCAACGCTCTCGTAGCGCCAGTGCCAATCCCTGATTGAAGTGATCGTCAGGCGAAACCCCGTGTGCAAGTGTTTCGGCCTTGGTAAGGATCATGTCACCCGTAACTTCTTGAATCATCTTTCTCGTCCAATTTTTTATGTGTTTGCAGAAACCGTTTTATTTAACAACCAATTCCGGATGCCAGTCCTCACCGACTAGCCTTGTTCAGATACGTCTCAGAGGGTTCGCTAGGAACTCATCGAACAACCAGCAAGCGACTCGCCAAATCGCAACTACATAGGCGCTTCGAGTGCCTTGAGTAGCAATTCGACTTTTGCCATCGCCGTGTGGTGATGTTTCTTGATCCGTTCATGAGCATCGTGCTGTGTAATCATGGTTTGCAGGTGACTTTCGTGCTTGTCGTTTAAGACATTATTCCGATCCGATTCCGCACCCCCACGTAAACTTGCCGCGAGCGTTTTCTCGTGACATTGAATTGCCTTGCTTACTTCACTCATTTTTTCTTGATGTGCGTCAAGGCACGCTTCATGTGACGTTATCATCGTTTTTGCTTGAAGAAGCAAATCCAAAGCAATGGCGTGCTCGGATCGCCAATTGGTGATGTCTTCCTTCCACATGGCCAGTTCGCTATTCCAATGACGGTGATCTGAGTGCATTTCAATCGCACAGGTCATATTTTCGGTCATCACTCTGCTCAATCTGTTAAATGATACGATCCGCACACATGCCATTCTGCGACTCAAACCTTCGTCACAGGTTCCTGTACCAACAGTCAAGCAATCGCCGTGCCTGATCCGTCAAGCCGCTCGATTCTGAGCAAGACACGAATGCAATCGCTTTGCCAGCGTCGCTTTTTACGCGAAGTGCTCAACAGACGGATCCATCGCGGCGGATCAAGTGAGACGATTTGATCACCGCGAGGACCCCACTGTGCGTCGTCGCACTTGCAACTCATGTCCGAGTGAGTTTTGGCATTTGAACCATCCGTCAAAGTGGATTCAACGAGGGTCACGGGACACGGACGATCAACTCCAATTCGGACTTCGTCAGTGGCTCATGCGTGGCGAATTGATTTTCGAGAACGCGTAGATCTGCATCCGATGCATCGCCGTTGTTTCTCATGCGATCCGAAATTCGTTGACGGAGCGTTTGCTCGTCACCGTGACAATCCAGGATCGCGAACGGCACCCCGAGTTCCACAGCAAGCAAGTGAAACCGCTTTCGATCACTATGTTTCAAGAAGGCAGCATCTACGACGACACCGTACCCCGCCCGCAGGATCCCGCGAGCGAGATTTTGCAATTGCGAGTAAGTCTTTTCGTTGACTGCGTGACTATAGATCTCCGCCTTCAGTTCGCTCGACGGGCGTTCGGTTGGTGACAAGCCGAACATTCGCTTGCGTTCGATATCACTACGAAGTCGAATCACGTCATGACGTTGAATGAGTTGTTCGCTGAGTGTCGTTTTGCCGCTGCCACTCAAGCCGTGAGTGATCCAAAGTTGCGGTTCTTCCTTGAGCGTGAATCGATAAGCCAATTCGATATGCCTTCGGGCATCCGACATTGCTGAAGCACGCTCGCCAGCCGTGCATTGTTCTTGCGAGGAGCGTATGGTCGCAACGAGCGCTCGGACCAACGCTCGGTAGACGAGAAACAACCGCAAAACGTCCAGCGAACCATAATCGCCGGTTCGCTCCAAATACGTATTCATGAACGAGCGAGCGAAGTCTAGGTGCTCGTGATAGGCCAAATCCATCTGTAAAAACGCAGCATCACACAGCACATCGATCCAACGCAACCGCTCGCTAAATTCGATCCCGTCAAATGGCACAAACTGCTCATCCCAATGAACCACGTTTTGTAAATGCAAATCGCCATGGCACTCTCGAACAAAACCACATGCAACTCGCAACTCAAGACTTTGCCAATGTGTCTTGAAGTACTCCTCGATCCAAAGATGCAAAACTCGCAATGTGGAGGCGGTCTCTCCGTCCACATGCGTTTGAATCTCCGCAAAGACCTGCTTAAAGTTTTTGAACAGATAGCCCGGCCAACCCGCGGCAAACTCCGGGTTACAGATGGTGGCGAGACGGTGGAATCTTGCAACACTCTCGGCCAATTGATGTATGTCAGCGATTGTTACCAATCCAGCTTGGATGCGTTCACTCAATAGTGCACCGCTCGGGAAACGTCGCATTTTTACTGCGTATTCCACTGGATCCGTGTCAGATTCAATCCGCAGTCGTCCGTCATCCCATCCAATCGGTACAACGCCGATGTACAAATCACAGGCAAATCGACTATCAAGCTGGACCTCCTTCTCGCAATAACGCCGCCTCAGATCCAAGGTGCTGTAATCGAGAAAATCCGTTTTGACAGATTTCTTGATCTTGTAAGCAAACTCACCCGCAAGAACCACGACCGAAATATGCGTTTCGTGTATTTCCACACCACCGTCTATGGCATGTGGAAACGCATAAGCCAGCCGCAAGCCTTGAATCAAGGCATCTGTCGTGATTGGGACACCCAAATCGTTTGACCCAACGTCGGCGTCATCCAGTGGACTCATAACAGTGACAACGGTTTGCTCTCGTGGGAGGTGACGTTATTCGCGACTTGGATTGGCGAAATGAATCCATCGGGCTTGAGCGCCAGAAGCGAACAGGTAATGTCAGGCAGGATGGTTTCGGCTGTACTTCCGATCAAGAAACCAGCGACGCCGGTTCGGCAGACGGTGCCCATCACCATCAGATCGGCTTCGATCTCGTCGGCCACGCTTCGAATACTGGTCACAGGCGAACCATGTTTCAAATGCACCTTGACTCCATTCGTGTTCGCGAAATGCACCTGCAACAGAGCCTCGAGTGCGCGATGAGCTTTCCGCTCATGCTCCTTTCGCATCAATTCGAGGGCAAGATCCCCGGCATGGCTTCGCATCGAGTCCTCCATCCAAAGTTGCCAAGCTGCAACGACGTGCAACTCGGCATTGTCACGCCGGGCGATTGAATAGGCAAACTCGAGTATTTTTCCATTGAGCTCCGTTTGATTGATCTCTTCGGATTCCACGTCAATCGCCGCCAGGACGCGATCGAACTTGCCGTGAATCTCGGGCTTGAGCAACATGACGGGACATGGGCAAAGCCGAAGCAGCGATTTCGCCACGCTTCCAAACAGTCGACCAGAGGTTGAAAAACCATCGGCCGTCTTGATTACAAGATCATGGTCTTCGTTAACGACTTGGCGAGTCACTTCGGTGGCTGGATCTCCGATCGTGACAACGACATCAAGCTTTAGGCCTGTGTCCGAAATGTCTCCGGCGACTTCGAGCAGACGCCGTCGTCGGTCAGCGACAACCCAATGCTCAAGTTTCTCAGGCTTTGCGACGTCGCTCATCATGCTAAATGTGCGAGGTATTGGTTTGACGACATCCATTAACGTAAGAGAAGCATCGTTTTCGAGTGCCAATTGAGCCGCTCGAGTGACCGCCATCTCTGGACTTTCGGTTCCCGCGTAGACGAGAATTCGTTGAAAACGTTTCATGATAAAGAGCCTGATTGCAATATCAGAGTGCTGCTGGTTTCTTCAGTTCGTGATTGATTCTGTTACGGGTAATCCAAACGCTGCACGGTACGTGTCGTAACACGTATCGTGACGTACTTCCCATCAAGATTCGCCCGAGATCGCTGCGTAACGTCTCGCCGACAACGAAAATGTCACAGCCATGTTCTTCAGCGTATTTCACCAACCCCTCTCCCAGATGATCGTTTTCGACTAAATGTGGATGCGCATTGAAACCAGACGCACCAAGGCTCAATGCCGCATCACGTACATTTGCTCGCAGGGCTTGAATCTGTTCCGATGCCAGTAATCCCACTGCGTAGGAAACGATCACGAGATGGAATTCGACTTGAGTACCCCATTTAATTTCCGAGATCTCTTCGATTGCTGCCCGAGCCGGTACGGTGTCTTCATACCCCAAAGCGATTCGCAACGGGTGTACTGATTGAGAACGATCGATCGGTCGCACAACCAGAACACTACAGCACGCTTGCGTGGCAACGAAGTCACTCGTGCTCCCGAGCAGAATTCTTGAAACCAATGAATGGCCCGTAGCACCAACGACCACCAAGTCACATCCTCGAGACTTGGCAAGACGACAGATAGACTCGCCAGCGTGCCCCTCCACCACAACATGTTCGACCGAAGCGTTTGCACCTTCGAACAAGGAACTGATCTCAGCAAAAGCTTCCAACGCCCGCTCGCGGTCTTGCTCAAGACACGTTTGGATCCATTCAGTCTGCAAGGTCATCATTGGACTATAGGGTGGCGTTAACACCGACACCACGATCAACTCAATCTTGTCTTCGTGAGGTAAATGCGCAAGGAATCTAGCGGCTGATTGCGCCGCGTCTGAGCCGTCCGTTGCAAGCAAGATGTTTTTCATTTCTGTTCCCCCTGTATTGCCTCGTGTATTGGTGCATTCGCAATGCCAATGACGCAAATCAACGAATTCGAAACAGAAACGTGTATAGAACGTGCCTGCACGCACATGCGGGCAGATATGCACACGAGAAACCGTTCCTCATCGCAACGAAACAGCGAATGCGCAAACCGATTGTGCAATGGACACCCAGTCATCACTGTGTCGATCAGAAAGCAGGAGCTCATCGTTTCGATTGCCTGGAGAGAGCGTATTGACGGACACTCCGAGGCCAAGTCATCTCGCTTCAGTTTCTGCAACTGTGCCGTCGGAGTACGGGGACGATTGCCGAGGGGCCGAATGTCGCCTATCGTCTGGCAAGTCAGTTCAAGATCCGCACGGCATTTGGTACACTTCTGATGCTCAACGGTGATCGGGCGACCAACATCGAGCTGATCGAAAACCATTGGTGAATTTGCGGCTGGTCATGAAGGGCGGCAAGATTCCCACGAATCTCGTTCCCTGATGCGAATCGTTCAACTCAATCTCAGGTGGCGGTTACTGGCAACTTGGGTGAGGTTGATGAAATGTCAAACAACCGTCCAGAAACGACAAAACCCCGTGAATCACGGGGTTTCGTCGATTTCCGAGTGAATAACAAGTGCGGCCGAGAGGACTCGAACCTCCACGGGATTGCTCCCACAAGGCCCTCAACCTTGCGCGTCTGCCAGTTTCGCCACGGCCGCTTGATCCGTCTGCGAGGATTTACTCTTGAGCAGAGATGCAGAGTTTCGCAAATCTTTACCCGGAGTCAACGCCCCGATTTCTGTTTTGATTTACGCAGTTTTGGATGAACTGTGCTTGGTTACCGCTACGTTTGGTCGGTGACACGTACGGCGAGGCAGACTTCGCATCGATTTCGAGCGAGTTGGCGAATGCGGACGTCAGCGACACCCCACCGCTCGATTGTCTTGCGCCAGCTTTCGATTCGCTCGGCCGAGGCGTAGTCGCCAATCTTGAGCGTAAGCAGCAACCCCACCAGATCACTGTGTTGGTTCGTGACGATGTTTTCGACTGTTTGAAGCGTTTGCTCGGGCTTGGCAATGGAATCGACGAGCAGCCATTTCGCACCGCTGTATCGCTTCCGAGGCAAATCGCCCCCGCGAGCCTGGATGTGCGTGTATCGCGGGTGCGTCGAGATCGCTTCGTCCATTTCGGCGGGGTCGATGCCTGTCACATCCAGTCCCAGTTCAAGCAATCGCTGGCACGCGCCACCCGGTGCACTACCGATTTCGATCGCTTGGTCGCCAGCCCGCAGATTGAAACCGCTCCAAGTAATCGCCTCGGCCGCTTTGTAGTAGGCTCGCGAGATGGGTGGCTCCGCAAGTTCGATGGGTTGAACCGCTCCGGGCCAACGTGTGGGCCAAGTGCTGGCGACATGAAAGCCAATAAACCAGTGCGTCGGCGCGACGAGTACAACATCAAGCACTCGTTCGCCGGGTTGAGCAACCACGTTGATGGTACCGGAGCGGACGAATCGATTGCGCCGTTCAACATCACCCCCTTCGCCAACAGCCCCTTCGCGTAAGCTCAATGCAGCGAGTATCTCCTCACCGACCGCCCGCGAGACTTCATCGACACCCGGCTCAAAGTCAAAACGACCGATCGCGGTTCGATCTTTGGGCCAGACATGGATCTGGTCAAACGGACGTTGAGCTTCGTGCGAGTTGGAGAGTAGCGCCACCAGCGCCGCCATCATCTCTGTCCCTTTCCCGTGGCCTTCACTGGTGTCAGCACGAACTTGGCCGATGGAATGCGAAGCGGTGCGAACGAAAATACCCGTCGGCAGATCGCTCGCCGTCGCATCGGCTGGGGCCATGCGATCTGCCGGCGATTCGCGTTTGAGAGTAACGAATCCTGGGCGCGAGAACGCGAGCCGCCAACCTTGTTCGGCGACCTCGTGCTTGACGGCTGGTTCAGCACCATAGGCGCAACAGACAAATGAAAAACTAGGCAAAGCAGTCAAGGGAATGAGTGAGTTGAGGGTAACGAATGGAGAGTGGAGGGTAGATTTGGAGCGTGGCCAATCAATCGCGAGATAGCTCGCGTTTTTTGAGACGCTCGGCGACACCGGGGATCAGCTTGGCTGCGTTTTCGTAGTACATCTTGCGCAAAACGTCGTCGGGTAATTTGACGCCATAGATGTTCCAAAAACCTTGTGGCGGAGGTGATTTTTCGCTGTAGGCGATGTACTCGTCGTGCGTTTCAAAGAATTGCCAATACAGCCTCAGTCTCTGTTCGGGCCACGGTCCATCGGTACCAAACAGCAATCGATCGGCGTAACGAACCAGAAACTCGCGAGCCGTGAACGGTTGCCGCCCCAGTTCGCTGATTCTTGACGCCGGTTCAATCCATAAGTTCGGATACGCATCGAGCCACTGAGCGACCACGGACAAGTCTTCGGCGTGATTGGCGATGTGCGCGCCAATGAATTGCGTTTTGGGGTGCCTCGCGATGACGTTATTTCTAGCGTTCAACAATTCCATTCGCGAAGGAAACTGGTCGCCGTAAAAACTCCAATCCGGATGCCGCATGAGCTCTTCGTAACGTTCATTCTTTGCATCAATCGGTTCGAAGAAAGCTGCTGGGTCGGAAGTGTGGATGATGACTGGGATACCCGCGTCGCCACAGGCTTGCCAGATCGGGTCCCATCGCGGGTCGTCGATCTTGATGAGCGAACCATCTGGATTTTTGTATTCGAGTCCGAACTGTTTAAACACTTTCAACCCGCTGACGCCGTCGGCGGCGGCTTCACGGATTGCAGCGGCTGTCTGTTCCGCGAATCGTGGTTGGTGACATGCCCAGGTCGATGGGTCGTCGGCGCTGCCTGTTCCACGCCAATCGACATTCGTAAAAATAACGAAGCGGTCTTTGTAATTCGTCCATAAAAACTGTTTGTGTTCTTCGAGCTGGCTGCCCAGCCGGCCGTCGAGCGAAACGCACACGTCGATGCGGTTGCGGTCCATCAGCCCAATGAAGTCATCCAGGGCTTGGACGTTGTGTCGCATTTTGTAGAGGAAGTGCGTGTGGACATCGACGACTGGGTACGATGCCTTTTCACGCGGATGCGATGGCACAATGAGCTGGCTCTTGGGCTGAAAATCGCTCAGCGAAAGGGGTGGAATGATTGTGGCGGATGCGGGCTCAGATGCGGGTTCTCTCTCGATCGTGGGAGATGAGGTGGCTGCGGCAGGTTCCTGGGACCAACAACGTGTGGGATTGGCGAGAAAAACAGAGAATCCGATAATCAATAGGCATTGAATCCACGAAACTAGGCTCGCTTCAGCGAACCGAATCGGATTCGCTACAATCGAAAGGGAATGGGCTGCGTGACAGCTGGCCGAGTGTTCAGTTTTCACGGGGAGTTGGTGGTGGAAGGATTTCGGGACAGTAACTTAAGGATGATGCGTGACTGACGATTTGACAGAGCAGCAAACAGCCAACCATCAGTCGGCCAGCCTGAGATTGTCGCTTGAGCCGGCAACACCGCCAGCGGCCGTCCCAGGATACCGGCTGAAGGAGTTTCTTGGTGCAGGGGCGTTCGGCCAAGTTTGGGTTGGTTCAGATTTGAATACGGGTCGCAGCGTGGCGGTCAAGTTTTATTTGCACCGCGGTGGTGTGAATTGGTCGTTGCTGTCGCGTGAAGTCAAGAACCTGGTCCAATTGTCGGCCGATCGCCATGTTGTACAAGTGCTCGAGGTGGGGTGGGACGCGGATCCACCGTATTACGTGATGGAACTGGTGGGCGGCGGATCGCTTGAAGATCTGCTCAAAGCCCGCGGTCGGCTGCCAGTCAACGAAGCGGTGACGTTGTTTCGAAAGATCTGCGTGGGACTGAATCATTGTCACGGGAAGGGCGTTTTGCACTGTGATATCAAGCCAGCGAATATCTTGCTTGGTGAAGACAGCGAGCCTCGTTTGGCGGATTTTGGCCAGAGTCGTATGTCACACGAACAGACGCCCGCTTTGGGAACACTGTTCTATATGGCGCCTGAGCAAGCTGATTTGCAAGCGACGCCGGATGCGAAATGGGACGTCTATGCCGCTGGCGCGATCTTGTTTCGCATGTTGACTGGGACAGCACCGTATCGCGACGACACGCTGGTCGAGCGAATGGACACCGCCGGCTCGTTGCCAAAGCGGTTGGAGCGTTATCGCGAAGCCATATCGACAAGCCATGCACCCAGCGAGCACCGAATGCGGCGCGGCGTGGATCGGCGGCTTGCGGAGATCGTCAGCCGATGTATCGCGTTCCACCCGGCCGAGCGTTATGCCAACATGCAACAAGTTTTGCAGGATCTCGATCGACGCGAACAAGCTCGATCGCGACGACCGTTGATCATGCTCGGTATCGTCGGTCCACTGCTTCTATTGACCGCAGTTTCAATTTACGCATTACGAAGCATCGAGCATGCAAGCAGCAGCACGATGTCGGCACTTCGCACCGAAGCGTTCGGTAGCAATCAGCTTGCCGCAACCTTCGCGGCACGGACGCTCGAAAGTGAACTCGAACGATATTTCCAAGCTGCGCAATCCGAAGCGTCACGGCCCGAGTTGCAGCACCAATTGAAAGAAGTCCTCGACGACACAGAAATCCAAGGACTATTGCAAACGATTGCGTCAACGTCTGGGACCGATGCCGCATCGCAAGCACGCGAAGTGTTGCTGGATTCCGAGGTGCGTCAACGTTTGGATTCGCTTCTGGACGAACAACTGAAGCGATACTCTGGACCCAGTGACGACACTCGCTTGCCGCGTTTGGCCACCTTGTTCGTTGTCGATGCCCTCGGAACGATCATTGGGATCGCTTATGACGAGCCTGTTCCTCGAGATCAAAATAGTGCTTGTAAGAACTTTGCTTATCGAACGTACTTCAATGGCGGACGAAACGATTTGCCTCGCGACACGCCACATGATTCGATCAAGCCTTTGACGTCAACGAGTTTATCGGCTGCATTTCCCAGTACAGCGACGGGCTTGTGGAAAGTAGCGGTCAGTACCCCCATTCGTTTGAACGCTGATTCAACAACGACGGACGCGGTTTTTGTCGCCACGATTAACCTAGGCGATTTCCAATTGCTTCAGAGCGAACAGGGAGCAAATCAAGTCGCGGTGTTGCTCGACGCGAGAACCGGACCGCTTCGAGGGACCGTGCTACAGCATCCGTTAATGGACCGACGACGCGAAGCAGGACGGACACTCGCTGGCGAGAAATTTCAAGTTTCTGCCGAACTGATGGATCGACTAATCGACGGCGGAGACGTTGACTACCGCGACCCGATGGCCCAAGCCGATGATGGCGGAGACTTCGCGGGTCCATGGATCGCAGCAATGCAATCGATCGAGTTGCCACATGCGAATGATCTCGCTTCGACGATGCCAAAGACCGAAGCCGGAAGCGAAAACCAGTCATCTACAAACGCTGAATCGCAGGCGACGGGGACGACCGACATGGTGGTTCTTGTGCAATATCGTTTGGCGAAAGTCTTTGCTCCCGTGGGGCAAATGCGGTCATCGTTGATCTGGGAAGGTGCTTCAGCGATCGCTTCGATATTGTTAGTGATGTTCACGCTGTGGTACTTGGTCTGGCGAGGAACGAATCCAGTCGTGGAACATGAGCTGGCCGAAGAATTGCATACTGGCGCAACAGAAACCATTGCTGCTCGGTAAGATCGTGCTTGAAGACTCGAGTCGGCGATATTGCGTTGCGTGATTACTTCGCGTTAATGACAGGCGAATTCAACCGGACGACGCTGACGCCATCGAATGTTCCTTGAGTCGGCACGTTTACTCGTACTTGGAGAGCACCGAATACGGGCGTGAAGGGCGTATCGGGTCCAATCAGCCCATTCGTTGGCGTGTACCGAAAACGGTCTGCATACGACAAACGTTGGATCGGAAACCGTGAACCCATATTGTACATGGGTTGAGTGACCAGTGAAGTCGAACGATCCATCGTCAGTTCATGTTTCGACTTTGTCGCTCCCCTCTGTTCAAGTCGCACTCGAGCCACGCCGTCATCGTCGAACATAAGTGACTTTGACCAACGATGGACGACGTGTTCGCCAGCAACGAAAGTAACTTCGTCGACCGCGAATCGGCCTACTTTGAGTTCAAATGTCGCGTACGCGCGAGCCGTCACCATTTGTCCCGATGCATGCTGACCCGATGCATGCTGACCCGATGCATCGCGCAGCACAATCGTTGCAAGCCAACCGTCCGTATCTGCGTCGCGATCGAAGTTCGCCAGGTGGGCGGAGAAATCAACCATGGTGGGTCGGCCCGTTCGTGGCGAAACCGAGTCACTAGTTGCTGGCAACGCTTGGATGGGACCGGGCAAGATTGCGTCCAGTTGTATCGCCGACGTGGTCACAACTGGATCTCCAGCGAACCCTTTTGTGCAAAGGCCAATCAAACACGCTGCCATCATCGCAATCCACCACCAGCGAGGCAGTGAGGCAAAATGCGTAGACGATGTTTGATCAGTATTGGTTGCGTCGTCTCGACACGAATTGTTTTTGAGCATGGCTTTCTCGCTCGAACCCGTTGAATGCGCTGCGGATGGAATGCGCTGCGGATGGAATGCGCTGCGAAGGACAAGCAAGTCGCAAATCCGGGTCCGTGAAAGAGGCTCGTAAGCCGAGAAAGGTCATTTTAAGGACCTGAATGTTGGCAATCGAAGCGGGAATTGCGGCGAAACGTTTTCAACACGAAGGTATTCGCGGTCGTTGCGAGGGTGAACCAATCCCACACGTCCTGTTGAACAATCGCAACACATGAATGACGGACGCAACAACGAAAATCCGAACACTGTGACAACAATCCAAGAGACGTTTTGCAAACGTTCGAATTCGCGTCGATGACGCAATGACTGGATTCAGTCGCCGGGCCCCACAGGACTAGAAGTGTTCCGAGTGTGACGATTGACCAGAAACTGACGACCAGGCACCCCCATTAGAGAGGCGGAAAATCACAAACCGGTGAGTGTTTTATGCAGCCGATCTCAGATAGCGGTCTACGTTTCTAGTGAAGATCGAGTTGAAACGCAATTTTTTGCGCAATCGTCATTTTGAGACTACAGAAAACGGCATCCTCACGCGATTCGCTCGCTACACGTGTTACACACAGGGGCAAAACCAGTATGAACAGACAACCAGCAAAACGAACGGGCTTTTCTCTCATTGAGATGGTCATCGTGATTCTAATTCTCGGCATCATCGCAGCCGTTGCCGCTCCGCGAATGTTCGACACCGCGACGACTGCGGAAGCGAATACGACGCGACAGCAATTAGCGGTTCTACGCAATGCGATTGAGATGTACCGGGCACGATCGGGAATCTACCCGCCGGTGAATATGCTCCAGGCGGCTGTTGCCCCAATGCTCAACGGTCCCTTCCCTGCTCCGAGCGTTGGCACGGCGCGAGCTGATTCGGCCGTCTACTATGACACCAATTCGGACAGCATTGCGTCAGCTGTTCCCAACGATGCACAGCCAGGTGGTTGGGTCTATAAGCCTGCCAACGGCAATCTTCGCTTGAACGTCGGTGCAACGGAAGTCGGCTTCGATTGGTAGTTCGGTTTCGATAACGAAACTCATTCACACATGATCTCACTGGCGAACGTAACGAGACCTGGCCCTTCTCGGTACGCGAGTCAGTGAGTCGCGTTGTTCGAGCTCGACAGCTTCCCGCCTACGCAATTCCCTCCAAGCTTACGCTGAATTCCCTCCAAGCTTACGCTGAGCAACATGCCTACGAACTCCTGCAATGCTGGCACCGACAATGCCTCGGATCGCCGCCAGCCAACGGTATTGATCGTCGAAGACGATGCAGTGTTTCGGCGTGTGATCTCGTTCACCGTTTCACGTGCGGGATTCAAGGTGGAACATGCGACCAATGGAATCGAGGGATACGATCGATTCATGGTTGGCGATATCGACTTCATCGTGACGGATCTCCAAATGCCACGATCAAGCGGTATCGAGATGCTCGAGCGGATCAGTCAACAAACGACCGTGCCTCGCGTACCAACGATTCTTTGCACAGCCAAAGGTTTGGAGCTTGATACGGAGAAAATCGTCCAACATTTCGGATTGGTTACGGTGCTGCGTAAGCCATTCAGTCCGCGTCACCTCACTGAATGGATTTGCAACGCCCTTCACATGACGAAAGAGACTCTGCATGTCTAGTCCGTCATTTGCATCGACATCCAGTGAATACGGAATCGGGTCGACCATTGGTTCACATCGACACGCTTCGATGTGGCAATCCTTCATTCACGGTCGCAAGCATGTAACGATTCGCATCGGTTGCGCGTTTCTTGCCGTCGCGATCGGAATTCTTGCCACAAGCTTTATCAGTACGGTGGAGACACCCCTGAAGAATGCAACGCCACTTTTTGGGTTAGTTTCGATCGCGTTTTGCAGCTTTGCTGGGTTGTTCTCCATGCGAACCGCTCGTGTTTTGCGACGCGTCGAAGACGAGTTGTTGAGATTCTCCGAAGCTCGCAATCTGAGTGAAGTTCACAATATTGCCACCACACCGCGCCGCATCGTTGCCGACGATCCCATTTGTGACGGCTGGAACCGACTCTTGGACTTGGCGCTGGCAAATGTATCGTCCGAAACGTTGCACCGAACGATTGCCCCCTTGGACCGCGAAGCCGTGACGCTTGCCCGCGCCATGCGAGCATTGCCAATGGCCTGGGTCATTACGGACAACGACGCTCGTATTCGATTCATCTCTCCGGTCGCCCTAGGAATGCTTGGACTGGCGGACGGAAGCAGTTACGAGCACCTGCATCTCACGGAGGTCCTTGGAATCACGAAGAGTCAGATCGCCCAGGATGCAGTCCGAACGACCGATCCAGCCAACCACTCGAACGACGAGACGACACTTGATCAGAAGAACGAGTCCGAACTCGTTCAAGCTGCAAATGATTTAGAACAGGTGCTCGGCGCGATTCGAATGGTCACCCTGCGACGTGAGCTGGTTGTCAACGGTTCGACCACCAAACTTCGAATCGCTCGCACGCGATTGGGTGGACGCGGCGGTGACGGAGCCGGTTTGGCCTGGGTGATCCAGGACGTCACTCAACAGCAACTCGCGACCGAGGCTCGCGATCAATTCCTCATGACTGCGACGCACGAGTTCCGCACACCGCTCACAAATCTTCAGGCATACGCGGAAGCACTCAGCCACCAAGAAACGCTGGACGTCGAGCACCAAAAAGAGTTCTGCAACATCATCTACACGGAAGCAAATCGACTCGGACGACTCGTCGATCACCTGCTCACGGTGAGCCAACTGGAAGCTGGGTCGATCGTTATCAATCAGCACGAACTGGATCTGCTTCCTTTGTTGGAGCAAATACTCGAACAGAATCGACCTCAGGCAGAGCACAAGCAAATCATACTCAAAAGCGTACTTTCGGCAAAGCTTCCGACGGTCAATGGCGACCGCGACAAATTGCAAGCAGCCATCTTGAATTTGGTCGGCAACGCTATCAAGTATTCGAACAATGGCGGTGACGTTACCGTCAAGTGCGATGTGGAAGAGCATTGGATTCGCATTGATGTCACCGACCAGGGCGACGGGATTCCAATTAACGAACAGGAACGTGTCTTCGACAAGTTCTTTCGTGGCCAGAAGGCGGTGCAGTCCAGCGAGCCTGGCAATGGTCTTGGTTTGGCTTTCTCCCGCGAGATCGCTCGCTTACACCAAGGAGATATTTTGCTGCAGAGTATCCCTGGTCAAGGGTCGACCTTCACGATGCGGCTTCCGATCAGTGGCCAATCGCGTTCTGGCATCTAACCGAGAATCCGTATTCAAATTCCGTGTGATTCGCAAGCCATTTACATTGCATTCATTCACTTAGCATCATCGGGGGGAATCATGACATCGATTGAACGACGCGGCGGTGTGACCGTCATCCGCCCGAATCGCCCGCTTCAGCGAGACTCGATTGAGAATTTGAACGAAGAAGTGGTGGATGCAGTGCGAAGTGGAGTACCTATGGTCGTCGTCAACTTGGCGGAAACGCCGCTGATCGATGGTGCTGGCTTGGAATGGTTACTCAACCTTGACGAACATTGTTGTGAGCGTGGTGGTAGCGTTTGCCTATGCAGCGCGAATGAGTTGTGCTGTGATATCTTGCGCATTACGGGTGTAGGCCCATCAATGCAACAGTTCACCGACTTGACTTCGGCACTCGGAAGTTTTGCCTGATGAGCCACGCCCCTCTGCATGAATTTGATGTCGCCAATTTGCCTCGCGTCGTGACGCCGCAAGCGAAGACGTATTCATCAACTTCGACGGTTCCGCTTGGAAAGCGTCTACTGAACGCTGGTCTGCTTCGTGCCGACCAGTTGGAATCTGCACTGGCTCACCAAGGTGCAGAGGCGGAACGCGCCCGAATTCGAAATCTGAAGAATCCGTCGGCACCACCGACACCCATCAAAAAACTGGGCGAAGTCGTTAGTGAACTTGGTTTGATCGACGAAGCGGATTTGCTGCCGCTGCTCGGCGAGCAACTTGGCGTTGAGGGAGTTCGTCTGCGCGAAGGTTTGATCGATCCAGCGGCCGTGCGGTTGATCCCTCGTGAATACGCCGAACGCATGAACGTGTTGCCACTCATGCGAGTTCGCGACGAGCTCACGGTGGCGATGGCAGATCCCCAGGATCTCGCAGCGATTGACGCGCTTTCGAGAATCAGTGGTTGCCGTGTCCGTGGCGTGTTCACGCTCGCCAGCGGCATCGAGCGTCTGCTTCCAAGATGCTACGAAGCGGACTTTTCCGTCGATTCGGTCACCGCCGATTTGGACGTCGAAGAACTTGAGCTCGATTCCGAGGCGATTGATCTGGACTTGCACTCGGTCCAGCAACTTGCTGACGGAAGCCCCGTCATCAACCTCGTGAACTACGCGATTGTCCAAGCCGTGCGCCAAGGTGCAAGCGACATCCACATCGAGCCTGGACACAAGAGCACGTCAGTGCGTTTCCGAATTGATGGTGCACTGCGAGAAGTCATGAAGCCTCGCAAGGACATGCATGCGGCGTTGGTATCCCGAATCAAAGTCATGGCCAAGCTTGATATTGCGGAGCATCGTCAACCTCAAGACGGTCGATTGCACGTGCGTTTAGCGCGTCGCGACATCGACTTGCGTGTCAGCACATTGCCGACGGTGCTCGGCGAAAAAGTCGTCATGCGGGTGCTCGATCGCCAGAACGTTACCTTCGATCTCAATCGACTCGGACTTCCTGAGGTTTCGCTCGTCACGATGCGTCGAATGCTAGGACGTCCGCACGGACTTGTGCTGGTTACCGGCCCCACAGGTAGCGGCAAGACAACGACGCTCTACTCCGCGATTGAGCTGATCAAAGGGATCGAGCGAAACGTTATCACCGTCGAAGATCCCGTTGAATATCAACTCGAGCTCATCAATCAAGTTCAAGTTCAATCGGATACCGGAATGACGTTTGCCAAAGCGCTGCGCAGTATCCTTCGGCAAGACCCGGACGTCATCATGGTCGGTGAAATTCGAGACCGCGAGACGGCGGAAACAGCAATCCAAGCAGCGCTTACCGGTCACTTGGTCTTGAGCACCCTGCACACAAACGACAGTGCCTCCGCGATCACGCGATTGGTTGATATGGGAGTCGAACGTTTCAAGATTGCTGCGGCTGTGGTGGGTGTCGTTGCCCAACGCTTGGTGCGAAATCTCTGTGAACACTGCAAGGAACCCTATTATCCATCAGCCGGTTTGTTGGCTGAACTTGGCTACCAAGGCAACGCGAGGCACGCGTTTGCTCGAAGCTGCGGTTGCTCGAGCTGCTTTGAAAGTGGATATCGTGGTCGCTCGGGGATCTATGAATTGCTCGAGAGCGACGCCGACCTACGCCAAAAAATTACCGACGGAGCGACGCTTGATGAACTTCGACGATGCCATACGAACGCGACTTTGTTGAGCGAAGGCATGCGGATGGCGGTTGCTGGACGGACAAGCATCGACGAAGTCAGCCGCGTTGCTTGTGGCGATTAATTCACTGAGCTCATTACAAAACGAACTTCGTTACCACCTCTCTATCCATACTCACAATCGTGCTTGCATTCTTTGCTCCCGCCGATATGGCTGACATCGCCGAACCAGTCATGGTGTCGGATCGCGATGATGCGCGCCACCAGGCTGTGCGACGTGGTGGGATGATGGGGGTGTCGTCGACAAGCGTGCTGCTCGTATTGAACCAGTTGGCTGTGATGAGCCAAAACGGTATTGAGATCGTCGAATCTCTGGAGATGGTCAGTAGCAACTGTCCCGATTCTCGACTCGCGGAATCGTTGGAAGATATACACAATGCGGTCAACGGTGGCCAAACTCTTTCGTCTGCGGTAGCCGCTCACGGAGAGTACTTTCCGCCGACACTCGCACCGATGTTGGCGGCCGCCGAAGCAACGGGACGAGTTCCCGAGACACTCAAACGGGTGTGCGATCGCATGCGAGGTGAGTTGGCGATGCGAGGCCAGATTATCGGAGCAATGGTTTATCCGATGATCTTGATGGGGGCCGCCGCGAGTGTGATGAGCGCCTTGATCGTTGGCGTATTGCCGCAATTCAGCAAAGTATTTGCGTCGATGGGCAAACCAGTCCCCGTGTCGACTCAATATCTACTCACGTTTGGCGGATTTTGCCGTGAGTACTGGATGATCATTGTGCCTGTTCTCGTGGGAATCGTCGCTGGCCTAATCACGCTTCGGCAAAATCCAATCGTGCGTGGTCTGGTGTACAAGTTCTTGATGTTCGGGCCATTGATTCGTGACGCGTATCGGCCGTTGGCCGCGGGGCGTAACTTTCGCACGATCGCTGCGATGGTCAGTGGAGGCGTTCCATTGCTTCAAGCTGTGCGTTTGACGCGAAACACAACGCGTGACATTTATTGGCAACAACTATGGACCGATGTGGAGAACACGTTGATCGAGGGCGAGCGAGCAAGCGACGCATTCTTCGACGTCGATTTTGTTCCACCCGAAGCCGCGCAAATGGTCTCGACTGCCGAGAAAACGGGACGTATCGGCGAAGTCCTTGAGGATATTGGCAACTTTTACGAGGAAGAAGCGAGTCGCAAAATTAAACGACTCGTCGTGGCCTTGGAGCCCGTCATTATCTTGGTGATGGGCGTTATTGTTGCTGGCGTTGTGATGTCCGTGATGCTGCCCCTGTTGGATGTGTCAACCATCAGCTCATCCTAGTGGACGCTCAACAAAAATTACCGTGTTTTTTTGTCGAAACGCGTTTGATTACGTCGCCACCGCGACGTACATCCCTGTGGACGAATTCCCGCCCACTTTTGCACACCATTTCGACATGTCTTCGATCCTTCAACGTCTGTCCCGCCGCGACACCGCACAACGCAAGTCCGCTGTCACTCGAAGCGGACTAGGCAAAACTCGTTGTATAGGAATCGAAATCGATGTCGATATCGCACGTGTCGCTACCTTGGGAACATGCACAAGCAAAGCAGCGCAACTCAATGGTGGCAGTGCTAACGCTCAGCAGTGGACGACTTACACCAAACTACCTCTCTGCGGCTCATCACCGTCGCATGGCGAGTCGTCTATCGACTCACCTAAGAAGCTGGGTCGTTGGATGGAGCAGCTATTCGACGTGCTACCGCGAACCGTCGACGGGCATCGGAGTGCTGTAACAATATGCCTGCCACCCAGTTGGACACATTACGAGATGACTCGCGAGGGTGACATGCCAGCGACAATCGCAAACTGTCAATCTCTGTTTAAGAACTCCATCTTTCAGTGCAATGCGGAAATACGTGTTTGGAATGCGTGCAAGACGTCGGACCGATTGGTTGTGGTTGCTGTTCCGCACCAAGCTACGCTAGAAATTGCTCGAGGCGTTCGTCGTCTTGGGTACGAAGTCTCTGGGATCGTGCCGCATGGTATCGCGTTGGCGGGGGCCGCATCCGCGCTAACGACGCTCAATCCAAGTTGTATCGCATTAATCGGTCGGGCGGGCGGACTCGTCAGCACCATCGGATGTGGTTCAGATCGAAACCATCTGCATGGGCTTTGTCGACATGTCTCCAGCTCACCGACTGCGGCTTGCATTGACTCGGATCAAATCGTCTCAATCGAAGAAATCGAACCACAGTTGAGTTCTATCGCCCACGAGATTACGGCAACGATGTCGTACGCGAACCGAATCAACGAATTTCGCGCAAGCCACGAGAACGAAAATCATCCAGTTTTGATTGCTGGCGACTTAGCCGCGACCCCTGGTCTGGACGAGGCCTTGGCATCACTCATCCATTTGCCAGTGGCTGTCTGGCGATACGTCCACCAAGAGCGTCCGCTGTCGTTGCATGGGATATCACCGATGGTGATTGACGCCGAAGCAGCGACAAGTTTGTCGCTTGCGCACCTCTCCGCAACGATGATCCGTCTAGGCGAAAGACAATGATCAAACGCCGTAAGCACTCGTCATCGTGTTCGCTGCCGATGAATTCGATTCGACAACTCGATCTATTACCGGAAGAGTTTCGCGATGAAGTCGAAACGTTGCGAGCTCGCGGTTTCTGGATACTCGCGTTCTCATTGCTTTCGATCGGACTAGGGCATTTGGTTCTCACGGATTTGTTTCGACACGAGTCCAATCGTCGGTTCGAAACGCGGTTACGTGCGAAGGTCGAGCCTGTGCTCAAAATTCGTGACGACGCGCGTCGCCAGCTAACGGATCTTTCGTCAAGGCGGCGTTGGATTGAACAGTTGGACACGGCGCGTCCTGACGACAGCTTGGTCCAGGCGCTTGCCGCGGTCGCCACCGCTGTCGGACCAGATGCTGATCGAGTCATGATCGATTCGATCGAGATTTCGCTTGCGACTGAATTGCCCGCTAGTCCGAGCAGCCCGCAAAGTACGACGGAAGCGGAGCAGCCTACGTTAGTGACTACGCCAACAATTATCATCGGTGCACGATCCGACGCTAACGCGTCCGCGAGCTTGGTGTCTCGCCTCAGCGAACAACCACGAATCGATCATGTTACGATTGAACCGAACCTAAACGGCGATGGAAGTCGGATCCAGCTGATGGGTGTTCCACGATCGACGAGGATCCTCCCATGACACGGTCCAAGTCCGGGAGCAAACCCAAGAAGCGTAACGTTCAAGTGTGGTGGAAGCTCGCATGCGTTCGCACCCACATCTTCGGCGCCATCGCATGTTTGTTTGTTTGCGCCGCAATCGTGCATGTGTACCGCTTCGATTCTATGGGTAACTCGTCGGAATTCTCCAGCGGAGTTAGCGTTGAGGAAGCAATCGAAGTACTTCGTCATGCTGATGAGTGGCAAAACGTCTATCGTGAAAAAACTTTAGAAAATGAACAGCTCAACGTAAGCATTGAGTCACTGGCGTCGTGGATTCCAGAATCCGTCGATTCCAATGAAGTTAGGATAAAACTCGAGTCACTCACCGACACGAATGGCCTTGAACTCGTCGAATTCACGTACCAGCACTCCGTCGTCGGAAGCCGCGTCGGAGTCGCCGTGTACACGTGCCATCTTCGCGGCAGCTTTTCATCGATTGGCCGAATGCTCGATGAGCTTGCACGAATGGACCATCCCATCAGCTGCAATCGACTATTGCTTAACCACCGAACCGAATCGGTCTCATCGACTATGACTTGTGACGCAGTCATTTCGCTTCGATGCCCATACGCCGCCGAAGGCACACTCGCGTTTCAATTGATGAAGGAGCGACAACTTCATGGCAGCTAATCGCAAACGCGACCGTAGCAAACGTCCCGAGGACGCCGGTTCGAAAACAACCAAGCAATGGGTTGTTGTCGGCTTGCTCGTTTGCGGATTGATCTTGGCGTTAGTGACCCAGCCCGAAAAAGCGGTAGTCGTTGCTGAAATTCAGCCAACAGCGACGCTGACGGAGCTGAAACCGCAAGCAATGCAAGATGCTGTCGTTAGCGAGCCGAAAGCATCCGTGCTGCAAATCCAGTCGCTTGCATCCATTGAGTTGGAAGACTGGGTCGATCAAAACCCGTTCGCGGCATCGCAAGCGGAGACGATAAACCGGTCGTTCAGCGATACCAACGGTTTACTCCGAATCCAAGCGGTCTACGGCAAAGGAAGCAACGCGGTTGCCTTGATCGGGTCCAATCTTGTTCACATTGGTGAATCGTTGCCCGACGGTCGACGCGTACTGAATATCACCGCCGACGGCATTGAACTTTCACGCTAGATGGAACAGTGACTAGTAGCTCCAGATCTGGTCGAGAACCGTCCAGGAGCCTGTGACGAGCATTGCTGCTGCGGACAACCACAGCATCACATCCCAAAGCATGTTCGGCCGCAATGCTGGCACACATCGTTTGTAGCGAAAGAACAGTGCTGCGCCAGCGAGCATAGGCAACATGATTCCCTGGGCGATACCGCTCAGCAAAACGAGTTGAGCCGGCGAAGGAAATTTGAGATAGATCACCAGGCATAGCATCGGAAAAAAAGCACTGAGTCCGCGAATCCATTTGGCTCGAGTGACCTCATCGTCCGGTATCACGCCAATCACACGAAGCGCATCGGAGAACACTCGCGCGTGACTCGCATTGGCAACGAAAAACGTCGAGTACAAAACGGCGAACGCACCAAACAGGAAGATTGCGGCCGCCCAATCACTGAAAACGGGAACGAACATTACTGCGAGAGTTCGCACCATCGTGTCTTTGCCTGGATTCAACCCGACACGATTCAGCACGGCCGCGCCAAGTAGATAAAACGCGATCGTTGCAAACGTGTAAATGATACCGGCGCCCCACGCATCAACATGCATCACCCGCATCCAACCGCGAGCCCGAGCTTGCCATTCGGGGCTACCGTCATTCGGCCCCGTGAAACGTGCGTAGCCTTTCTCAAGACACCAATAGGGATACACCACCAACTCGGCGGCTCCAACACCGATGATGCCGAACGTTGCCAGCGCGGTGCCGATCGGATTGGCACCACCGATGGCCTCAGGCAGCCCGAAGGACATGCCGTCCCAAAAATCGGACCAATTGACTCGCCAACGTGCCTGGCCTTGTAGCAGATACACATTCAGCACCGTCAACGCCGTAAACGAGGCGACCAGGATCGTCGACAAGGACTGAATCAATCCATAACGACCCACGTACAAAACGATGCTCGTAACAATCGACATGATCGCTGCCCAAATCGCTGCGTCATGCGGCACAACGAGTTGCATTGGACTCGCCTCCGTTGCCTTGGCGGTTAACTCCAATGTTTCCGCCGATACCGCGAGCCCCGCGTACTCGTCAAACTTCTTGAGCGTTTCGGCATCCGCAACCTCGTTGTATGCGCGGCCGGCTGCGGTGATGGGGACGCTGATTGCGAGAGCTTGACCCACCCCACCAACAATCCCACCCAGCTGACTGATGCTGGCTAGCCACATCACTAGCCAATACCACACCAACCAGTTGCCTCGTCCGGAAATGCGTGGGCCGGGTACCTCGTCGAGAGCACGCAATGTGGTTTTGCCGCTGATGATCGTGTATCGACCCAGCTCGATTTGGGCGAAAATTTTCACCACACATCCCAACGCAATCAGCCACAACAGCGAAAAACCTGCTTCGGCGCCGGTCTTGGTGGTCGCAATCAACTCGCCACTGCCAACAATGGATCCAGCAACGATCAGCCCTGGGCCGACACAGCGCAAAACACTCAAAAATGCCGTGGGAGGCGAAACCAGTTCGTTTTTATCGATGTTTCCTTCAGGAATTTCGTGATTCGACATAAGTGCGTGAGTGGGCGGTATGAGTAGGGTGGGGAAAAGTTCAGACCGAGCGGGGCTACAAGCGTGAAAGAATATGGTGACCGGGTCAACCAACCGTTGCATCTTTCATGGTTTACGGTCGATAATGGCGACCGCACGGTAAACACGTGCGATTAACTCTGGTATCAACCCTGCGGTTCCTTCCGCAGTGACCTCGGCGAACCAATCGTCGGGGAACCAGACACACTTTATACCTGGGGCGCCGATCGTTCGCATGGCTTTCACCGCAGCACTGGACACAACGATTGCGGTGGTCACGCCGGAGAACATCGAGTTCAAGTATCAACTTGCTGGTCCGTTCCGTCGGTTGCCAGCGTACTTGATCGATCTGATTGCTCGTTGGTCGTTCCTGCTTGTTCTTTGGATTGGTGGGGCGTTGTTACTCGGTCTGCTGGACCTGAGTTTCCTCGGACCGTTTGCCCTGGCTGGGGGCTTGGTATTCTATTTCCTGGTCAGCTGGTTTTACGGGGCCGTGTGTGAAACATTTTTCAACGGTCGCACGATTGGCAAATGGGCATGCGGAATTCGCACCATTGACATCGACGGTCGACCGATTAGCGGTAAGCGCGCCGTCATTCGAAACTTACTTCGAGTCGCAGACCTCGCCCCCATCGCCGCGATGAGCCAATGGGATCCCGACATCCCGCCGATCTTCATTATCCCAACCGGTATGGCTGGATTGCTCTCGATGGCATTCACGCGTCGCTTACAACGACTCGGCGACCTCGCTGCGGGGACGATGGTGATTATCGACGAACGCACGTGGCGCGTTCCGACAACGCGTGTCGACGATCCGAGAATTCCGGCGCTCGCGTCCTACATTCCCGCGGGTTATCGTGTTTCGCGAAGTATGGCGAGGACCCTGGCCGTGTATGCTGAGCGACGACATCACTTAACACCCGCACGCCGTCGCGAAGTCACTCGTCACTTGACTGTGCCTCTGATTGATTTGTTCGAATTCCGCAGTGACATAGACCCTGATTTACTGATGCAGTCACTGTATTACAAAACGTTTTTGGCTGAGTCGCAATTGGATCAACCGGATCTCGGCCCGTTGGCCGGATACAGTCCGCTCAAACGCGACTCGAAAACGCCTCCGCCACCAACCTCAGTGAACGCGATACCGACACCAAGTCTTGTTCAACAGGCCTCGACGATCGGAGCCATCGCTGTTGGCACAGATCCCACCGGAACGACATCATGAATGTGGCCGTCATTCTTGAAAAGCGACGTGCCCAGTGGGCAGAGCTCGAAACATTGTGCGATGCGATGGAGACTCGCGGACGCACCGATAAAACTCGCCAAGCACACCATCGCGGTGCTGCTGGTATCTCACGGTTTTCGACGCTGTATCGCGCTGCGTGCGCTGATCTTGCTTTGGCCGATGCGTACCAATTACCACCCGGCACCGTCACGTACTTGCACCATCTCGTTGGACGCGCGCACAACCAATTGTATCGGGCGAACCAATTCGATCCGTCACGTTGGAGTGATGTGCTGTTTCGCGAAGCGCCTCAACAGATCTTTGCGGACCCGTGTGTGCGTGTTGCGACGCTGTTGTTCTTTGGGTTGTTTGTGCTTTCGATGTTCTTGGCAAAAAACGAAGCCCTGTTTCCGGACTATGCCACGTCGATCGTGGGCCAAGAAGCTCTCGAAAGCATGGAAGAGATGTACAAGGATCCAATCAACACCAAGTCGCTCGATCACTACGTCACGATGGCTGGCTTCTATATCAATCACAACACGGGCATTGGGTTGACGTGCTTCGCCTATGGCATCCTCATCATCCCTTGCCTATTCAACCTTGCCTGGAACGCTGTTTATCTCGGTGCAGTGTTTGGTTACATGGCTCGCGACGGTGTGACGGGAAGCGATCATTTTTTTCACTTTGTCACCGCTCACGGTCCGTTTGAATTGACCGCAATCGCATTGGCTGCCGGAGCGGGATTGAGACTCGGGATGGGGCTGATCTATACCGCCGGACTGGGGCGCATCGATTCGTTGCGAGAAAACGCCATGCGAGCTGTACCTGTGATGGCCGCCTCGGCCGTGCTCTTTGTGTGCGCAGCGTTCACCGAAGGATTCATCTCACCGAGCCCGCTGCCGTTCACGATCAAGGCGGGTTGGGCCGTCGTCTCATCGGGGCTGCTCAGCTTCTATTTCGTGATCCTTGGGTTTCCCAAAGAGTCGCTCACCATGCGCCAACCAGCTGCGGTGTTCGCAGACGGAATGTACGGAGACGGCCGTGCAGCTTGATCGCACCCACGTCGTGATTCGCTTGCGGACGTTGTCGGAGATCGGCGATTTGTCACTCGTGATGCTGCGTCGTTACCCTTCCGCCCTGTTCATTGGATTTCTTGTCGGTGCCCTTCCCTGGGCGTGTCTTGATCTTGCGATTCTCGCTTGGATTCCGCTGGACGAGTCACGATTCGGGCTTGATGACGATGAAGCCGCGATCGAGATGTATCGATACTTGGCGTGGATGTCATTACTTGTCGTGGCACAAGCACCGGCCGCCAGTGTCGCGACTTCGCTTTACCTAGGCCAAGCCGTCTTTGAACAGCAACCGACATGGGGCAGTGTCTTTACCGAAATGAAACGCCAGTTTTGGCGTTGGATCTATGTCTTGGGATTCAAACGGCTCGCCATCCCGATCGCGATGGTACCCTTGTTTCGCATGTACCAACCTCGCGACATTTTCTGGGACTTTATTCTTCCTCTTGGATTTGTGTTGGCGATCGCGATCATTCGAAGTTCACGCCCGTTCGCACCTGAAATCGTGATGCTCGAACAATGCCCGCTACGATCCAAAGAACCGAATGCGATCACGTTTGGGCGCCGCAGCAAGTCGTTGCACTCGCCAATGTCGGGTGAATTGAGCAGCCGCTTTATCTCCGTTGCGTTTGTATTGATTGTTCTCTGGTTCGGCACGGTTTACACGATGGTCTGGGCGCGTGGGATCGCTACCGGGAATTGGAACTGGGATTTGTTCTCGTATCTCGTGCTGGTTCCGTTATCGCTTTGGCTTGTGGCTGGATTAAGTTCGATCGTTCGGTTCCTGTGCTATCTGGATACCCGCATCCGCCTTGAAGGCTGGGAAGTGGAATTGGCGATCCGAGCGGAAGCGATGCGTCAATTTGGGGAAGACCAACCGATTCGAACCGCACCGCGAACGGCGGCACAAATCACGGCGGCACAAATCACGAGCGCATCTGTCACGGAGCCGAGCCGATGAAAACTTGCTACGTGGCTTTTGTCGCATGGGCGCTACTCTCCGCCACTGCTTCGGGCTCATTCGCGGATGAGCAAGTTCGCCCTTCCGATGAAGCACTTCGTACGACGCCTTGGTATGACGCGGATGCGAATCGTGTTTTGCCTGTGACAGTGGATTCTCTGTCGGATGATACGATCAACCGTGAGAGCCGATGGTTGCCCAAGGCCGAGCGAGTCCAGAAGCAGGCAACACCAAGTACTTCGTCGAACACATCCACTGGCTCAAGCACCAATGGCCAGATCTTTGCTTGGCTGGTTCTTGCGGCGTTGTTACTTACGATTGTCGTGGCACTCGTGTACGGATTCAATCAGGCGGATATAGAACTGGGGCCAAAGTCGCCGATGCAACGAAGATTAAGTTCCGCACCAGACGAACAGATGATCGAGCGGATGCAGGAATTACCTGCTGAACTTCGGCACGTCACGGGCAACTTGCGAGAACAAACACAGCAATTGATCGCGGTAAATCGATTCGACTTGGCAATCATTACGCTCTTTGGGCATCAATTGTTGATGCTTGACCACGCCACAATGCTTCGGCTTTCACGCGGAAAAACGAACGGCCGTTACGTTCGTGAAACCGGAGCGGCGGACACGACTGCTGCCAGCCAATTCCAGAAAACGGTGAATGCTTTCGAACGCTGTTACTTCGGTCGCTACTCGCTCTCGCGAGAAGAAATGGAGCTTCTGTGGCAAGACAACTTGCGGCTTGAGGAAATCGTCCATGCACGACATGAGGTAGCAGCATGATTCGCGACACCATGTGCCAAACGGTTTCAAAGCATTTCTTTGTAGCGGCTTTCTTCGTGTTAGCGTGCGGATGCTCCAAGATCACAACCGACTACGGATACTCGTCCGCGCATCGTGGAACCCAAAGCCTCAACGGCTTCTCGGCCTTGCGTCAAACATTCGCAAACACAGGCTTCGATTGCAAGGATGTTCGTCGGCTGAGCGACCGCCAAAATGAAACAGATACCCTCGTCTGGACGCCTCAGGTGCTTTCGACGATCGAAGACGAAATGACCAGCTGGTTTGACCAGTGGCTTACCTTGGGCGGTCACACGCTCGTCTATATCGTTCCGGACAGTGGCAGCGAAGCCGATTATTGGCTCGTGGCAACACGTGATGCTTCACCAAGCCAACAACTCGAGTATCGACGACGTGCGGCGCGAGCCGTCAACGACCGCTTTGAATGGCGACTGAACCGCTCGGATGTGCCTTCGA
The DNA here is from genome assembly GCA_041739875.1 of Pirellulaceae bacterium. GTDB lineage: Bacteria > Planctomycetota > Planctomycetia > Pirellulales > Pirellulaceae > JBBSJZ01. Next base: position 46,963 of record JBGSNA010000221.1, read on the forward strand.
ACGGTTGGTTTCAAATTCAACCGATTGCCGAGGCAACGACGCTCGGTGAGTTGAAAGGTCGCTGGAGTCAATCCGTTTCACAAGCAAAGGACATGAACGACGTAGCCGAGTCGCGTCATTTGGAGCTTGCAATCCAGGCCTATCAAGCACCCGCAAGCACGTCAACTTCACCTGCGACGTCATCCGCCGGTACGCCCAGCGCCACGTCTCAACCAAGTGGAACTGGCGCCCCAGGCTCGGGAGCTTCAAACAGCCCAAACACATCCACGACAGTACATTCAGGTCCAACCGGACCATCGGACGCGTCCGGCTATTTCACAGGCTCAGCGACTCCGACAGCAACAGAGATCAAGTTCAAACCGTTGCTGAGCAGCCAGACCGGTGCACAAGTCGAGACGTGCTTTGTTGGCCAAGTCACCTCGTCCAAATGGAAGAATTCGCGAGTCATTGTTGTCGCGGGCGGCTCACTTCTCACTAACTATGCGTTCACAACACCGTTGACGCGATCGCTTGCCGAAGAGATCGTTGATGCAACGATTGATCCAAATGACAGTGAACTGATTGCCGGGTTTATCACTAGTGAGTACGGATCCGTGCCGATTAGCGAGTTGAAACCGGGCGAAACGAAAGCTTCTGGGATGGAACTGCTCACGACGTGGCCATTGAGCCTCGTGACGATTCATGCCGTCTTTCTTGGAATCGTCGCATTGTTGATACTGCTACCGATCTTTGGACGGCCGCGGCAAGTCCTTCGATCGAGCCTGAGTCGGTTCGGTGACCATTTGGATGCCGTGGCGGCGCTCATGTTTCGTGTTGGCGGCGAAGAATACGCACGGCGTCGGATTAGCGAGTACCATCGTCGTGTCCGAGGTGAAACCACTGGCCCTTGGGTGTTGCCGGAAACGCAGCTTCCTAAGACGCCAACCTTAACGCCACCAGTCACCGAGGTGGCTGGCTCGATGAGCCAAACGCTAACAAATTCCACGACCCATCAAGCAAATCCGAACAACAAATAACCGTGAGCTGAGTCTTGACTAACGACGCTTCCTCGGGCGATCCGAACCCTATGTTTAAGCGACCGGAATCCAGCGAGAATCCGACATCACCGCATTCCGCTGGCCCGACACCGCCACCGATCGAAACGTCCGCTGACGCGCCGATCGTGGCGACGGTTCTTGATCCGACGGTTCTCGCTCCACCACAAGCGGGCCCGCAACCTTCGCCAAAGTTCCAGCCCGTTCAAACACTCTATAACCAGATTTCTGCGGAAGTCGCCAAACTGTATGTCGGCCAAGAAGAGCTCGTACTGGGTACGCTCACCGCATTGTTCTCAGGCGGCCACGTACTCATCGAGTCGGTTCCCGGTCTGGGGAAGACGCTGTTTGTGCGAACGCTCGGTCGTGTACTCGGTTGCGAGTTCGGTCGGATTCAATTCACAGCGGACTTGATGCCATCGGACATCACTGGCGCTCCCGTCTTTGACATGCAGCAAAGTGAATTTCGTTTTCGCCCAGGCCCCGTGTTCACTCAGCTGTTATTGGCTGACGAGATCAACCGGTCGCCCGCCAAGACACACGCCGCGCTACTCGAAATCATGCAAGAGTTCCGCGTCACCGTTGATGGAACCAGCCACCGAGTGCCGCGACCGTTTCTCGTGCTTGCCACGCAAAACCCACTGGAAAGCGAAGGAACGTACAATCTTCCCGAAGCTCAACTCGATCGATTCATGTTCAAGTTGAAGGTCGATTACCCGACGGCCGAACACGAAGCCGAGATCTTGAAGCTGCATAGCCAACCATCGGATTTGAACCAGCGATTGAACGACGAGATTCGACCGCTCACCAATCCGCACCAGGTTCTCGAGATGATGCAGCTGTGCAGCCAGGTACGCATCGAAGATCGTTTGGTCGATTACATCAATCGAATCGTGCGAGCGACTCGGTCTTGGCCAGCCTTCCACATCGGGGCTTCACCGCGAGCTGGATTGGCGCTGATGCAGTCCGCTCGCACACTCGCTGCGTTCGGCGGTCGCGACTACTCCATCCCAGACGACGTGGTCGAAGTTGCCTTGCCAGCGATGCGTCACCGAGTCCAACTCACCGCCGAAGCGGAAATCGAAGGCCGAACGACTGACGAAGAACTCACAAGTCTGCTCCGAAGCATCGAAGTCCCACGGGACTGACGCGCCGGATGTTGCTGGGTCAACATTGAACGTTTGGGCTGACGAAGGACTAGGCGATCTTTCGCTCTTGGGTACACGCTTCGCCATTGACATCGCTACGGCCGACGCTGGACAAGATTGGGCTGTCAATGGACGCCGAGTTTGGCCGAATCCCGAGGATGCGGACAGTGATCGCATGGACGGGAGACCTGGGGCCGCCTGTTCGAGCTAGCAAAAGTAATGCTGCAAATCGCCCGAGGGACGAGATGGCGAAAAGCACGTAGTAAGCTTTCTCGTCAGCTCCCAACCAGTAAAGCAAACCGCCTCCGACAAGCGCACCGGTGCACCACGAGGCCGTATTCGCGAGGTTGTAGTAAGTCAGCATTCGAGTCCGCTGGGCGACCGGCAATGCTTCAAAGAACAACAGAAAAAAACCAAGTTCGTAGGCTGCCCACATGATCCCGCAAATGAATTGGGTCAACGCCAACCACCAAAACGCATGCGACACAATCCACATGGACGCGAGCGGCGCGATCCCAATCCCACCGACCCACAACAACGTTTGAGCGTCATACTTCTTGGCGATGTTCGCCCACCAAGGCAATGTCAGCACTTTGGACAAGAATGCAATGGCAATCAAGCCCACAAATTCGGTGTAGGAGTAATTGAGCTCTTGCAGCATGTACGGTGCAAAATAGGGGCCGCTGATCTGCACGAAACCTTGAACCACAACAAGGTAAGCGAGCAACCGCCCGCCATGTGGCATCTCCATCGGTTCGCGAATCGGCGTCGCAGGCAACGCGATAGCGGACAACACGGAGGGACCTCTCGTATCATCGGCCAGTGGTGTATGGTGCTGCGCCAAACATAAGACGGACCAAAAACGAAAGCATCCGGCAACCGTGAACAACAATGCGAAACCGTAAAGCGTCATCTCATGGTCTTTGGCCCATTGCAGCACAAGACCGCCCGTCAAGAACGACCCGAACGTCGTCAGCTGGGAGAATCGCGTGCGTTTCGCGAAGTAACGTGGACGAATACGCCGAGGTACAATGGCCTCCATCCACGTATTCCACGCTGGTCCAGTTGCCAGACCTCCAGCCCAATACACGGACGCGATCAACAGCATCGCGCCGAGCGAAATGGATCCATACAGTGCTGCGAGCACCAGCGGCACGAACGCCAGTCCCTGGATCGACGCACCCAGCAGGATCCATCGCTTTTCCGAACCGATCCAGCGAACGCCGCGAAGCGAAATGAGCTGAGTGATACCGCCGGCAAGTAAGGGAACGCTCGAAATCAGTCCCGAAGAGACTTCGCCCAATCCGATCGCGAGCGCAAACGCGGCTAAGTACGTTTCTCCCACGCCGACCATGACACCGAATGTCGCACCATCCGCCATGCTCGCGCGCAAGTTTCGGCGGGTGGAGGGAGCCAATTGACGATCCGTCGATAATTGCATTAACACGAAAGGGCTTCAAGAAGTCGGGGGCGTCCAACGCGACGCCGGTGTGTGGGAAGAGATTCAAGCGGACCTAGTGAGACAATCCTCATCTCACATAAGTTCGCAACAATTGGAGTGCCGCATCAATACTGCTTATCGAAGCAGTTTCATTGGCCGTATGATAGCCCGTCGTAGGAATTTGCAAGGTCGTTCCGTTGATCTGGCCGTCGGTCGCCACCGCCAGCCGTCCGAGCTCTGTTCGACCGAGCGAAAGCGGTTTTTCGCGAGTCCGATTGATCTCATCAACATACTTGTCTTTGTAGATGTACGAGATCCCGAGCTCTTCGCAACGATCGCATAATTCTTGCGTGATCTCTGGAGCAAAGTCAGCACCCGCGTCTCGCGTTCGCAGCACGACTTGCTGGCTCAGTGCAGCTTCTTGAGTCGGAAACGGGCTTGTGTCCACGACAATCAACCGCTGAGTCGTCCGGCCGTGGCGCTGGAACCAAGCCAGCGCGTATCGCCAACTTCGGCCAGCTTCCTCGGCAGCCGTGAACAGCCCCGTGCCTTGAAACCCGCTTCGAAACAGATGCACGAGCATCGCAACGGACAACACATTGTCGAGCTGCGCACGCACAAACCCGTCACTGACGCTGAGGCGGTCCAAGAATGAGACTGCGGTACCGGGCTGCAGATAATCGAGACCTTCGACTTCAAAGATCAAGTTGTTTCGTTGCGGACAGATAAACGACCGTGTGATCTTGCCTTGGCCCAGGTAGCTGCCCGTGTAGGGCATGTGCGCCTGCACGCGTTGCCCGTTGAAGCGATCCGAGATCATTCCCATCATTTGTTCGGAGACGCTATCGCCAGTCAATTCGCCACGGTTGCCCGTGATGAACGCCGCGTACTGGAACTCATTCGGCCCAGTGCAAAAAAGCCCGTGACGATCGATATGCGCAGAGAAGACTTCCCCATCCCCATCACGCCCGCGAGCCACCAGCACGCCTTGGTACCGCGTCACCTCAATCGGCAATTCTTCCAGCTCACGCCGGAGCACGCGAAAGAAAGCATCTTCCGCCCCCACCACCGAAGGCTCACGAACGAGCCCCCTCAATAGGTGCAGGAAGTCATCACGATCCTCGTCACAGTTTCGATCAACGGAACGCATTTCGCTATTCGCCACGATTGCTTGACCCAAATCCGCCCAGCCGCGTGAAACACCCAAAACCCAAAACACCACTGCGACTATCGCTGGACCCCGCAACAAAATCCAGAGCACTCAACCCCAGGGCGTAAACACGACCAGTAAACCCACCAGAGCGGAAATCCAACTGACTTCCTCTATACAGCGAATCTCTTGATGGCGAGCATCAATGGCTACATCGTCGACCAAGCGAGTAACCAACGGACCTAAACCACCCTAACCGGCTATCCTCGATGCTTGCCGAGCAAAGAGCGAGTTTACTACGGGAGGCTTTGTGCGGTTCTGCCTGGTTTTGCTCGGACAATTTACTTAGATGCGGTGTCGCCTTCGAAATGAAACAAACCCAATGCCACTCAAACACACCATCGCCAATGACGAAGGTTCAGGCACGGCAGTAGCGGCAGAGACATCGAATCTTGCTCTAATATCGGAAATGCTGAAACTGCCTGACCGATGTGCTATGGTAAAACTCTGTGTCGGTGAAAAGGAGTTAGGGTCGGTGGAAAGGCCTGTCCCATCTACAGTCGTGCCTTGCAAGTCATATGTATCGGCACCGAAGCTCGTTAAATCAAAACCCGTAAACCCCAAAAATGAGACGAACGGCAAATCCGTAGATACGGTACCAAGCGAAACCGAAGCTGATGTAAAGCTAAGTGTTAAAGACTCGCCAACGGCGTCGAAGGAGCCGGCAGCTTCGCCTCCTGCCGTTCCGTTGCTGTTGATACCCCAGTCTCCTCCCGAAGATCCAATCCCTATCGCAGCAACTCCGGAAGCAGCACTTCCAGTAGCGGAGAGAGAGAATATAAAGGAAAACGAATCGTCTAATGCGCCAATCGAATCAATAGAGAGACCAGAAACGGAGTACTCAACAGATGAAGGTGGAAGCGTCGTACCTCCAGTCGTGTTTGAAACTTGAGTAATTGTACCTATATCAGTAGTTCGAACAGAATTGTCGAAAGTAATGTTGACAAGTGCTCCGCTTGAATCTTCAGTCGCAAATAATAACAACGATCCACAACATACTAACGCAAATAAAAATCGACGGTTCATACCAAAACCTCTGCTAACTGTGGAGAGACACGAAGTTAAGTTTGATTGTCCGACGTTGCGTTGCACAAGTAAACTGGATTTAATCAAGAATTCGCAAACAACACTTGATGAGTTCAGTATGTGATTTCTCAAATTTGGCATTTTAGTTGAATAATTGACCGCTATCCGCTAATAACGCGGCACGGTCTGCCGCAGACGCCCGCAGCTGTTGGTTTTCAGACTGGGTGACGGGGAGCACTTGGAGCAGAGGAGAACTTGTGGCCATCCAGGATTTGATGTTTGGTTCGAAGCGATCTTTACTCTGACTCGATTTGCGTTGGCAACTGTTCAAGGTCAGTCGCCATGTTTCGATTGATGGTTTTGGCGTTAAGTCTGGCCGCTTGTCGTGCGTTTTTCTTTTTGCACGACATCTCTGCGCTCGTTGGGATCAGTGCTGGCGAGCACCCGAAACCATAGGTAATTCGGATCGGGTCTCTCGCCCTTGGCCAGTTGGCAGCGAACGTCCGTAGGGTAGGTTGCTAACTTGCTGGGTGTGGCAACGGCAGGTTGAAAACCTGCCTCAAGTCGTTTAGGACACGCTGAGCGTTTGATCCTTGACGTGCAGCTTGCCCTGCTATTTCGGTATCGGAAATACGATGAGGGCGTTTTCCGCGAAGGTGGCTTCGGCGGCTTTGCCGTTGATGCGATATTCGACTTTCAATTGCTTCACGCTGCCTGGAGCTGGGTCGCCACCGAAGCTGGTGTTGTAGTTTTCAGACGCTAGGCTGATCAGCGGCAAGTCACCCGCTTGTTTTTGCAACACATCGGTCACGTCGCGTTGTTGCGAGCCGGCACCGTAGAGGGCCTTCACAATCTCCAGCTTGACCTTGGCAAAGCCGGCTTGGGTGAGCTGGCCCGATACATCGACTCCTTTACTACTGAGCTTCTGGGCAATCACGAGTGCGGCTTGCGTGGCCTGTTCTTTCAAAGCAGGACGCTGCATCGCCTCGATCGCCAACTTGAGTGATGGAGGACTTGGATGCAATTGCAGCACGTCGAGCACGAGTTGTTGCTCAGCCGGCTTGTTGGTAACGGCGATTGCACTGCGGCACATCTCGGCGCGCTCAGGTTCGGGCATAGCAAACTTTCTCGCGAGCCCGATGTACCCACGCAGCGCACGGACTTGGTATTTCTCCGACGGCGCCGTCGTCGCAAGATCCAATAGCACAGGCGCTGCATCAACGCCGTTCCACTTACCAAGCAACCGGCTCGCGGTGTCCTGAAGCTCCGGGTCGTTGCTCTTCGCCGCGCTAGCCAGCGATTGGAGTGCCGTGGTTCCGCCAACTTCGCTCAAGATTTCGAGCAAGTTGCTTTTCGCGGTCGCAGGCGATTGCTTCACAGCCAACGTCAGTTCTGCGGCACATGCCTCGCGATCGGGCATTCGGATACTTGCTGTTTTCAGCGCCTGTTGCGCGACGGCGGCATCATCTGCATGCTTGGGCGCAGTCACCTGTGACACGAGTACTGAAAGTCGCTTCAGTGATACCGTCTCGCCCAGTGCGATCAATGCGGCATGGCGAATGCCTTGATCGGCATCCTCCACGGCCTTAAGGAGCTCTGGCACCGCGTCAATGCGTCGCTGGCCAACGAGCTCGATCAGCAACGGATAACTCTTTCGTTCCGCTTTTGGCAGCAAGGAAACAATTTGCAAGTCGACTTTCTCACCCGGAAGTATCGCCAGGGTTTCCTTCGCGGACTGGGCGAGTTCAGCGTCGGATGAAACCGCAATTTCGAGTAACGCATCGAGACACGACTCGTTGCCCACACGTTTGAGTGCATCGATCGCTGAGACTCGCACTTGCCGGTCACCTTTCTCAGCAGCGTTCATGATCGCAGTGAGAACAACGGTTTGTGGTCGATCCGCCATCGCCTGGATGATCAAGGCCGCGCGCTCTGGAGCGGCGTTCGCCACCTCGGTCGCCAGAGCTTGGTCAATCTTGTCGCCTGGGAATTCACGCGCCGTGCCAAGTGCGAGTTGGAACATTGCTTTTTGGGGCGATTGAAACTGTTCGAGCAGCAGGGGGAGCCCTTCTTGATTGCGAGCCAGAATCGCGCCGCGTGTTGCCTCAAGAATCCTTTGGTCGGAAACATTGGCCTGGCGGACTTCGTCGTACATCACGATCGCATCGTCAGCGTTTCCTTCCGCAAGAAATCGCTCGGCGCACAAGACACAGCCTTCGGCAATCGCTGTGCGAACGTTCGCTGGAGCCGCAGCCAATGCTTGGCGAAGCGATTTTCCCGCGTCCGCATTTCCGATCAGCCCCAACGCGACCGCTGCAGCCGACACGACTTCAGCGTCCGAGTCTTGTAATCGTGACGTCAACTTAGTAGCCGCGCCAGCATAACGCCGAACACCGATTGAATTGATCGTACCGACGAGCAACTTTCCGTCGAGTTCGTCGGTCGCTGCGAGTAACGCTTCGTCCGCTGCCTCGCCTGGGATCACCTCCAGTGCGATGCGGGCCCAGGAGGCGAGTTGGGGGTCGGACAATAGTTTCGCAAGATCAGCCACGGATGCACTCGATCCATCGATGGCGAGTTTCTTGCATGTCATGGCTTTCTCATCCGCGGGTGCATCCGAGCGAAGGACGTCGAGCAGAGCCTGTTCTTGTGCACCCGAGGATTTGGGATCGTCAGCAAACGCGGACGTGGCGGCGACAAGTAGGACGGCCGCGAGTAAAGCAAGTACGTGATGGAAAGGTCGATTGGCGAGCATGCGTTGGGTCCAGATGAATGAGAACGATTGTGTGGCAATGGAAGTAGAGAACAAGCAGTGAAAAAGTCTCTAAACTCTCCACGGTTCTCGGAGTGCCTCGGATCGCATGCGGTTCGCTTGCTCGTCATCGATAAACTGGTGCGTCGTGTTGTCGTACTTTACTTGCCGATCCAAGTGCAGCGCGATGTTCGCGGCGTGACATGCGATGTGCGCATTGCAGGCGGCGTCTGCATTGCCTTTGGGTTGGCTGCGAGTTTTCACACAGTCCAGGAAATCGCGAACGTGATAGGTCGCTGGATAGCCGCCGATTTCAGCGACCTTTCGGCCAGCGAGCAGTTCTGGCGAACTCAACACCATCTTGCCGCTATCACCGGCCTCGACCCACCCCGTTTCGCCCTCGAAACGCACGGGGCATGATCCCAGCGGAATCCAACCGGTCTCGCGGAAGATCAGCTCCGTGCCATTCTCATAGCGAGCGACGAGTTGGCCGTCCTTGGGCGCGTTGTACTCAACCGGCGGCGGGCAATCACCGACCGCCCATTGGCACAAATCGACACAGTGCGAGCCCCACTCGAGCACGCCGCCACCTTTGAATGCGCCGACAAAGCCGCCTCCCTTTTCAAAATTGAAACCGTCGAGCAACCTCGCGTTGTACGGTCGCCATGCGGCTGGCCCCAGGTACATATCCCAATCCACAACGTCCTTGTCCGGTTGCGGTTCTGGAACGAGCCAGCCACTCATCAACGCCTGCATACCGGCCGGGTGAGCATAGACCTTCTTGAGTTTGCCGAGCTTGCCGGTTCGTGCCAGTTCGCATGCGAACGCAAAGTGTGGCAAGTTGCGTCGCTGGGTCCCAGCTTGGAAGACACGTCCAGTGCGACGCATTGTCTCCGCGAGAACTAAACTTTGGGCAATGTTCTTGGTGACGGGCTTCTCGCAATACATGTCCTTGCCGGCGCGCGCAGCCGCCATGGCCGCGGTGGCGTGCCAATTCGGTCCTGTGGCGATCAACACTCCATCAATGTCGCTGCGATCGAGCAGTTCCCGAAAGTCGCTGTACATCGCACAGTGATCGTTGCCGTATTTCTCATCGGCCATCTTCTTGACCGCAACACGTTGCTTTTCCTTAACGTCACAGATCGCAACGAATTGAACGTCCTTTTGTTCAAGAAAGCATCCGAGGTCATAGGTGCCTCGTCGGCCGATCCCAATGCCACCGATCACGATCCGCTCACTCGGCGCCACCGCACCGTCGCGCCCGAGAGCCGAGCTCGGAATAATCGTCGGCGCCAAGACGGCGGTACTCGCCGTTGCGACGGCTGCTTTCAAAAAACGACGTCGTGGCACTCGAGTGTTCGTATTCGACATGACTGTTCTCTTGATCGTGTTGATCCCATGAGCGCGAGGACACACCTGCGAGGCAAGGGACAGGATTCCGGTACCCTGTTGAGCATAGCGTCGAAGCACACGCCATTCCACAACGTCCCGAAATATCTTGCGAATTCTGGCTAGATACGTTTTATGCCTGAATCGCCACACGGACAGATTGTTGACTCAGGCTGGATTGCGAAGAGCTTAATCGCAACATTTCTTTGCGTTTCGCCGGATGACTTGGCGGAACCGCAGCGAGAATCGACCCTGTTCGGTAGTGCGAGTCCAGGCGAGCGAGACACGGAAACGCGTCCGACGGTTTGCGGTTGGATGCGTCGTCACAATCTGGGAGCTGATGCGTGGATTCAGCAAAGGTTAGCAAAGGTTTCCGGTACCGTTTACGTGGCATTTTGGTCATTGCCTTATGTGTTTCTATGCGAATATTGTCGCAATGGTGTCGTCACCACCATCCTTTGGTGACAGACGACACTATGGTAGAAACCGGGCTGTAAACCATTCTACAGCGTTGTCACATCTTCGCGGAAAATGAATTTCTTGCGATGTCCACTATCTAAACTGCAATCATGCATTTCAGCCTGCTTCGAGTGTCGCTTATTGCCTTCACTTTCCATGCATTCAGTTTGGGAATGACGTATGCCAAAGAGTGGACTATTCCGCTCGCTGGAAATGCCTATCGAACCGAACCGGGGCCTGGGGGTAGAGATTTCGGCAAAAGTGGACTTCTTCGGATTCAAGCGGCAGACGAAGTCTATTCAACTTACATCTATTTTGATCGTCCAGCCCAAGTAAGCCTTTCGATTGTCGGTTCGTCATCTATTGATTCGGCAACAGTGTTGATTCGGATGGGAGACCAAGAGCATCGCGCACAAGTCACAAAGGGTGACGACCAGACTGTGTCGATAGGCGAGTTCAATTTGAGCCAAAAGGGCTACGCAAAGTTTGATCTCATGAAGGTCTCGGATAGCCCTTCGAACGTCGTACAGCTTCGCGAATTGCGAGTCGATTCGGTAAGTGATGGGCTCTCCTTGGACTTTGTTCGAAACAATGACGGAAGCATGTTTTATTGGGGACGTCGCGGGCCGTCGGTTCACCTTGGATACCGTTTTCCAAGTGATCTGAAGGTGCAATATGCTTACAGCGAGATTGAGGTGCCCGTTGGTGAAGATCCGCTTGGGTCTTACTACATGGCCAATGGTTTCTCCGAGGGATACTTTGGGATACAAGTGAATAGCCCAGAAGAGCGACGCGTCCTGTTTTCGGTTTGGAGTCCGTTCCAAACCGACAATCCGCGCGACATTCCCGAGGACCAGCGAATCGAGGCACTTGCAAAAGGACCGGGAGTGCACATTGGCGAATTTGGTAACGAAGGCTCAGGTGGTCAAAGTTATCTCGTTTATCCTTGGGAAGCAGGAAAGACGTATAAGTTTCTTACTGAAGTCACGCCAGATGGAAATAACAAGACCATTTATACGTCGTGGTTTGGTGAAAAAGGGGCTGGCCAATGGCAATTGATCGCTCGCTTTCGTCGACCACAGACCAATACACACCTGAAAGGCTTTCACTCGTTTCTCGAAAGCTTTTCTCCAACACATGGTTACATCGGGCGACGGGCCAACTATGGGAACCAATGGGTTTTCGATGTGAATGGCAACGCGCATGAATGCACTGAAGCGAGATTCACGGTCGATGCCACCGGAAGCGGACGACACCGAGTGGATTTCTCAGGCGGCACAGCGGGGAAGGCTTTCTTCTTGAGGAACTGCGGGTTTTTCTCTGAGACAGCCCAACCAGGAACTGTATTTCAAAGGACTGCGACGCCCAAAGAGCAGCCGCAGATCGATTTTCCATCGCTTCCGCGTGAATGACAGCGAAGCGTTCCTATGACAAGCCTTGTAACTGGGCAATCAACTTGGCAACTTCGTCGACTTGCTCTTTCGAGGTCGCGACAGTCGGTGCATAGGCCTCGGCAATTTGTTTTGCTTCGGTAGCGGCATTTTCATACTGAGGAATCGCCGCAACCGTGTCAGCAATCTTCTTCTTCATTGGCTCTTGCATGGCAAGCAGGTCAGCCGCAGCTTTCTCGGTATTGGCGACATTGGTGATCGCTACCTGTTCTGCCTGAGTCTTGGCAACGACATCGGCTTTGGCGACTTCCAGTTGTTGTGCTTTTTCGGTCGCACCTGTATTGAGTGCGTTCATTGCCGTAATCATCGTCGGGTCCTCTTTGCTCATCGCCAAAGCTTCGTTCATCTTCGCGACGGCTTCCCCGATCTTGCCAAGCGACTGGCTCAGCACATTCACATTGTTGTTGGCAGCATCCTTGGCCTGTGTCGCAGCGACTTGAGCGGCTTTTGCCGTTTCAATCGCGGTCAACGCTGCTTGGTAGTCAGCTTCGTTCTTCGTTAGCGATGCTTGAGTACCAGCCAGCTCAGCTTGACTAGTTTGCAGCACCGTTTGAGCTTGATCAGAATTAGATTGCAGTCTTGTCAGTTCTTCTTCGTGCGTCGCCAGCATCGCCATGGCATCTTTGCGCTGTTGCTGCAAGGCCTTGAACTTGTTGTTGAATTCAATTTCGCTTGTCCACTTGGCAACGGATGCCGTCGCCTCGGTTACAGCAGCCGTGGATTGATCCATCGCTGTCTTAGCCACGTTGAAGGCATCTTCAGCAGGTTTCAGTAGTGGCAATAGAGCCGCCTCGGCTTGCTGAGCGTTTGCCAATGCGGTAGCCATATCGGTAGCTTGCTGCTGTGTCTCAGCCATGACTTTTGTCGCCTGCTGCATCGCGGCAAGCTTAGCGACTTCATCCGTCTTGGCCATCTCCATCTCTTTGGCTTTCGCTTCCGATGTGGTTGTGATGGTAAGGGCAGCGTTCTTCAGGGTCTCGTCGCCAGGAAGCTGAGCCGCGGCGGCGTTTGCTTTGTCGGCTGCGTCTTTCAGCATGGGGGCAACCGCGACGAGCACCTCGGCCGATTTCTTGGCCGCATCGTTCTCCGTCGTTGCTTGGGTCATCGCAGCTTGTGCTGCGACCAATGCGACAGCCGCCGCATCTGCCTTTTGCTTTGTTTCGGCGCTCAGCTTCTGTGCATTTGCCAAGTCACCACTCACTTTCTGAAAAGTAGACTGAGCTGCTTGGAAGCTATCGGTGATCGGTTTAATTTCTGCTTGCCGTGCCGCCATCATTTGATTTGCATCGGCAAGACGGGTTTCAAGCAGCGGAACATTCATGACCAATTGGCCTAGTCGCGCTCCGTCCGTGGCATTCCAGACGCGAATTTCTCCAGTCCAATCGCCTGAAATCGCACGATTAGTTTCGTCGCAATAGGTCGCTCTCAAAGCCAAATCGCCGAATGCTTCATAGGCAACTTGTTGAGCACCATTTTGATCCCAGGCTTTAGGTGTACGATCCCTGCCACAGGAGAAAAGCCGACCCTCGCGAGTGAATTCGACATTGAGTGCTCCGCCACCATGCGCGCCCCAGTTCTTCACTTCGCCACCGTTCTCCATCTCCCACAAGCGAATCGTCGAATCTTCGCTACAGGAGGCCAGAATGTTCGAATCGCTTCGCCAAGAAACAGATGGCACACCGGCGGTATGACCCTTGAGTGTTAGGTACTCGCGTCCCGTCCAGCCTTCCCAGACCTGTAGCCCGCCATTGCGATCGCCAGATGCCAATAGCACACTATCGGGACTGAATTCTAAGGATGTGATCCAATCGGTATGTTTGCGAAGCTCATGAAGCAATTGCCCAGTTTCAGTCGCATAGATTCGTACGACCTTGAGGGGGCCGCCTAACGCGACCAGCTTCTGATCCGAACTGATGTCCGCTGCTAAAACTTCGTCGAGTTCATCGCCTATTTCGATGATTCGCTCGCCAGTGCGAATGTTCCAAACAACAACGCGACCGCTAGCACCCGCAACGCCTCCGCCACACAACAACAATGAACCGTTACGACTAAACTTCAAGACTCGAGGGGTGCCTTCAGGAAAAGGCAACACACCCAGCAGATCCAATGTCTGGGTATTGTAAAGTAGGACTTGTTTTTGGCTACTTACCGCAGCCAAGGGTGCCCAGGGGCTGGTTGCCAGCGCATCAATGGCCGTGCGCGATGGCGTGACGACGAGCGGCTGTAGACTCAGCTTCGCAGGCATGGGGATTTCGGCAGGACGTTCAGTCGAAGGTGCAGCAAGCGCCAGGTCGAACTTCTTTTTCTTTGACTCTTTGGCCACACTCCCTGAACTCTCGAGCACGCCACCCTCGATCCACTTGCGCAGTGTCTCGATCATCGCGTCTTCGATCTTCGGCGACTCAGGCGGCATCGCAGGTTCTTCGTCGTGTACCACAAGCTTGTACAAGTAGCTTGCCGACGCGTCACCGGGCTCGATCACTGCACCAGACGCACCGCCTTGCATCAGATTACCGTAGTTCGTCAAGTCCAAGTCAGCGCTCTTCTTGTCTGGGTTATGACAAGACACGCACTTTTGCTGGAAGATTGGCTTCACATGATCATCAAAGGTGATCTTCGGAGGCGCCTTTTCTTCAGCTTCGACCCGAGCGACGATGAGCAACAGCGGTAGGAGGATGAGGTATCGCATATTAGTGGTTAAACACAAACTCTCGTGAATTCATCAGTGCCCAAAACGTATCTTCTAGTGTGACTTTCACATCGGCTGACGCTGCAATCGCTTCGCCAAGTTTTTGCTTTTCGGCATCGGTTGGCTTTCGGGTTAAACAACGAGCATAGATCTCGTCAATGATCTCTTCCGGTTTCTTGCCCTCGGCCAAGCGTCGTTCAATCAGTTTCCCTTCGGCAATTTTTCCAGCCACGGTTTCGCCGTTGAGCAAGTGCAAGGCTTGAGACAGATTCGGCTCAATCTTCACCTCGCACGAACAAACTGTCCCGCGAGTGGCTCGACCGAATGTCGTTAGAAAGTAGGTGCTCGTGTTGCCGTTAGCGATTTGCACGGCACGCGCACCGAGCGGCAAGCCAGCGAACTTGTCTTTCGTATCGGTCACTTGTGTGATCGCATCGAGCAAGATCTCTGAACGAATTCGACGAAGCGTCGCGTGTGAGAAGTTACGATCGTCACTCTTATTCGTTTCGTTGGTCGCTGTACTCAATTGGTACGTTCGCGAAGTACAGATATCTCGCACAAGTTGCTTGAAGTCATAGTTGTACTCAGTGAACTTCGTCGACAATGCCGCCAACAATTCAGCGTTCACCGGCGGATTACTTACTCGTACGTCGTCCACTTCATTGATGATGCCTTTACCAAAGAAGTGATTCCACACGATGTTGGTCAGATTTGGCGCGAAGTAAGGATTCTCTTTCGATGCCAACCATCCTGCCATTACGACTCGGCGATCTTTGCCAGCGACATCAGGGATATTGCCGCCAAGAAACTTGGGTGGCATGACGCGTCCACCGACAGGATGACTGACCTCGCCACCACCGCTATTGAAAATGATCTGCTCACGAGGATCTTCGCCTGGCTTGCGTCCGATCTGGGAAAAGAAAGCAGCGAAGCTGTAGTAGTCGTCCATGGTCCAGCGATCGAACGGATGGTTGTGGCACTGTGCGCACTGAACTCTCATCCCCATGAAAACCTGGGCCACATTTTCGGAGACCTTTAGCGGGTCCGTTTCCATCTGGTAATAGTTCGTGGCTGCGTTCTCAAACGTTCCACCATTGGCACCCAACAACTCTTGCACCATTTTATCGATGGGAACGTTGTTGGCTAAGCGTTCTTGTAGCCACTGGTAATATCGCAGCATCGGCTTGTACGCGATCTGCTGTGTCGTGCGGATCATTAACAGCTCCGCCCACTTCATCACCCATAACTCGACGAACTCTTTTCGATCGAGCAGTTCATCCACTACGCGATTTCGTTTCGTTGGGTCGACGTCGGCGATAAACTTCTGGTATTCCTGAGCACTTGGCAAACAACCAACGATGTCCAACGTTGCGCGGCGAAGAAACTCTTCGTCGCTACATACGTCCGAAGGGTTGATACGCAATTTGCGAAGTTTTGTGTGAATATGTGTATCGACATAATTCAAATCCTCAGCCCCATTCCACTGAAACTGCAATCCCTTCGGCAGCACGATGAACTGGGTGCCGACGGTATGCGTTTCGTAACGAGCCATAATAAAGGCTTCGCCTCGATTGGCTGCCGTGACGACTCCGTCCGGTGAAATCGGCGCAGAGTTGTCATTGTTTGACATGAACGCAGCTAGCGAAGTGACATCGCGGTCGGAACCGTCTGCGTAGTGAGCACGCACCGTGATTCGTTGGTTCGAGCCCTCACCATCGAGCACCGCACCACTCGGGAAAATCTCGACCCGCGTCACTGCCGGAACTTCACCTGGATCGTTCACAGCGCCCGCTTGATGCCAATGCAGCAACGTTTGTGCATACTCGCTGTCCATTTCGAATCGCTTACCACCGGTATGCGGAACCGAGCCGACAGATTTTGTAATCAATAGGCTTTCCTCAGGTAGCGCCAGGTTGATTCGGCGACCGGGTATTTGGCGAGTGATCCGGAAGTGATCTCCGTTGGGATCATAACCGAACAGCGATAGCATGAATCCATCTTTGCCACGTGCAGCACCATGACAGCTGCCCGTGTTACATCCTGAACGCATGAAGATCGGCATGACGTCCAACTTGAAGCTGATTGGCGGCGACGTCCCTGCGTCTTTAACAACAACAGGAAGCGTTGCGACGTGGCCAGCAAATTCAACCTTCAATTCAGTCGTGCCGTCAGCCGTCGGATGCAGCAAGTTTGACTCGAGCCGCGCGAGCGCTGGATTGGCAAGTGAAAACGTCGCTAGATCCGTCACATCTTGTGTGATTCCATCCGCAAACACCGATTGCACGATCACGGATTGGCGGTCACGTTCACTCGTCAAATTCACATCGGGAGGATAGACGCGTATGCCGGTTGGTGATGGTGCTGGCGGCGAGCTCGAAACAATGTTGCTGGGTTCGGCAGCGGCTAGCATGGATGCGACCAGTCCCAGAGCCAAAGCCACGCAGGCACGCAGAGAGCCTATCCGAAAAGGGGTCGGACCCTTTGGAGGCGAGTCGATTTCGTTGATTTTTTTGTCTCGGCGGAGAGGGTCAGACCCCTTTTCGGAAAGGCTCTGAGTGTCGAATGTCTGTCTCATCAGAAACCGAATCGGGTTGTGGGTTGTCACGGAGTGATCTTTATCGCGAACGTCTACTGAATCGCTGGCGTCGATTGGCGTTCTCGGGCTGCCAATCTAAGTTTTTCGAGTCGTGTTAGTGGTTTAGCGGGAGGTAGTTCAGGTGCTTTGGCCGCTTCTGGAGCTGCAGCGACCGCAGCGGGCGCGGGAGCTGGAGGAGGCGTGGCCGCAGGCATCGTGACTGGAAGCGGCGCATCGATTTGCAATTCGACGTTCCCAGCGCGACTGATGATCGCGTCGCCGTTTTGCGGAATACTCAATTGGCAAAACAGACCATGCTTTCCGACGGGGCTGTCGGCTTCTGTCTTAATTTTAAACGTCAGCTCTTGAGTCGCTTTGTTGAACGTCAACGGCTCAATAATCACCTTGGGCGGCATACCGATGATTTCTGCTTTTGCGTCACCTTCAAAGGGAGTTGTATGATTGATTTTGCAAAGCATTAAGGTCTCTTGGCCTTGCTCGCACGCTGGACGTTGAATCTCGAATCTTGCATAAGCATCTGCGACGTCCAGTTTCGTCAACTGGGACGATGCCCACATGCCTTGCGAAGTTCCTAGTATAAAAACTCTCCAGCTCTTGATCTCGGCGTCACCGCTCGCGTTGATCGCGAACAACACTTCCGTTTGGCCTTTAGGCAGCTTTACGCTCGGCGCAGCACCTACTCCGGGCGATCGAAACGGAAGCTGCACTTCGATGTCTTCGTCCCAGCCCTCTTTCTTGTGAGCGATGACTTTCAGGTTCATGGAACCATCGCGAACGAGCGGCACTTTGGGAACTTCAAGCTCAATGCGAAACGGAATTTCATCGACCACAGCAATAGGTAATCGATCAACGTCCTTCCAGCGATAAAGTGACTGGCCCGGTTCAGCGACCAAGTAGTCGGCGCGATTGGTGAACCCGCTGCGAATGTTTTGATTCGGATCAGCATGCTTGGCTAGGAAATCGACAAGCGCACCATTGAGAGTTGCATCGGCAGTCGCTTCGAATACCACAGGCATCGTGTTCTGGTTGGCTGGCATCGGATCCCAATGCATGGTGATTCCGGGCGGAAGATTCTCGCCAAGCAATACGAGCTCACCACCAAAGTTTGCTCGATTCGCACTAATCAGTGTCCCAAACCGGTTTCCCTTTGGAATGAAGACTTGTTGTCGATATTGACCGTATCTTTCGTTGCGAGGAATACCCAAGGTCAGCGCCGGCGCGACCCCTTGGAACTCGATGCGATAGACCATGTCGGGGCCGCCGCGATTGAGATGGTCGTTAATCCGAACGACATACTCAGCGTCCTCGGGGACCGTGAATCGAATGTAACTGTCGGGCCCTCGTGAATCATCGTTTCCGGCAATGTGTCTTCCGTCCGCGTAGTAAATATTCATCACAGGGTCGAGTCCTGAGCGAATTCGTCGCGCGAAGCATTCGACTTCGTAAACTTGCCCCTTCTTGCCAGCAAACTTGAAGCAATCCACATCACCCGTGGTTTCGATAATCCCGTTCATTGCGAGCGGCAATTCGACGGCAGTTCCTTGCGAGATTTCGTTGTTCGGTTCTTGCTCCATGGAGTTGCCGTGGTCAAACAATCGGAAGACGTTCGGTGTCGGCGACACGCCGCCCTCGTCTTGTGCGAACACACCAAAGTCGGTGACTGGGGTCGCAGGCAAAACGACTTTGCGAACCAATTCACCGGTCGGCATCCCAAGAAACTTAACTTCGACCTCTTCGCCCATTTTTCCGCCGGCAGGGAACGGAACTTTGGGTCGCGGAAAAGTGCCTACGTGCAACCGATAGCTATCTCCGGCTGCGTATGCACTTTCTCGCAACTCGATGAAATATTTACCGTCCGCTGGGGCAACGATCGAAGCGAATCCATCCTGGAGCGCCAGTGCAGTGTCGTCGTTTGTCGCCAGCTCGAAACGTTTTTCGTCAAGAATCGCAACGTACGGATCGAACATCGCTGTGCTCAACCGCATCGCCACAACTTCGACGGAAATGCGTTGGCCCTGCTTGGCTTCAAGTACGTAATAATCGACATCTTCGTTACTGATGGTTCCGTTGATGACATGGCCGAGCGAGATGGGTTGCGGTGTAGCAAAGTCGCTGTTGGGTTCCACTTCATTTACAACAGGCAAATCTTCGACGTACAACGTTCGGTAGTCGGAGATACCAGAGGCGGTGCGGACTTGCGCGACATGCTCACCGAGTCGGCAATCGGCAGCCACGCGGACCTTCACCTTCGCGGTGTTCCCATCACCCTTGACTTCCAATACTTCAATGCCGCTGTCATAGAAAAACACCCCTTGGGCGTCTGCCAGATTATTTCCGTTGAATGTCAACTCATGTTCGATACCTCGTTGGACTCCGCGAGGTATCACGTTGCTTAGCCGAGGCGAGGCGGCAATGCAACACAGTGAAGTGGTGACGAAAAACGACAGAGCAACTGTGGTTCGGTTGAGAAACGACATGCGACAATCTTGTAGGGTTGGTGTACGACAGCGTTCTAAACGATCAAGTCTTTGCGAACCTTACCGCCATCAACGATTTCAATCGGTCGATCGCCGGGTGCCATCAGTTCCTTATCTGCGGTGATCCCCATGCAGTGATAAATCGTCGTTGCCCAATCGGCGACTTCCAGCGCGTTTTCGTGCGGCTCGCTAGCGGTTGCATCTGACGATCCGTAGACGATTCCACGACGAATGCCGCCACCCGCCATCACGACGCTGAACACTTTGGGCCAATGGTCGCGTCCAGCGGTTCCATTGAACTTGGGAGTTCGCCCAAACTCACTCGCGATCACCACCATCGTCGAATCCAACAAGCCACGTTGTTCCAGATCGCGAATCAACATCGCGTAGGCTTGATCAAACGGAGGCACTTGCGAATTCATTTGGCCATGGAGGTTGTCGTGCATGTCCTAACCACCGTAGGTTGTCGTCACGTAACGCACACCCGCTTCTACCAATCGGCGGCAGAGCAACAAGCGGGAACCAGCTTCGTTGCGACCGTAAGCATCGCGAGTCTTGTCGTCTTCTTTCGTCATGTCAAAAGCTTCGCGAGCTTTTTCCGAGTTTATCATCGCATAAGCACGCTGATAGAACGTATCGACGGCGTCCAACGAATCGGACTCTTGCGTTGTTCGGAAGTGATTATTCACGACATCGAGCAACTGCTGCCGATTCGTGAACCGATTGCCATCCACTCCACCAGGAAGGTTCAAGTCACGCACGCGAAAGTCGCCCGCTGCGGGATCTGCACCGAGACTGAACCCAGCATAAGAGGAACTCAAATAGCCAGTCCCAGCAAATTCGTTGGGCTGGTTGGGAATGCATACGTAGGGTGGCAAGTTGTTTCGTGGTCCGAACTCATGCGATACCACGCTGCCCATACTTGGGAACTGCAGCGCTGGACTTGGTCGATAGCCTGTGAACATGTTGTGCGTACCACGTTCGTGTGCGGCTTCGCCGTGTGTCATCGCACGACAGATCGCAATCTTGTCAGCAATCGTTGCCGTTTGTTTCCACAGCTCGTTGACGCGAACGCCAGCGACGTTGGTATCGATCGAATTCATGGGGCCCCGATATTCGACGGGAGCGTAGGGCTTAGGATCGAACGATTCTTGATGAGCCATTCCGCCTGGCAAGAAGATGAAAATGACAGATTTAGCTGTGCCTTCTTTCGTCTCGTAATGCTTTTGCGCTGCATTGGCTTCGATGCGAAGCATGTCAGCAAGAGACAGTCCAAGACCGCCTAGTGCGCCAACTTGCAGGAATCCACGTCGGGAAAGACTATTACCAAAACACTTCATCGAGCTAACTCCATGTGGCCATGTTCAACAACCTAGATATCCAACTGCTGGACGAAGGCGATGTCCAAGGGCGAGGCAATCAATGCATTGAGGTGGGACGCCGATCGTCAAACAATGATCAACGTGAGGTGGGGGAGCTGGAAAATTCATCGCTCACTGAAAAGAATTATCATCTCAATTTGAATCTTCGTCAAGGATCGACTTTTACGGGCCAAATTGTGGTCGCAGAACCCACTTCTTTTTTGGCCGAATTATAATATCAGTTTGTGATCTGGCTTACACCGATAATTTGGCAAGCGGCAGCCCACAAGCAACCCCCGCTGCCCGTCCTCGCAACCAGCAGCCCCCTCTCTTGCCTAAGTATCGTGACTCGCTTTTACCCCGCCCCCGCCTTACGCTTGTTAGCTTGAATTTGCTTGGCACTACTGGCTGACGCCCTAAACTCAAACTACGGTTTTGGCGAGTGACGGTCTCCAACACCTCTGGCGTCATGGCACGACGCGGGATTGGGAGAATTTGTCGTGGAGAGTCGGATTTGTGCTTCCAAGAATGATGTCGACGAGCTGCTGGCAGAGCTCAAATTGACCCCTTGTCCGCATTGCAAGAGCGTCGGAGCCCTGATCAAACAAGGGTTCCTGTGCGGCTATGATCAGAACAATCAATAGGACAAAACCGTCCGGGCGGCGCGTGTTATCTGCAGCAACCGACATCGAGCCACGGGCTGTGGACGAACCTTCCGTATTAGGATCGCTGACAGAATCAAACACTTGTTTCTTTCAGCCGACAGCTTGTGGCAGTTTCTCAGCAGCGCCGTAGATTCCGGAAATAAGCTGCAAGCGTTTCGAGATCTCCATAGCGGATTGAGTGATTCAGCTGCCTAACATATCTGGCGACGAATTCTTAACGCTCAAGTCGCCATCCGAACAGCGCTCGCTGCAGTGTGCCAGCCTCCGCAAATCGTTTCGGACTGTCCTGCAAAGCTCACGCTAGCGCACCTCCGTGAAGCCTTCAAAGGGCACTCGCTCTCCCCCATCGCTGCCTTCGGAGCCGCTTTGCAGTCCTTCTTCATCTGAGTCTTGTTGGGCTCCCATGGAAGAACGCTGCATAAGACACGAACTTGTCTTGGCTTGTTATGGCTTGCTCAAAATCGACGACTTCGAACCGGCTTTGCGGGCCGTGATGACACTGCTTTGCACAGCTTCTTGCAACGAACGTGGCCGATTTCTGATTGCAACTGCCGGATGCGTGATAACAGTGTCTATGAAGTCACTGAAACTCGGGAACTGACCGACGCAGACCGAGCAGCAGGTGTGCTAAGCGACCAGATCGTTTCGCTGGGCAAGCAAACGAACACATCGCGAGTTCAGCCAGACCATGTAGTTCGATTGATCTGCGTGAAGTGCTCAAAACATACCAGCCGCTCAAAGTACAAAG
>JBGSNA010000262.1:0-13819 GCA_041739875.1 Pirellulaceae bacterium
GTTGGTGATTGAGCCAGCTCGCGTCGACATATCCACGTCAACAATCTCGCCATCTCAACCGGTAAAAACTGGGCGTAACTTTACGTAGTTCTCTAAATTCCGCAACATCTTTTCCACAAAAAAGTGCTTGCAATGAAAAAATTTTTTGTTAGCCGATGTCGTTGTCCTCGATTGAAGTGGGCTGATGTTGTGGAAAACTTTTCTAATCACCGCATGTTTTGCACGTTTAGCGCGAGTTGATGATCGCGTTTGACGGTTCGCGTGTTACGAAAAAAAATTTAGTAGCGAGGACCAGAAAGTTCTTGGTAATTTGCGAATGCAAACGACAACATGAATAACGCCATGAAGGGTTGATCCATAAATCGGAACGCATAAATCCCGATCGACACTGCCGCGACCATACTGATCCACAACGATTGCTCGACGTTACCACCGGACATCACCATCAGTGATCGTGTCACGCGTCCTCCGTCGAGTGGCCACACGGGAACCAAGTTCAATAGCGCCCACCAGATGCTCGGCCACAGATAAAAGTAAACGAGTACTCGCAATAGTTGGTTCTCGATCGATTTACCTTCGATCGTATCGTTCAATCCGTCGAGGAACCAGGGCAACCCAGGTACATAGTGACTCGTCGACAGGACGATCATGATCACCACAGCTGCCGAAGCAAGTTGAGCCAGTGGACCAGCCAGCGCGATCCAAAAATTGCTCGCTTCGCTTGTTGCACCGAAGCCGCGGCGTTGCGAATACGAGTTCGTCGGCGTCGCCAAACCGCCAAAGTGATAGAGCACAATTTTGCTCTCGATGCCGTTCTGGCGAAATGCTAACGCGTGCCCCAGCTCGTGAATCAAAATGCTCACGAGAACGCACGCGGACCACATCAGCAAAAGCAGAAGCCTACCGGGGCTTTCGTCCCCGAAACCGCGGTCGATCGCCTCCACCAAATTGAATCCGAGCACGACACTTCCGAGCCAAAATGACCACGAAATACGCACCGGAAACCCCAGCAAATTGAACCAGATATCGTAAGGCGATTCCGCGGGTTCTTGCAGCAACATTTTGGCTTTCTTGGTGGCGTACTGGCCGACGTTTTAGGTTAGTTCGAGCAGCATCTTAGCGTGTGTTCTCAATCACGAACGCCCATAAGTCCGCATACTCTTGGATCCGCTTGCTCACCGGTGTCCCAGCACCGTGACCGGCTCGCGTTTCGATCCGAATCAACGTCGGACGATCACAGCCTTGAGCGTGCTGGAGCGCGGCGGCGAACTTGAAACTGTGTCCTGGCACGACACGGTCATCTCGGTCCGCCGTCATAATCATCGTGGCTGGATAACACGTCCCCGGTTTCAGGTTGTGTAGTGGTGAGTACGACAACAAATTGTCGACTTGGTCCGCCTCGTCACTGCTTCCGTACTCCGTTGCCCACGCCCAACCAATAGTGAACTTGTGAAAGCGGAGCATGTCCATCACACCCACCGCAGGCAAACAGACCGCGTACAAGTCAGGCCTCTGGGCCATCACTGCACCGACAAGCAATCCGCCATTGGAGCCACCGCGAATCGCTAAACGCTGTGGGCTGGTATAGCCCTTCGCTATCAAGTGCTCGGCCGCAGCGATGAAGTCGTCAAACACGTTCTGTTTCTTCAACCGCATCCCGTCTTCGTGCCACTCGCGTCCGTATTCACCCCCACCTCGCAAATTCGCGACCGCGTAAACGCCACCTGATTCGATCCACGCCGCTATGGCTGGCGAATACGATGGCGTGAGCGAGATGTTGAAACCTCCGTAGGCATACAACACGGTACGGTTGCTTCCATCGAGCACCGTTGTTTTGCGTCTTGTCACAAGGATCGGAACTCGCGAGCCGTCTTTGCTTTCGCAAAAAATTTGCTCCGTAACGTACTCGTCCGTATCGAGCAGCGTCTTGGGCTCGCGCCACAGCGTTGTCTCGCCGCTTTCAAGGTCGTAACGATAAATCGAGCTTGGCGTGACATAATTTTCAAACGTAAAAAAAGTCTCTTGATCATCGCGTTTTCCAGCAAAGCCAGACACACTTCCGAGTCCCGGCAGTGCTACTTCACCGAGTTCACCACCGTCCATGCTGTAACGCATCACGCGACCCAGCGCGTCATGGAGGTAGTTCGCGAAAAAGACGTCGCCAAACAAGTTGACACTCTCCAGCACGTCTTCGGACTCAGCAATCACCTCTCGCCATGCATCGCGATCCGGGTTGGCGACGTCGACGGCAATCAAACGCCGCTTGGGAGCCTCGTTGTCTGTCATCAAAAACAGGACACTGCCGTTCGCTGACACGAATTCATAGTCCGCATCGAAGCCGTCCACCAAGGGAATGGGGGCGGAATCCGGTTGGCTCAGATCTTTCACGAAAATTTGTGATTTCGGTTCGCTGCCTTTCCAATTGTGAATGACCAAAAAGCGGCCATCTTCTGTCACATTGGGCGAAAAACCCCATTTCGGCTCGTCGGCTTTATCGAACACGAGTTCGTCAGCCGATTGCGGATCCCCGAGCTTGTGAAAATAGAGTTTTTGGAATTCGTTGGTGCCGGTCAACTCCGCGCCGTCGGCTGGCGCGTCATAGCGAGCGTAAAAGAATCCGGACTGGTCCGGTAACCACGCTATGCCGCTGAACTTGCTCCAGCGAATCTCGTCGTCGGTGTCTTTCCCCGTTTCGACGTTGCGTACTTTCCACGTTCGCCAATCGCTGCCGCCATCAGCAAGCGAATATGCCAAGAGCTTGCCATCGTCACTCGCTTGGTAGCCACCCAGTGCAACCGTGCCATCCTCGCTCAGCGCATTCGGATCCAGTAGCAGTCGACGTTCTTCGCCGAGCGACTCGGCCACGTACAGCAGACTTTGGTTTTGCAGCCCGTTGTTGTGTGAATAAAAGTAGATATTGCCTTCTTTCTCTGGCAGACTGAATCGCTCATAGTTCCAGAGCTGTTCCAATCGTTTACGCATCGGTTCACGCGATGGGAGTGCATCCAAGTACGCTCGAGTGACTTGATTTTCCGCCTCCACCCATCGGGCGGTTTCTTCGCTCTCGACGTCTTCGAGCCAGCGATAGTTATCGACGACTTTTCGTCCGTGGTAGTCGTCGGTCACCGGGTCGATGCGTGTCGCTGGGTAGGTCATGTTGGGTGATGTGGAAGGTGTTTTTGGAACAGTGGGTTCATCGGCCATCGTCGGTTGCATCGCCAGAATCATGCTAACGGCAAGACAACAGAACGTGATGGCAAGTGGTTGGGGGCGTGACGTTGAGAGGTTCATACGCGCTGCTTCGGGTTGATGGTTGTTTTGAGTCGTTCGAGTCGTCAAACTACGGCGTCAAACTAAGGCGACTCGCATGGGCTCGGTCTAGTCCACCCAGGCTGAGGTGAGCAAAGTTCATGTCGCCAACAGGCTCTCCGTTATTACCTGCGTCCTAAACCGCATCCTAGCTCTGGTCATCCTAGCCCTCGTCGAGTTCAATTGGATTATGGCACAAGTCTCTAGAACATGAGTGCCCACGACCAGATGGAGCACGGTTGGATGGAGCTGCGTCAACAATTGTGGCGGATCTCGTGCCGTTCGCCCATGCTCTGGATTGCCTTGGCCGCAACAAGCGGCATTTTTGCGGATCGTCAAACGAGCGGATCGACAGGTTTTTGGCTCGTCTGGCTCATTGTCGTCTTGGTTGCTGGTTCCCTCGTCGGCATCGCCCGTCGCTGGTTCGTAATCCTTCTCATGATTGTACCGCTGTTCGCCCTGCGTCACGCTGTCGATCGCGAACACTACGATTCGGCTACGATTTCTCGGGTGCTCAGCTCTCAAACAGAGCCGGTAATCGTGGAGGCGATAATCGATCGGCCAGCGGAGCTGCAACCACACCCGATGGCTGGTTACGCTCTGCGGCGCGATTTATCGCCTTGGCAGACTGAATTCGAATGCCGTTTGGATCGGATCCAGATCGGTGGTGAATTCGAATCCGTTAGCGGCCGACTGGTCGTCGTCGTCGACGGGGCTTGCGAAGACCGTCGACCGGGAGAGCGCGTCCGGCTTTACGGAACCATTCAACCGCCCACTCCACCGACCAATCCAGGCGAGCGTGATCTGGCCCAGTCGTATCGCCAGCGTGACCTCCACGCACGAATGTCGCTGACCGGGAGTGATCGCATTGAAGTGATCGCCAACGCCGCCTGGTCACCGCTAGGCTGGATCGCTGGACTCGCAAAGCGAAGCCGCGAGATACTGCTCCATCAAACTGCGGATTCGACCGGTGGACTTGCGGTCGCCCTCGTGATCGGCCAACGCGATTTTGTCGATCCAACCACTCGCGATTTGCTGTTGATGACTGGCACAGCTCACTTGCTGTCGGTGAGCGGCCTTCACTTGGCGATCGTCGTCATGTTGGCTCGCTGGATTGGGATCGTATTGCGGCTGAGTCAACCGATGCAGCTTGTTCATATCATCGCGGTGAGCGTGTTCTACTCGCTGATTACGGGCGGCCGTCCACCGGTCCTTCGCGCTAGCATACTGGTGGGTCTTGTGGTGCTGTCGACGATGATGCGACGCCCCAGTAATCCGATCAATACCTTGTCGTTCGCGGCGGTGATTCTGCTCGCATGGACGCCGTCACTGATGTTCAACGTCGGTGTGCAGTTATCGTTTCTTGCTGTCGCGACGCTGATGCTTTGTGGTCGAAGCGGAACCGACGGATGGTTCGCGATTGAACAAGTGACCGAACAAGAAGAACGACTTCGTGAACTTGCGGAGAGTTCATCACCCGTTTGGATTCGTGTGTCGCGTTGGATCGGAGCATGGCTTCGACAAGCGTTGTGGTACAGCGGTTGTGTGACGGCGATCGGATTGCCGTTGGTTTGGCACCAATTCCACGTCGTTTCACCGATCAGTGTCATCACGAACGTGTGCATGAGTGTGCCGCTTGCGATCGCGTTGGCCGCTGGGATCGCCACCGTCCTGACGGCGCTCGTTTCCGAGACGCTAGCAGGTGTACCAGGTTTCGTATGCGACCAAAGCTTAGTGCTGATGCTGGGAATGATTCGCTTCTTCGCTTCAGTACCCTATGGTCACGTTTGGCTGCCTTCGCCGCCAACGTGGCTCGTGATTGTTTTCTATGTCGTGATCGCCTTGTCACTTTTGGCGCCCCGGCGTCCTTGGATGCGTATCGGGCGATACGCTTGGGTCGTCGGCTGGACCATCGTCGCTTGGCTCTTGTCGACTCATCCGTCACCGATGGACGATGGCATCAACTCGCCAGCGAAAATCGAGGCGACGTTTATTGACGTCGGTCACGGTACCGCCGTGATTCTCCGATTTTCACCCCAAGATGTTTGGCTCTATGACTGTGGTCGACTTGGCAATTCGGTGGGAAGCAGTGCCGACGTTGATTCCGCGTTGTGGTCACTTGGGGCGACGCGATTGCGTGGTGTTTTGATTTCGCATGCCGATATCGATCACTACAACGCACTTCCAGGGCTGCTGCGACGCTTTGACATTGATACTGTCTACGCACCATCGAGTGTCTTCGAGGACCGTGACCCGCTGTTACAAGAACTCAAGTCGCAAATCGACGAGTTGCGAATTCCGGTCGTCAACTTACATGCGGGGATGCAGCTGCAAAGCAGCAGCGTCACACTCGATGTGCTGCATCCGCCACCGCAGCGGATTCAAGGCAGCGACAACGCGAATAGTCTCGTACTCGTTGCGCATGCCGGCTCATCACCGCTCGTGTTGCCTGGGGATCTAGAACCGCCTGGAACACAGTCATTGTTGTGGCAGCCGCGAGTGCGAGGTGGAGGCGTATTGATGGCACCGCACCACGGCAGTCTCCGACTCGACATGCGACCGATCCTGGATTGGTCCCGCACCGTCGCAGTCATCGTTAGCGGCAGTGAGCGCGCCGCCCGCGATGAAGTTCGAAACGCTCTCTCCGCAACTGGCGCTGGGGTCTTTGTCACATCCGACCTCGGAGCGATCCGCATACGAATCGATGAGGGTGGCGACGTCCAAATCCGATCGTGGCGAGATTCTGCTTGGTGAGTCTGGTAAGCTCTGTTGTCGATCATCGCGAATCGGCATTGTTCAAGGACGAAGAATTACACGTCACATTCGTTAGAACGCGGATATTTCGCTCGATCTCGAGCTGGCACGACCGGCTTTTCGCGGGACCTGGGCGGCGGCGTGAAAATTTGATTTAAATTGATTGGGCGACGTAAACTGCGGGTAAGGCGATCGTGATCCAGCAACCGTTGGACTGCGAATCGCCAAAAACCGACTCCTAGCTTCACAAGAGCTCGCTGTTCTTTCCTCTTACCCACCCAATCGTATGCTCGCCGTGTTTCGCGAGATCAGTATCACGTGCTTCTTCACCAGCTACCTGCTTGTGTTGGTGTTGGAGTTGCTGAGGCTGTTCGGTCGTATTCCAGGTCGAGGTCTCGTGGCTATCGCGATGACCGGAATCGGGTTGTTTACGCACGTCGCGTATTTAGCTCTACGCGCGTTTTCGTACGAGTTAGGCGGTGACGTGGGGTTGTTAGCTTCCTGGTCCGATTGGTCGTTATTACTTGCTTTGGGTCTGAGCGTTTGCTTTTTGATTTCGTATCTTCGCCGCCCGGACACCATTGTAAGTTTCTTCTATTTGCCAACAGTGCTCGCTTTGATTGGATTAGCGGTCGCGATGCGTGATCGAGCGCCGTTCACTCGAACGGAGGCTGTTGAGGTGTGGCGTAACGTTCACGCTCTTGCCATGGTCATTGGTGCTGGAGCCGTGTTGATCGGATTTCTCGCTGGTTTGATGTACTTGGTGCAATCGTGGCGATTGAAAAGCAAACTCGCTGGCTCGTCGCTCCGACTACCCACACTCGAGTCGCTACAGCGATTGAATCGGATTTGTTTGATCGCCAGTACCACGGCGGTGGGCGTTGGTTTAGTCGCTGGCGTCGTCATGAACTTGAATCGCTGGGGAAACGTCGGTTGGACTGAAGGCGGTGTACTGTTCAGCGGATTATTGTTTTTGTGGTTGGTCGCTGCGAGCTTCGTTGAGTTTTTCTACGCACCGGCTCGACGCGGTCGCAAAGTGGCCTACCTGACGCTTGCGAGTTTCGGATTCTTGATTCTCGCGATGTTTGCCGTGCTTGGTTCATCCCACGGTCAAGCGAACAGCGACTTGAGAAACAGCGCCCTGAGAAACAGCGACGTGGAGAATTCATCGACTGGCAAAGTGGAAACCATCAGCCTCTCTTTGGTTGGGGACTCGCCATGACGTTGCAAATGATCGGATGCAGCCACCAAACAGCGGCGGTCGAGTTTCGTGAGCGGATTGCTTTCTCAAGCGATCAAGTCACATCCGCACTGACTGCCTTTCGCAAGCGATTTCCGCAAAATGAATTGGTACTTCTGAGCACGTGCAATCGCGTCGAATTGTACGCGGCGACGAGTGATCATTCACCGCTAGACCGTGACGCATTTGTTGCCTTCCTTGCTGAGCAACATGCGTTGTCGATTGAGGAAGTTCTCGACCAAATGATCTACCGCGTGGGTAGCGACGCGGTCGAGCATCTGTTTACTGTCGCGGCGAGTTTGGACAGCATGGTGCTTGGCGAAGCCCAGATCCTTTCCCAAGTCAAACAAGCTTACGACTTGGCGTGTGTTTCGGGATCCGCAGGCCCCCTCGCGCACAGCGTCTTTCAAGCTGCAAACCGTGCCGCTAAACGTGTCCAACAGGAAACCTCGATTCACCGTCGACGCGTCAGCGTTCCGAGTGTTGCGGTCGGCGAAGTCGTTCCGGAAGTCTTTGATTCGCTCGTGGGCAAGCGTGTTGTGCTGTGCGGCGCCGGTGAAATGGGCGAAGAAACGCTTCGCTATCTCAAGCAGGCTAACGCCACCGACTTGTGCGTCATCAATCGTAGCGCCGAACGCGCAACAGCCTTGGCAGCAACATTCGACGCCACAACCGCTCCCTGGGAATCGCTTCATGAAGCCGTCGTGCGAGCCGACCTACTGATTGGAACAACCTCGTCGCCGGAGCCGATTCTTGATGCAAAACAATTTGGCCCGCTTCACGCGCGCCGCAAAGGACGAGTGCTTTTGATCCTCGACTTGGCTGTTCCGCGTGACTTTGATCCAGCGATTGGTGAATACTCCGGCGTGTATCTCTACCAGATCGATGATTTACAAGCGGCGTGCGAAAAGAATCGCCGCGAGCGGGAAAAGGAATGGCCAAAGGCAAAGAAGATCATCACCGAAGAAACGCAACGGTTCTTGAGTGATCTCAATCACCGTGCGACAGGACCGGTCATCCGACGTTTGCGCGACCAAGCTGAAGAACTCAAAGCTGAAGAACTCAAGCGGCTGATTACAAAGCTCGGTCCAGACGACTTACAGCGTGGTGTCGAGAAGGAGATCGAAAAGTCTTTCGACCGGCTGATCAACAAACTCTTGCATCCACCCTTGGCGTCACTCAAGAGTGACGCTGCGGAAGGGCACCGTCGAGGATTGGTAGACGCCCTTCGTCACCTATTCAATTTGGGTGATGATTGATTTGTCTTCAATAGAAAAACGACCGCGCTCGACATTCTATCGGACATGATTCAGCGTGCTCGATTCCATGCACTCGATTCCATGAAACGAGTGCGGTTATCGATGTCGATCACGATGTGAGGTAAGACCTAGTCCCACTCTTCATCGTCATCGTCTTCATCATCGTCGTCGTCATCATCATCAAGAGTGTCGAGGTCATCGAAGTCATCGTCTTCGTCGTCCTCTTCCACTTCATCGTCATCTGACTCGTCGTCATCTTCTTCTTCTTCAGCGTCGTCTGCATCCACGTCTGCATCGTCGACCTCTTCCCATTCGTCCGCTTCGTCCGCTTCGTCGTCTTCCTCCTCGGAATCGTCTTCTTCTTCTTCGTCGTCGTCCCAGTCATCCTCAAAGTCATCGTCTTCTTCGAGGTCGTCGTCCTCCTCTTCGTCGTCATCGTCATCAAAGTCATCGTCGTCCTCGCTGCGTACGGGCGCGTAAAGAG
Organism: Pirellulaceae bacterium; assembly: GCA_041739875.1. Lineage (GTDB taxonomy): Bacteria > Planctomycetota > Planctomycetia > Pirellulales > Pirellulaceae > JBBSJZ01. Next base: position 9,047 of record JBGSNA010000262.1, read on the forward strand.
GCGAGACGATACCCGTGGCTAATTCGGGCTCAATTTCGGTATAGAGTGTTGAATCGGTTGGATTATGAACCGATACGAAAGCTGTGCTCACGACAGACTCCTTCATTGACGTCGTTAATTCGTTGGGGGGTGAATCGGTTGGCTCGTCGATCTCGCGAGCACCAGGTTTTGACTGAAACGATTGCCACCGGATAGGCGGCAACGCCTCAATCGACGAAAGTCCAAAGAGTTGTAAGAAACGTTTAGTGGTACCGTAAAGGTAGGGACGGCCAAGCTCTTCGCCGCGACCCGCTATTCGAACCAAATCACGCTCCATCAACTGTCGAAGTATTTCTCCACAGGCTACTCCTCGTACTGCTTCGACATCAGCACGAGAAACGTTTTGGCGGTAGGCAACTACCGCAAGCGTCTCCATCATCGGCGAGGATAACCGAACCGCTGCAGGCAAATGTCCCAGTCGAGCCAACCATGGCGCAAACGCCGGTCGAGTCAACAGTCGATATCCGCCAGCAACCTGTTCAATTTTCATCGCTCGACCGGCTTGGTCGTAACAACGGTTGAGGTGGCGGACAAGTGTACGAGCCTCGGTACCGTCCGCCAAGTGAGCCAACTGTGCAAGTTTTCGGGTCGAGAGTGGGGTCTTCGCCAACAATAAAATCGCTTCTAGCCGCATCCGCCGAACTTCGATGTCCTCTTCCGGTTCAGAATGACCTGTTGCGATCGACGATCGAGCGTCCACATCCCCGAAATCGAGCTCTTTCGTATCAAATGGCGTGCCAAATTCACTCGCCGCTGCTGGCGTTATGAAGCGAGTCACTTGGTAAGGACGCCACAGGTGTTGGTTTGTCGCTCTCGCCATGAGCGAGGACCACCCGCCACGAGGCTCAAACGCAGCGATGGCGACGGACGATCTGCTCGCAAACGGATTTCGAGACGGGGAACGGCCGCTAAAGTTATTCATAGCCATCGAAACACTATCCGGCCGCTTGAAACAAACACATGATCTTCGCGTACATTAGGGGTTCATCGTGATGAGTTCATCGTGTGGGGTCGATACCAGCCCGTGAACGTCTCCCTCGCTGACTGGTTGACGTCCCTCGCTGTTTGTTGACGCTCTCGCACCAATTTCGATTTCACCTTCTTCCCGCAAGCTTGCCAGCGTGTCTACGTCGATTTCAAATTCCCCGTCCTCAACGGCATCGAAAAATTCGATCACGGGCTCGTCGCGCGGCATAGGTTCGTGGTTTCGCGGCTTAAGAATGTGGGTGATCGTCGTTTCGACCCTGGGTGTGGCGTTGATCCTTTTTCTCGTCATTCGCACCCAAGGCCATGTTTCGGGCGTTGAATTCTCGCCGAGTCATTTCCAGCAGCGAAAGTTCGAGTTCTTCGAAATTCCATGGATTCACCTGCAAGTTACTCCCATTAAACGTTCTTCATCGACGTCCGACGCGGCTCAGTACATTCGCCAAAATGGGCTAATCACGGTGCCTCAGGGCCAACCGATTCAATGGCATTTGGTCTCGATATCGCGCGGATTGACCGGTTCGACGCCAGCGGACGGTCATTTGCTGGCTCGACATTTGTCGCTAGATCATGGCTCAAGTTTCTGGCGAAAATGGAGCGAAGACCATCCACAGTCTGCGGCGATTCTCTGGCCAATCGTCCAGCGGATCGCTTCGCGTGAGCTATATGTTTTGTTGCCGAAAACCCTCGAATTGGCGCACCAACTTGGCGATTCTGCGGAATTCAGCGACATCGTGAATAACCAGGTTCGGACGGATTACCTCTCGATCGCCCGTGAATCGCGTGCTTCGGGACGAGTGGAACTAGCCCAAGACTTTGTAAACGAGGCTCTTGGCGATTACCCCAACGACCCCGACCTATTGGCTCTACGTGCCGAATTCGATGCCAAGCCGTGACGGACAGATCGGTTGATGTACCTCGATAACAACGCGACCACCCAGCTCGATCCGCTCGTCATTGACGCCATGCTCGTCGAAATGCGTGGCGGCCCGAGTAATCCATCAAGCCAACACGCCGCTGGCCAGCAAGCTCGTCGACGGATGGACGAAGCGATCGAACAAATCGGGCGATTGCTTGGCACTCGTCTGAACGAACCAGGCTCCGCTCGCGTGATTTTGACCAGCGGCGGAACTGAGGCCAATAACCTAGCTCTGCATGGCCTGCGGGGCGGGAAAGGACCGCTCATCGTCAGCCATATCGAGCATCCCAGCGTCCTGGCCGTGGCACAAAACGAAGAGCTTCGTGGTCGCCCCGTTCATTATTTGCGGGTGAATCAACACGGTGTCGTTGACTGTGACTTGCTTCAAGAATGGCTCGAACAATCCCCCGATCCGCTCACCGTCGTTTCGATCATGTCCGCCAATAATGAGACTGGCGTGATCCAGCCCATCGAGCGTATTGCTAAAATATGCAAGCAAAATCGTGTCGCTTTGCACATCGATGCGACTCAATCGATAACCAAACAACCATTCCAGCTCGATGAAATCGGTGCCGCTGCGGTAACCCTCACTCCGCACAAGTTTCACGGTCCTGTTGGCATCGGTGCTCTGTGGCTCGCCGCGAACGAGAAAATTGAGTCCCTATTGTTCGGTGGCCAGCAGCAACTTGGCTCGCGTCCTGGCACTGAACCGCTCGCTCTACTTGTGGGGATGTGTACCGCCATCACCCTGGGCACAGACCAAATGATGGCTGCCACGGCACACATGCGACTTCTTCGTGATCACCTGGAAAGCTCGTTGCTAGCCAAATTTCCTGAAATAATCGTGCATGGAAGCGAGGTCGATCGGCTGCCCAATACGAGTTGTCTGTCATTTGTTGGCACAAACCGACAATCGATGCTGATGGCGCTGGACTTGGCCGGAATCGCCTGCAGTAGCGGTTCGGCATGTACCAGCGGAAGCAGCCCCCCCAGTCACGTCCTGCTAGCTATGTCAGCGAGCGATGAAGCTGTGAAATCTGCCATCCGATTCGGTATGTCAAGGCTTTCGACAATGATCGAACTCGACCAGGCGATCGAGATTATCTCCCGCTGTTATCGCCGTTTACGCAAGTAGTGGTTGTGGAAAACTATCCTTGTGGTGTCGACTTTTCCACAACCAATGATTAAGCTTCGCAAACCGGTTTGGCTTTTTATAGCGTCACCGCCGTTGGTGCAAGTCAGTCCGATTGTCTCGAATTTCTGCGTGACGGTTTGTCTTTGAACCACGATTGGGCCGTTGAATCGTTCCCTCTCGAACGTCCTTCGATGCGGACGCGTCGGCGTGATGCGCTCGTGCCCGAACCGGCACTGCCGTACTTTATTGCTGGCGAAGAAAACCGACTTGTTTCGTTCGTTTGTCGATCGGATCCCAATTTTTTACGTGGCACGAACCCTATTCTCCTGGTGGGTCCATCGGGTGCGGGAAAAACGGTTCTCGCCCTGCATTTGGCTGCCAAATTAAGTCTGGTCAGCGAAGAAGAACGATATTCTACTGACTCAGAATCGACTTGGTTGGGTTACTGGGTGGCCTCGGAATTCGCGCGTCGATACGCAGAATGTGTCGATGCGGACGATTTAGAACCGTTTCGACGCCAAATCGATGAAGCGAGTGTGCTTGTTGTCGATGATTTGCATTCAATGTCGGATAAATCGGCGGCTCAAGAAGAGCTTGCTGCCCGAATTAGCGCCCGTTTGGACCTGGGCCGACCCACCGTATTAACGTGTCGTCGTTTGCCTTCGGACGTACGTGGAATGCGACCAAGTTTGGTGAGTCGGTCATTGCCGGGACTGACTATCCCCGTACGGCTGCCGAGCCCATCCACGCGGCGTTTGATCCTACGCGAGCTGGCGATGGCGTTAACGCTCGATGTCGAGGACGACCTGCTGGATTTGCTGTCATTGGGCTTCAGCGAAGAAATCTCAGTTCGACAAATGCTAGCGAGTATCAAGCAATTAACGCTTTGGTGTCGGATGAATGATTCGCCCGTGACCACCAAGGCTATCCAGTCGGTTTTGGACCAATTGAGCGAAGATCGAAGCGTCTCGATCACCGAAATCACCCAGCGAGTCGCTCGCCACTTCCGCCTTCGTTCCAGCGATCTGAGAAGTGATTCTCGACGCCAAAACGTCGTGCGAGCCCGTTCGCTGGCGATGATGTTGGCTCGAAAGATCACAACACTGAGCTTGAACCAAATCGGTGCTGAGTTCGGCGGTCGAGACCACACCACGGTGTTGCACGCGATCCGCAAGACGGAATCACTTCTGGAAACGGATCCCGACCTTCGGCGTGCCGCCCAAGACGTCAGCGAAAAGTTAACCTAATCGTTCCAGTCCGAGATTTCTTTTCTAGAAAATTCGCCTCTCTTTTCGGTGGATAACTCGTCGACACTGTGTCGTTAGTCTGTGTCAGTTTCTGTTCTCGATTTGGATACCCTCGATTGGGTGCGTCAAGCTTTGTCATCAAACTCGCTTTTCCATCACAAAACAATCACAGTGGTATCACAACTTATCCACAACCCCGCATTCTTCGTAACTCAATCTGCGATAACAACTTAGTTCTTCCAAAACGCAAACTGTAACCATCAAGCGGAACTGATTACGACGACGACGTTTTATAAAATTCAATACTATCTAAGAGAGCCAAAGACCTTCGAGCACAAACCAGGATGGCTAACCGGATGCACGCTTGGGGAACAAGCGGTACAACATGCAAGTCATTCGACCGATCGTGATTCCCCTTCGTACGTTTTAGTTGATCCATGAAGATTACC
>JBGSNA010000379.1:0-3894 GCA_041739875.1 Pirellulaceae bacterium
GATTTGCTAATCCCGAACCCATTGCTGCATGAATCGCTCTTGTTCTTTCGCGTTGAGCAGCACTTGCTCTCGTGTGTCAAAATCAGAGCCGGGATCGCGGTTCTCACGATCACGCACGCCAGCCGTGATCTCCCAACAGTGGTTCACGAACTGAGCCCCACGCTGAAACAAGAAATGGCGGTTTTGTTAAGCCGAATTGAGAACGCGGAGTAGTCGCCGCCCCCATATCAAGTGCGTCGGCCCACGTTAGACCGCGTGATGGTTGCCCCAATCGGATCTGTGCCACGTACCAGGCAAGAGCCTCTAGCCCAGCAAAGCAAGAGCCACCCGTTGTGGGCCAGCGTTAAATACGACGGCACAGTCAAATAGGGTGCTCACGCAGAGTCGTAAAGAAACAGCGAAGAGCAAAGTACACTCCGTGTGCCTCTTGATCCCGCCTACGACCCTTCATGTCGGCGCGACGCCAGCTCTTGTTCCAGTCGTTCGGCTAGGGCTCGCAGAGATTCAAGCGGTTGAGTGATAAGTTCAGGCAGCGTTGATTCAGTCGCCCCGAGTAATCGCTGGAGCATCTGAACTCGTCCAGCAACGAGTCCCCGTTCGAGTCCCTGCTCGCGTCCCTGTTCGATGGCTCGGCGCTCGATAGAGGTGACGTACGGCATATGAAGCTCCTGGTGCAGAAGCCGCAATTTCCACGCACAACGGTCCTCCGGATCTCCGGTAGTGCGCATCGCCATCCAATGTGCCGCAATCATGGTCGCAAATGGGTTCTCCGACTTCTCGAGTTCATCCAAACGTTCCTCAAAGTCCAGCAATTTCACCATGGGGAACCCAAATGCCACAGTGCAACCGAACAGATTTTGTTCGAAGCTCTGCGGACGCCAAGCGAAATCGCTATCTCCAAATGAACTAGCAACTAGCTATTAGCTATTAGAGATTAGCTGGACAGCGCCGGGTTCGATTTTTTGTTTAACAGTCAGCCGCAGGCGTACTATGAACGATGCGCTCGTTCGCCTTCGGCTAACGGTTAAACGAAGTTGACGCTGTCCAGCTAGCCTCTAGCAACGCGTCGGAAAACTTGGGCAGCGGCTGAATTGAGCTTGCGTGGTGTCGGGGGCGTTGGTCAGATAGAAATTCATCGTCCCGTCTAGTTCACACAACCAGACTTCCTCTGCACCAGCTTCGAAATATAGTTGCCGCTTAACCTGCATCTCCGAATCCGTGTTACACGGTGAGCACACTTCCACACAAATTTCAGGAGCGATTTCAAACGCGATTTGGTTCTCGACTTGGGCAAAGCGAGCAGGGGAATACCAGCCCACATCGGCGACTTTCACGCCTGCGATCGTCGAGATGGGGCACTCCGCCAATGGCTGGCCACCGAGCAACTTGTCTAGAGTCAATAGAATTCGTGTTTGGCGTGTGCTGTGTCCACCGGATGCGGGAGGCGTCATCAATATCTGTCCATATTCGTTCGTTTCGATACGATAGGGCAAGTCGATCAAACCGCGATCCTCCAGCACTTCGCCCCAGCGTTTTCGATTGAACGCAATTTGTTGCTCGCGCGGCGGTAGTTGAATGGTCAGTTGCATGTCGTTGATCGTTTCGGATGCAGGAGCAAGACGCGGCTGAAACGGATTCTACACGCTCGTCGCTTCTGCAACTAGCAACTAGCAACTAGCGATTAGCTGGACAGCGGCCGGGTTCGATTTTTTGTTTAACAGTCAGCCGCAGGCGTACTATGAACGATGCGCTCGTTCGCCTTCGGCTGACGGTTAAACGAAGTTGGCGCTGTTCAGCTAGCCTCTAGCAACTAGCTTCTCAATTTCTTTTCCAGCAGCACGAGCGACAACGTCAGTTCGGCGAACACTCGTTGCATCGTATAAAAGATCCCCGGCCAACCATCGAGAATCAAACGCTTCGCGAATAGGCAATAGAAGAATGTCAGCACTGGTGCGATGATCATCATCGAGCGAATGCGGTCTTTCCAACCCAGCGAAGCAGCGTCCTTCGATTCAAGCTTTTCAGCTTCCAGGATCGCATACTTCACTTGCGACGAGCACCACCGCGAAAGCGGCTTGTGATCGTCGTGCAGGATGAACGCATCGAGGTCGCCGGTTGACGCGCCCAAGATATCAAGTGTTTGCGTGTGTCCATCGGGGACAAATTTTCGTGAACCCGATTTAAAAAGCACCGCGCGCGGCGGATACAGCGAACCTCGCAGTTCGTGTCCAAAAACACAGTAGCGAAAACGCGAGTAGTAAACGTCCTTGGTTGCATCCAAGGCAACAAATTCACTTGCAAGTTCCGGAGAGCAAATGTAGTCCGCATCGAGCGTTAGCACCCAAGGCGTATCGACATGGGCAAGCCCGAAATTCCACTGGTCGGTATGGTTGTTAAACGGTCGAATGTGCACCGTTGAATTCGGAAATTCCGATGCAATAGAAATCGTTTCGTCGGTGCTACCACTATCGACGATCACAATCTGTGTTGCCCAGCTCAGCCTCTCCAGTGAACGTCGCAGGTTGTCCTGCTCATTGAACGTCAAGATCAGGGGTGTGATTTGGCTCAGGTCCACGGATTACTTTGATTCGAGTAAGTGTTCGTAAAAGGTTCGCAAACGATTGGCAACATCCGTCCAGGAAAATGTCTTGATCGCGTAGTCACGAGCACGCTTGCCCATGGAAGCGAGCGTCTCAGGAGACATCGCACATGCCTCCGACAGTGCCAATGTCAGCGCATCTTCACTTGGTTCAATCCACCAACCAAGATTCCGATCGTGGAGCACGTTCCAAGGAGTTCCCGTCGTCGTGATCACAGGCAAACCAGCGGCCATCGCTTCGGCGATCACGATCCCGAAGTTCTCGCTGTAGGACGGGAGTACAAACAGCTCACTATTCGCATACGCTTGCCACTTCGAATCGCTATCCAGTTCACCGATGAATCGAATTCGCTTCTCCAAGCCGACTCGACGAACTTCATGCTCAATCTCAGCTTGATGTCCACCCTCATCTGGACCCGCAATCACGAGATCCCAATCGCTCGATGGATTGGCGCGACCCCACGCTCGCACCAAATTGACAAGCCCCTTTTTTGCGTGAATGCGAGAGAGAAAGAGTGCTTGACGTCGAACAGTGGGCTGGCGATCGGGCAGTTGTTTCGGGAGCAGTATGCCATTGGGAATGACCGCGATTGGCTGCGAAAAACCCAAGGCACGAATCTCATCCGCCTCCAATTCGCTTGTCGCATGAAAGGCCGTGGCCGTTTCCAAGTCACGACATTGGTAGCCACGCCACGCAATACGTTTTTTCCAGCCACCGTGCTTCATCGCCCAATCACCGAGCATTCCACGGGGGCTGACGACGCGCGTCAGCTTGTGCCTTCGGCAATACGCCGCGACAGCATGATTGGTGGGAAGCCATATGGCATGATCGTGAACAACTACGCGATGATTCGCGGAGTCGATCGCTTCCGCTAGAAGTTGAACGAACTGGCGTCCGACACCCCACTGGCGCCACCGACGAGACTCACGAGCCCAATGGGTGATGACCGGCGGCGCAGGGACGTTACACGCGATGGATTCATCCGCAGGACGCGCCGTGATCAAATCCACATCGATAGCCGCAGCGGCCAATGCTTCACACGTCGCAGGCACGCTTCGCGAGGTGCCCCCATGATCCAGACGCGTGCTCGCGATGGTGTGAATGACTTTCAAGAAATGAACAGTTTCCGAAGCGCCGCCAAGTTATGCACATCATCAAAGAATGCCTCAATCTCGACTTCAAACCCGCTGATGACAGAACTCTTGATTCGCCCCGTTGAAGCTTTCATTACCAATTGATACAGCCCGTCGAAAAGCTGGTACTGCTCGACAAGCGATTTTTCCACATCGATCAT
>JBGSNA010000032.1:0-28365 GCA_041739875.1 Pirellulaceae bacterium
GGCAACTGACTCCAGAGATGAGAGGCAATCTCTTCGGCAAGTTCTACGGCGGGCGACGCCGGCGTTGGCTGCACCAATGTAGTTTGAGATGATCGCAACCCGTTCGGTGCCGTTTGACGATCATTGGCCAGACCGCGCGACGTATGGAGGGCATCTGCATCGGCAATATCAACCATCGTAAAACCCTTCACAACAGGAGAACGCATTTGCCGCAAATTGGGCAGTTTGGGAGGATTTCATCATACCCATTTGCCGGACGCCATTCCACGACCTGAGAATCGCGATGGTGGCGATTGTCCGAAAAGTGTCCGAGAACTACTGGTACAGGTCCGAAAAGCCTATAAAACATGGACTGTTGGCGATGGAATATCGTTTCTAGCCAGCCGCCGCAAATCATTGCGGACGTTGAACTTACGCATCACATGCGTCCGTGGCGCAACTGGATAGCGCATCGGTCTTCGGAACCGAGGGTTGGGGGTTCGAATCCCTCCGGGTGTATTTTCTAAGTCTTGGTCAGCACTCAATTTAGAGTGGCCGCCACTCCGGCGTGCGACCCGTCAATTTGGAGTTTCTGATATTCCATATCAAATACTCCAAACAACGGAGTTGCACGAAATGGGCCGACCAAAGAAGACTGTTCCTGATTATCGCTCCCATGTGAGCGGACAAGCTGTCGTCACCTTCAATGGGACGAACTGCTATCTGGGTGAGCATGACTCTCCAAAGTCGCTAGCAAAGTTCACCGGAGCAGGATCACTGGCGTCCGTTGCAGGAAGGAAACCTGCTCAGGACACGCCTTCATTATGCAATTCGCACCGTCAGATTGAGTCTTGGATCTACCCCATCGTATTCCCCAGCTTGCTTGTCATGGAGTTGTGGGGACATGATACAATCGAGTGAACGTGCAGGTTGTTCCGGTTTTGGGCGGTGAACAATTGGTAGACTAGTCCCTCCGGTGCATTGCCTTGCTTTCAGGGAAATTGCTTGATGCGATTAGAATCATTCAGCAGGCTGGTACTGGGCTTGTCGATCATTGGCTGCTTCTCTGGGTGCGGTCCCCACGCGAATCAGAAGGCGGACGCAGCGCCGATGAAATCCGCCGCCAAGGCGTTGCCAAATTCAGCACCGCAAGAGACAGCCGCCGAGGCGGCGGAACCTCTGGATGAAGATGTGCGCAAGCCGGCGACCGCGGCTGAAGCTGCAGCGACAATCGATCTCTCGACATTTCCACTCCTGCCCGGCGCTGGGGAAGTTACGACAAGAACCGTTGCCTGCTTGGACTATGAAGCTCGACTGAAGGCATTTGATGTGAGAAACGAGTATGAGTTTCAGCGCCGTAACCTGCTAGAGCAGCAGTGGAAGGAGTTGTCCGAATCCGATATCTCCGCGGGATACGCCGAAGGTCAGTTCGTCCGCTCGGGATTTCACCTCTATGTCACCGTCCAATTACACGACGAGCCGGGAAAAGTCCTGGTGCGACTGCAAAACAATAGCAACGTCAACGTGAGCAAACTGCCGGTGCCGCCGGGCGCGGAATTTGTCAATGTGACTTATAACATCGCGTCGTATGAAACGAGCGTTGGCGTCGAAGAAACCAAGGAGGCGGTTCGCAAGTTGCTGATCGATCAGGGTTGGAAAGTTTTGGGCTGGCGCGGCAATAGGCTAATTCTGCAACAAAACGCCGTAGAGCTAACCTCCGTCGTGGAAGCACATTCAGCGCTCGCTGGTAACACAAGAATCGCTTACTGGACGGTCCAGTTATCGACCGATTCGCGGGAGCCTGCCGATGCCAACTTGAGCGAGTACGAAGTTCAAGATAACGCACGTTAGATCGACCAGAAGCCTATGAGGGGGCTGGAACTCGGTGAGTCGATAGCTGGGAGCGAGCCGTGAATCATGGCCAAGAGGGCACCTCGATCAACGCGAGTTCAACGACCGTGTCACAACTATTGTACTGGGGTGGTGAGCTTGCCGGCTTGGTTGGTGACAATCGCTCCGGTGGTTCTCATCCAGCGTTCGAAGTCCGTCCTTGTTAGCGTCCAGCGTCGACCAACAGCTACCAAGCGTCCAATCGCGAGTGCGGCGAAAAGCCCGAGGTGGATGCTGACCGCAGCGAGACTGAACCAATAGTGCTCGTTCTGAATCGACTCGGCTGGTACGAAACCTAGTGATTCCGGGATCGTTGCGGCGACACTTCCGAAGCTCCAGAAGCATGTGACGAAGATTGCCGCGATGAACTTGGCCAATCCCGTAACTTGGCCGATCATCCCTGCGAGGATGACTTGGGGGATGACGACCAGTGGAACAGCGGTCACGGCAACGTTTTCGCTACTGGCGTAACTGGATACGGCGAGGCCCAGTGACACTCCAGTCATGCCCGTTATCCAGAGTGAAAGGGAATAAAGCAACTCGTTCCCTTCCAGCCCCGTCGCCAACCGTACGGCAATGAAGAGAAACGCGATCTGAAGCGTTGTCACGCTCGCAAGTAGCATGAACTTCGAAACGTAATAACTTCCGACATTCAAGTTCACCGCCTGCTCCCGTTCGTAAATGGAGCGTTCCTTGACGATTTCTTTCGCGGCGTTATTGCAACCGAACCAAAATGAACTGATCGTCATTAGAAACAGGATCGCTTGCGTCTCCCGGTAGCTATCACCAAAGTGTTCTTGGTTCGACAACGTGGCATCTCCAAAGAGGAGGCTGATGAGCAGAGCGACCATCATGCACTGGCCGATGACCATCAACAGGTTGTTTCGATCAGCAAGCTGAATCTCCGCCCCTCGCTGCACTAGCAAGTGGGTCTGTCGCACGAAGATCCCAATGTGCTGAAGCGGGGATGGCCGACCACGTTCAGCGAGCGTCGGACGAGTTCGCCCGATGATGGATTCCGTATGAGCGGCAAGTTCCAGGTAGGCATCCGTGGTGCAAAATTGTTGCTTCCACTGCTCACCGCTTTGATCCTTCAATCGCAAATAGACATCGCCGAGTGCTCGAATGTTGAAGTACTCGAGAGCATCAGCAGGTTTGCCCACAAAGGCGAGGTATCCGCCGGGGGCAAGTATCGCGACGCGATGGCTGAACTTCTCGACGTTGGTGAGGTTGTGCGTGATGCACACGATCGTTTTGCCGTCTTCGGCCAGTCGCCGAAACAGGCTCATTAGTTCCCCGTCGGTGTATTCATCTAAACCTGACGTGGCTTCGTCAACAAAGATCAGCCCGGGATTGGAAAGCAACTCATTCGCGACAGAAGCCCGCTTGATCTGGCCGCCGCTGAGCGCATGAATCGGTGTGTCCGTTCGATCCGATAGTTCAACGGTCGTTAGCAAATCGTCCATGATTGCTTGCACTTCACCGTGACTAGAGTCCGGCGGCAGTCTGAGATGGGCTGTATAGGCCAACGCGCGGTGCAGCTTGAGTTGATCATGCAGGACGTCTTTTTGTGGGATGACGGCAATTGACTGTTTAAGCGAATCAAAGTTTGCGTAGAGGTTTTGACCGTTGATTGCCACGTCACCGCTCGTCGGTAGCGTCCGTGCCGCCAATGCATTCAGGAGTGTCGATTTACCACTCCCCGAAGGCCCAAGCAGAACCAGGAATTCGCGAGGATTCGCCACTAACGACACCTCGTTCAGAATTGTTAATTCATCTCCGGTCGACCGATCCGTGACGACTTGCTTTAGCTCGCGACACACCAACTCGGTGCTATTGACGCGAGTGAGACTTACCAGCCGATCGCCGACTCGTTGGTACAAGTAGGGACCGATCCCGACTTGACTGTTCTCCGGCAACAGCGTGCGTTGTTGGATTCTCTCTCCGGCAACAAATGTTCCGCCATCGGAACCGAGATCCCTTATCCACACGTCCTCAACATCTCGCTCGACCACTGCGTGCTTTTGCGATACTTGCGGATGCGAAAGGAGCACGTCTACCTCGGAATCCTTGCGTCCAAAGACGACGCTACCTTCGATCTTGATTGACTCCGATGTGTCGACGGCGCTGATCGCTTCTCGGTAGGCATTTGTGACATGCTCGCGACCTTGCTCGTAGATTCGTCCAGTTACCTCGCGTCCCGTCTGAACCAAACGCTTGGTGTTCTGAGCAATCGTTTGTCTCAACCCGCCACCCGCAACAGGGTCCGTTTCAATAAGCGGAAACGTCGGCGTACGCTGTGAATCGATGAGCGTAGCGACAATTGGAGTCAGTGGGTCTTCGAGTGGGCTAGTCCGATTCGGCAGCGGTGGCGGCGTCACGCTCGCAAGGGACTTCGGCGGCGCTGCAACAGGCTTGAAGTCTGCCGATTGAAAGGTGGCACCAGAAATAGTTGTTGTTGAGCTATTCGTCGCAGTCGGTGGCAACGGCTCTTGAGTTATCGACGTTGGGGAGACGACAGGCGACGGAACCAACGCAACTAACTGGGGCACGGCTGAAATTGCTCGCCAAGGTCCATTCGAGTTACGGCTAACGCCGCACTCCGTTGAGACTTGGTCTGTGACGATTACATGTGCCAACTGTTGCTGGCTTAAAGGACCGATAACGCTTTCACCACGTCGGATATAGAACAACGCCGGCGGCTTCGTTGTAGCTGACCCTTCAGCATTGTTTGGAGGACTGGATCGTTCTGCCACAGTGAGTTTTCTCGGTGGGTGCCCAATCAATTTGGGAGCAAAGAATTACATAGTGGACGGATACTAATTTCGTTTCATCGGCTTTCGAGAGCGAACAAGGTATCGATTCGTAAGCAGGCTTTTGGTTGTTTTGCGCATTGGCAATCAGGACTCGTCAGTGCCTCGTCCATGAGCAGTCGAGAAACAGAGTGTGGCTACGGCATTTACCGCCCGATCTTAACTCAGAATTTCTAGCGTGTCGTCCAAAAGCACGAAACTAGCTACAAGTGCCGACGATCATCGCGAGTCTTTTCGCAGCTACATCAAGACCTATCGCTCGTGGTTCGCAAGATAAATTGCCTGGCCGTGCGTCGATAATTCGACGTTTGTATCCGTTGATAGATAGAGCCTAGCACCGTTGGATGGGCCGAATTCGAGTAGACTGTGCGGATTCGATTCCCATTCAATAGGCTTGTGCGATGCGTTTTGGTTGCTTGATCTTGACGTTCTGGATTGCTTCCGTATCAATCGGTGAAGACTGGCCCGGGTGGCGAGGACCTCGCGGTGATGGCACGAGCCTGGAGACGAGCGTCCCCATTGTTTGGAATGGTACCAGCGGTCAAAACATCCTCTGGAAAACTCCCATTCCTGGGTCCGGCTACTCGTCCCCCATCGTTTCGGGTGATGCGATCTTTGTGACGGCGTTTGATGCCAACACCTCTGAGCGAATGCTTCATTGCCTGGATCGCTTGAGTGGCTCGATGCACTGGACCCGCGCCGTCGTGGCGTCGCCGCTTGAAGGGATGCACAAGCTCAACAGTGCTGCTTCGGGCACACCAGCGGCTGATGGTGAGCATGTCTTTGTGACCTTCTTTCGCACAGACGATCAAGCCGAGACGAAAGGTGCTCCCGGTGAAATGGTCGTGGCGGCATTCGACTACCAAGGCAATCAGCAATGGTTAGTCGCTGCCGGCGCATTCTCCAGCGTCCACGGCTTTTGTACCTGTCCCGTGCTTTACAACGACTTCGTGATCATCAACGGCGACCATGATGGCGAGTCCTACATCGCGGCACTGCGGAAGGACACCGGGGAACTTGTCTGGAAGACACCGCGAGTTCACCAAACCCGTAGCTATTCCACACCCTTGTTACGACCGATCGATGGCAAAATGCAAGCCGTGTTGTCTGGCAGCAAACGTGTCGCTGGGTTTGATCCTGACACCGGCGAGCGTTTGTGGTGGATCGAAGGTCCAACTGAACAATTCGTGTCGTCCATGGTCTTCGATGACAAGTACTTCTACCTCAATGCAGGCTTTCCGACGTATCACGTGATGGCGATTCGTCCCGGCGGCAAGAACGACGTGACCGATTCACACGTGCAATGGCACGTCACCGATTCACAGTCCTATGTCCCGTCACCAGTCGTGGCCAATGGATTACTATTTGTCGCGGACGACCGGGGAATCGGCCATTGTTACGACACTGAAACCGGGGAGCATCTTTGGCGGGAACGACTGGGACGTCACTTCAGTGCCTCGTTGGTGACCGCAAACAACCTTGTTTACTTCACTGCGGACACAGGCATCACGCAAGTCATGAGGGCGGCACGCACCGCTGAAATCCTTCAAACTAACGAACTCGGTGAATCCGTATTCGCCTCACCCGCGATCTCTAATGGTCGCATCTACCTTCGCGGCGAACAGCATCTCTATTGCGTCGGCGAGTAGTCCACGACGCCCTTTGATCAATTTGCTCGCGAAAGGAATAGTCGTTCGGTCATTGCGCGTGCTCCAATTGAGTCTCGGTCAATGTTTTCAAACCTGTCGGTTGAAACGTGATTTCCACGTTGCCACCTGGGCCATCGAAGTTGACGCTCTCGACCAGAAGTCGGACTAGATGCACTTGTTCTTTGGTCGGCAAGGCCTGCCATAGGTTGTCGAAGCCAGCCAAGAAGTTTGTGATTTGCTGGTCATCGATCCATTGAGTATCAGGTTGATATAGCTGCTGGCCCTGCTAACATGACTGACATGTTCATGTTGCGGTCGTGAAGAGTTTGATCTCACGTATCGCGACGAGTGAACCTCGCGACTTCACGCAGCAGCAACAGCCATTCTTCGAATCGAAAATTCGTCCCGTGCTGGTCGAGCATTGTCATGAGTGTCACGCAGCAAGGGCGATGATTGTGCAGGGCGGATTGTACGTGGATCATCGCGTGGGTTTGACAAAAGGTGGTGACAGCGGCCCGGCCGTCACCGATCCTCCGATTCGATCGATTGAACTTGAGGAAGTTTGGAAGCACTGGGCGTTTCCACCAGTGACGTATCACTTAGTGCGCGAGAAGAACGCTAGTGACCTTTTGCCTAGCAACACGATCATTAAAACGACATGATGTTCCAAATGAACAACCGAACCATGAAACATACAGTCCCATTTGATCGCCGTCACCTGTTGCAAACCACCGCGATTGGCTTTGACGGTTTAGCCCTTACAGATATCGTTCATGCCACCTCTGGTTCACCAATGGCTCTCTATCGATCACACCCAACTTACCTGGAACCGCCTCGGCCGCGATTTCCGACTGACCGATGTGCATGGTTCGGTCGTAACGGAGATCATTGCGTCATGACAAAGACCATGGTCCACATTCGAGATTTGTTGCGTTCCAGCTTCGCCGTTTGGGTTTGCGTTTGCCTCGGGTTCGGATTCGCTGGTGCTGCTTGCGGAGCGGAACCGTTTGAGGACTTTCTGGAGAAGCACTGCGTTTGCTGCCACGGGCCTCAAAAGGAAGAGGGGGATGTGCGTATTGACAAATTGTCTCGCGACTTCAAGTCAGGCACAGACTCGCATCACTGGGTGGAGGCAATCGATAAGGTCAACAGCGGCGAGATGCCTCCGGAGACGGAACCGCAACCGACTCAGGGCGAAATCGCGGCGTTCGTTGCGAATCTGGACGCACGACTCAAGGAAGGCCGGGCGGCGCGGATGGCGGCGCGGCCGGCGGTGGCGCATTATCGACTGAGCCGAAAAGAGTATCAGAACACGGTCTACGATCTGCTTGGCGTGCGCTACGATCCGACGAAGCCGGGCGAATTGAATGAAGACACGTTGTGGCATGGCTATGAACGCATCGGCTCGCAGCTTTCGCTTTCGCCTTCGCATATCGATCGCTACTACCGCGCCGCAGAACTCGTGCTCGATCGTGCCTTTCCCGTTGCGTCCAGCGAGGCTCGCAAGGTTCGCAAGACGGCGGCAGAGCTGCGCTACGGTGGCGGACAAGAACAACAGGCGGCGCTGGACCGCTTTGGCATCACGCGTCCGCTACGTTATCTCCTTTACCCCGGAAACGTTCAGCAAGCGTTCTCTCCCAACTGGTTCGGAAAAACAGGCCCAGAGCACAGCGGGCTTTACAAAGTCCGCCTCCAGGCAAGCGGAATCCGTCCGCGTGGCGGCCAGACAGCTCACCTCAGCATCGGAAAACGGACGGGAGAGGAGACGGTGGATGGCCTCATCGAGTTTGACTTGACGGCGGCGGAAGACAGCCCGCAGGTGTATGAGTTCGAAGTCTTTCTCGAGATGCCCGCGACTCTCGACTTCTGCGTGGTGGCCACCGATGGAGTGGACCGCAGACAAGGCGCGGCCTTCCGTAATGCGCTCGGTAGCGGGGCGTATATTTTTACGCACAGCAGCGAGTCCTCTCTTCTGAACCCGAACGCTCCGCAAATGTTCGACGGCGACGGAAATGGTATCTTTTCCACGGTGATACTGGACTGGATCGAATGGGAAGGGCCGCTGGTCACAGACGAGGAAGAGTCACGGCGACAGGGAGTCCTACCACCTGACGACGCCACTCCCGAGTTGGTTGCGGAACATCTGCAGCGTTTTGCCCAGCGAGCCTGGCGACGACCAGTGACAGTGGATGAGTTAGAGAACTACTTGCAGTCCTACCGCGAGGAACGCGAAGCGGGCGAAACAACAGTCGTTGCCTACCGCATCGCAATGCAGGGCGTGCTGACTTCGAGAAATTTCATTTATCTCGTCGAAGGCGAGCCAGCGATCCGCGAACGTCTAACCGACTCGGAACTCGCCTCGCGACTCTCGTACTTCCTGTGGAGTTCCATGCCTGACGAGGACCTCGTCGGGCAGGTTTTCAGCGTGCCAGAGAATCAAGAGCAGGTTTCGAATCTACTCCACTCACCAATCCTCGCCGTCCAAGTGGATCGAATGCTCCAGGACGACAAGATCAACCGCTTCATCGACGACTTCTCGCGTCAGTGGCTGCAACTGCATCGCGTGGGAATGTTCCCGCCCGACAAGAAGCTGTACCCAACCTACGACGACTGGCTCGAAACGAGCATGCAGGCCGAACCGGTCGAGTATTTCCGCGAGATGCTCGGAAAGAATCTGCCCATCGATAGCTTCCTCGATTCCGACTGGACGATGGCGAATGCCCGACTCTGCGATTTTTACGGACTGCCGGAGCCGAAGACGGCTGGCTTCCAGCGAGTCTCGCTCAAGCCCGAAGACCATCGTGGCGGTCTGCTGACGATGGGTGCGGTGCTCGGGTTGACCTCGGACGGAACACGTCATCGCCCGGTGCATCGAGGTCTTTGGGTCAGCGAAGCGATCTTCAACAAGACGCCGCCACCACCACCAGCGAACGTGGATCCGATCGAACCGATTCCGCCCCAGGGTACCAAGATCACGATCCGCCAGAGAATTGAAGCACACGCTAAGAACGCGAGTTGTGCGGCCTGCCATCGCAACATCGATCCCTTGGGCTTGGCATTTGACCAGTACGATGCCATCGGCCAGTGGCGGACGCGCGAGCAGGTTCCAACGGGCGTGGGTGAAGATCCATTGGCTGATGCCTCCGGCGTGATGCCCGACGGTCGTCCGTTCAACGATTCCGCACAATTCAGACACCTGTTGCTCGAAGACCGAGACAAGGTCGCGCGGGCCTTCATTGAGCATCTTTGCACGTATGCCCTGCGTCGCGTGCTGACTGTGGATGACGAAGACGACCTCAAGTTGATTGAAGATGAAGCGAGGAAGAACCAGTACCGAGTCAGGGATATCGTGCGTGCGGTGGCCTTGTCGGAATTGATGAGGAAACGATGAAGCTGTTAGCTATGAGCCTTTGGCCAAACAATACGACTCGTTTAGCAGCAAATGAAGAACTTTCGGGACTTACAGATTTGGAACCGTTCGCATGGACTCACTCTTGAGATTTATCGGCTCACGCAGAGCTTTCCAAAAACAGAAATCTACGGCCTTGTCAGCCAAATGCGTCGGTCTTCTTCGTCGATTCCTACCAACATCGCGGAAGGGTGTGGAAGAAATACTGAGAGAGACTTCGCGAGATTCCTCGACAACGCTATGGGCTCCGCATCCGAACTCGAATACCAACTCATCCTGGCTTACGACCTGCAGTACATAACTCAAGACACTTATGAAAAGACGAGTGCCGAACTTACTGAAATCAAACGCATGCTCAACGCATTCATTCAAAAGCTAAGAAACTAACCGCTAACTGCTAAAGGCTTCCCCATGAACTATCTTTCCCAACGCTGGTTAATCAACCGCCGTCACGCCCTGCGTGCGATGGGCACTTGCATCTCCCTGCCGTTCCTGGAATGCATGGTCCCGCTGCGGGCCGCAGAGGAACAAACCGTTACGCCAAAGCGCAGCGCTTTCATCTACCTTGCCAACGGCGTCCATTCGCTCAATTACCAGATCACCACGCCGGGCAAAGACTATGATTTTTCGCGTTCACTCAAGCCACTGGAGAAGCATCGCGAAGTCATCACTCCCATCAGCGGGCTGCATCATCCGGGGGCAATCAGCCATCACCACAACTGCATCTCCGTTTGGCTGACCGGTGGAAAGCTCGGCCCTTCGGACCGCAATACGATCTCCGTCGACCAGAAGATGGCGGCGATCACCGCGCAGCACACACGATACCCTTCGATGGAGATCGCCCTCACGCAGGGCTCCCTTGCCTGGACCGCAGATGGCGTCCAGCTCCCCGCGTTGCGTCGTTGCAGTGAGATCTTCGCGTCGCTGTTTGAGGAACCGAAAGGAGGCATTGCTGCCCAGCGCAAGGCGCTGCGTCGCAAAGCCAGCGTGCTCGACGACAACCTGGAGGAAGTGCGCCGGCTCGAGCAGAAAATGGGCGCTGCCGACAAAGGTCGCATGGAACAATACCTCTCTTCCGTGCGTGAGGCAGAGATTCGCACGCGGCGGGCCGATGCCTGGCTCGACACTCCGCTGCCGAATGTTACCGACGCGGCTCGCAAGCGGACCAATCGCGACGTAGCGCAAACCATGGCAGGCGACTATTTTCGCTCCGTCTATGACCTGATGGTGCTTGCCTTCCAGACAGATGTGACTCGCGTGGCCACGTTCAGCCTGGGAGGCGAGGGGGATGCATTCGCCATTCCGGAGATCGGCATTACTGAGTCACGGCATCAGCTCAGTCACCACGGCGGCGATGCGGGCTACATGGAGAAGCTCACCAATTACGACACCTTTGCCATCGAGCAGTTCAGCTACTTCCTCACTCGGCTTGCGGAGACGAAAGATCTCAACGGTAAACCGCTTTTAGGCTCAACGATGGCACTCTTTGGAAGCGGTATGTCGTACGGTCACAGCCACGGCAACGCCAACCTTCCGCTGGTGCTTGCCGGCGGCTCGGACCTGGGTCTGAAGCACGGCAGCCATCTCGATTTCAACCAGGGCCATTTCAATGGCTACCAACTCGACAAGCCTGGCGAACACTACTCGCTCTGCAGCCGCCCTGCGAACACCGACGCCCACATGAGCAACCTGCTGCTGATGATGGCCCAGCGCATGGGAGTGGAGACGGACACGTTTGGCGACAGTAACAAGGTAATCGAGGTTTGATGCAAAATTGAAGGGCAAGGCGAATATGGGTGGTGAATGAGTAATGATTATTGGAGATTTGAAAATGCAAAATGAGAATCACTTTGATGCAAGCGACCTATCCGCACTCGACTCGTTATCAACGAGCTCATCCGTGCTGAGGTTGACGGTTAGAACTCACGCGAATTCGCAATGCGACACTACCCCATATTTCGCATTTTTCAGTTTCCATTACTCATTAATCATACTCTTTTTCGCGAAGATTTCGATTGCAACAATTACTTGCAGCTATCTCTCACTTCTTGCGCCAGCCCTGGCCGACGAACCGTTTCGTCCTGAAGCGGGGAAGTTTCCTCCTTTGGAACAGGCGCATTCCTACCGGGGCGAACTTGTCTTCGTGGATCATGCCAACCGCCGCGGGAGTCTCCGCGTCGAAGGGACGGGCAAGTTTTACCGAAATGACCCGCAGCCCTTCGCCATGCTGCCCTACGGCATCGTCCGCTATCACGGCGCACCGGCGGATCTCCGAGACATTCCGCTCGGCACTGTGATGCATGTCCGTGCGTTCCTCCCGCCTGACCCAAAGCTTTCCGCTGTGCCGGTGTTGCCCGTTCATAACAAAGACAAAGACGCGGGGCATTATCGTGGCACTGGTACGTCACCCGCCGAGAACCACGTGCTCCTTCTCGAAGACGAGCCTAGCCACTGCCTGCACGCGGGAATGGTCTGGAAGCTTCAAGAAGTGGAACTCAAGAACAACGCGGGGAAGATAATCGCTAGCCGCGAGCCGAAGGTTGGCGGAGACGGCAAGCTCAGGGACGAAGAGCTGACCATCGACGCCGCCACTCGCATCTGGCGCGGCCGCGAGGTCATTCGAGTCGCGGATCTGGTCGCCGAAGAAGCGTGGCCAGCCAGCGGCAAGAAAGATCTGCGTGGGCAGGATGTCCTGCTCGGGATCACCTGGAAGCCTGCACCGGGGGATGGATTGAGTGGCGCATTCACCCAATTTCACATCTCGGACATCTGGCTAGACGAAGACTCCATTCAACACGCGGCACAATTCCAGACCGACACACACACTGTGTTCATCCGCAGCCGCTGGATGCCGGCCTGGGTCGATGCTGTCGAGTATGACAAGTTCGGCCGCGCTACCGTCACCGCGACGCTGTTCGGCGGCATGGAGTCCACTCTCTACGCTGACTTCCAGCAAGGCGTCGGAGCACAAATGAATGGCGCTGAGAACACCTTGAAGCACACCGCTGGCCACTACGGTCCCTCCCACGTTGCGTCCAATGGCAATATCCTTGACGTCATTCAAGCAGTTGGAGAGATCCCTTTGGGCAGCAGCGGTATCCAGATCCGTTTTGAGACTGACTTGATCATCGAAGGCATTCGCCCAGGAAGAGTTGTCCGCGTCCGCCCCGAAAGCTGGCCTAAGATGCAAGTGCCTCGCGAGGAATACCTGTTCGATTCCGACCATGAAGACCGATTCCCGACTCCTGATATCTTCCCAAAATTCTGATGTAGGGAAATCGAACGATGACACCATTCAGATCTACCTGTTGGATTGCCGCGATCTATCTCGGCGTGTCCCTCTTCGCGATCACAGTCAACGGCGAAGGCGAACCCTTCCGCCCCGAAGTCGGGAAGTTTCCTCCGCTGGAACAGGCGCACTCCTACCGGGGCGAACTCGTGTTCGTGGATCATGCCAATCGCCGTGGGAGCATCCGCGTGCAAGGGGCAGGCATGTTTTTCCGCAACGATCCGCATCCCTTCGCAATGCTCCCCTACGGCATCGTTCGCTATCGCGGGGCACCAGCGGATCTTCGTGACATCCCGCTGGGGACCGTGCTGCACGTGCGGGCCTTCCTCCCGCCTGATCCCAATATTTCGGCCGTGCCAGTGTTGCCCGTCGACAACAAGAACGATGACGCAAACCACAATCGCGGTGCTGGAATTTTCCCTGCCGAGAACCACGTTCTCCTCCTCGAAGACGAACCCAGTCACTGCCAGCGCGAGGGACTGGTTTGGAAGCTCAAAGAAGTGGACCTCAAAAATAATGAGGGGATGATCGTCGCCCGCCGCGAGCCGAAAGATGGCAGTGACAGTATGGCCAGCGAAGAGAAGATGACCTTCGACGCCGCCACCCATATTTGGCGCGGCCGCGAGCGTCTCGGCATCGAAGACTTGATTACTGAGGGCAATTGGCCCGCCGAGGGAAAGAAGTCTCTGGATGGCCAAGCCGTACTACTCGGGATTACCTGGAAGCCTACGCCAGACGGTGTGTTCACTCGCTTTCACATCTCAGACATTTGGTTGGATGAGACGGCGATCGAGCGCGCCACCCGCCATCAAACGGAGACGCATAAAGCCTTCATCCGCAGCCGCTGGATGCCTGCCTGGATCGATGCCGTCGAGTACGGCAAATTCGGCCAGGCAACGGTGACCGCAACCTTGTTCGGCGGCATGGACGAATCCCTCTACGCCGATTTCAAGAAGGATGGCCTTGCGCAGATGAATGCAGTCGAGAACACACTGAAACACACCCACGGCGCCTACGGACCCGCGCACATGGCCTCGAGAGGTTCCGTTCTCGACGTCACCAAGACGGACGGAAATGTGCCTCTGGGCAGCAGCGGCATCCGAATCCGCTTTGAAACGGACTTGATCATCGAAGGCATTCGTCCTGGCAGAGTCGTCCGTGTCCGACCAGCAAACTGGCCACAGGTCCAAGTGCCTCGGGAGGAATACCTGGGCGAAGGCAGCCCCGAAGACCGCTTCCCGACGCCAACCATCTTCCCCAAATACTGACACTGGAGAACGTCGTCAACGGCGTTGAAACGTCGCCTTTTAATGTCGCCAGGTTTGGAGATCATTTGATATGTGTCACGCAACAGTAATCTACGCCTCGCGTTTGGTAGGATGGCCCTTTCGGGCCGCTTTCGGGCCGTCATGGCAAATGTTGTTGATTTCCCGAATGTTGTTGGTTTCCTTAACTCGGTGACGACTCGGAAGTGACGGCCCGTAAGCAACGGCTCGGAAGGGCCATCCTACTTTTGTTTGCTGTGTGTGGTGGATGGCTCTGTGTTGCTCCGGCTCTGTGTTGCTCCGAGTAGCTCGGTCTTGCTCCGAACAGGTATGTCACCGCCGGTGCTGCGGATGGCAGCTACCCCAACGGAATTCAGCGTCGCCTGACCGATGTACACGGGCATGTGATTCTGGAGATTCGGGCAATGAGCCAAAGCCGGGCGTCGCCTTTCAGTGGCTTGAGGTCCAAGGTCCGATCTCACCCCAGTCGTGGATAGCCTTTCAAGGCCATCGTTGGAACGTGTTTGACGGCCTGGAAAGGCCGGCCCAACTACCTGCCATGTCTCTGGTCATTCCATGAGCAGCGAAACCCTAAATAGTTGACAGTCGACCGTCGACCAAATATCTTGCTGAAATGAGTAAATTAGGTGAAATCAGCCCTCATCGCAGTGCCGCCTTTCGTCGAGTCGAAAAGCAAACGGTCACGGGCGATGTCGAAGGCCAGTTGCGCGAGGCTATTCTGGACGGGCGCCTGAAGCCGGGTGAATCGTTGGCAGAAGCCCAGTTAGCGACCCAGTTTGGCGTGAGTCGCGCATCGGTGCGGCAGGCTAAATTTCAACTGGCGCAAGAAGGCCTGCTAGAATTTGATTCGCGAGGCACGGCCATTGTTCGCACGCTCAGCCAGGCGGATGTTCAGGAAATTGTTGAGTTTCGCGAGATATTGGATTGTGCTGCGATTCGTCTAGCGTGCGCGCGGTTGACCGAGAGGGCGGTCTCGAAACTTACTCGCTGCATTGACCAGAGCGAAGCGGCACCAGACCTATTGCAGTTAACGTTGCTGGATATCGCCTTCCATGAGGAGATCGTCCGAGCCGCCGAAAATTCGAGGCTGCTTGCTGCTTGGCAGTTACTGCGACCCCAGCTTGTGTTCTGGTTGGCGAGCATGCAGCGATTGCATGCTTCGGTAGTTTCCCAGACGCATTCGGAAACAGCGGCATCGCATCGTGAATTGCTCCATGCGATTCAGTCGGGTGACGCAGATCGTTGCGAGCAGCTTGCTCGCCGTCACGCCAATGGTTTGAAGAAACTGTTCGACAGTATCAATACGGCCTCAAACGAATCCGGGGCATCCGATGATTGACTTATTTTTTAAGGCAAGCTACGCGTGACAACGTTCCCTCCACACCGTTTAGGACGTCCTACGATCCGTCTACGGCTCACTCCGCTAGGAGACGTGCAAGCTCTTGCGCTGTGCCGCACGGTTGTCATGTGGATGTTGTTTGCCGGTGGTTTCGCCGTCGGTGCGGACGAATTTGAAACAGCGATTCATCCGGTTCTGCGTCAATACTGCAATCACTGCCACTCGACGAAACGGAAGGAGGGCGAGCTGGATCTGGAACAGTTTGCGAATTCGCAAAACGCGGGCGGGCAACCAGCGGTTTGGGAACACGTTCTGGAACAGCTTGCCAATGGTGAGATGCCGCCCAAGGACGAGCCGCAACTGCCTGCTGAACTCAAAACGAAACTCATAACGTCACTCCAGGAAATGTTGGATCAGTGGGCGCTGGCCAACGCGGGCGATCCGGGGCCAGTCGTGCTGCGACGGCTTTCGAATGGGGAATACACCTACACGCTGCGTGATTTAACGGGAGTCGCATCGCTCGATCCGGCGCGGGAGTTTCCGGTTGATGGAGCTGCCGGCGAAGGTTTTACAAACGCGGGTGCGGCGCTGGTCATGTCGCCGTCACTACTGACGAAATATCTCGACGCTGCGAAAAAAGTAGCCGATCACGCGGTGCTGCTGCCGGACGGAATTCGCTTTTCACCATCGACGTCCCGACGCGATTGGACGAACGAATCGTTGGCACGTATTCGCAATTTTTACAGCCAGTTCACCGTTAGCGCGGACGAAAAAGTCACCGTGGGCGGAACGGGCCTGGTGAGCAACGATGGCGGACGAATTCCCCTGCAACTATATCTTGCAGCCGCCATGGAACATCGGACGGCTCTTACTGGCGGAACCACAACCATCGCCTCGATCGCAGAGGGTCGCAATTTGAACGCGAAGTATCTCGAGCTGCTCTGGGCGATGCTGCATGACCCACAGCCTTCATTGATACTCGACTCGATGCGCGCGAAGTGGCGAACGGGAGAACTCACTAGCGCGGATATTGAACCTTGGCAGCAATCGTTGTGGCGGTTCACCAATATCGGCCACCTCGGCAAAGTGGGTGGACCGAAGTCTTGGATGGAGCCTGTGTCGCCACTTGCGTCGCAACAAGAATTCCGCGTGAAGCTCACCGCTCCGGGCGATGGTCGTGACGTGGTGATTTACTTGTCGGCCGACGATGTGGGCGATGGCAATGAGCACGATTTCGCCTTATGGGAAAATGGACGCATTGTTTCGGAGGGCAGGCCTGATTTGTTGCTGAAGGATTTGCGTGGCGTCGTACATCAGTTGTTGAAGCGGCGCGATGCCATTGCGGCGACCGCGACGCAATGCCTCGTTGCTGCACACGAAGCGCAAGTGGCAAACGAACCGATCGACCTTGCAAGTCTTGCGAAGAAACATGCGGTCGATCCCGAAGTGCTGGCCGGTTGGCTGAGCTATCTTGGCATCCAGCACGGTAACAATCCATCGGGCGAAGTGACGATCGGCAAGCTGCTAACGGGCAAGACCGAGAGCGTGGGCAATTATGGTTTTATCAAGGGTTGGAGCGGCGACGAGGCTTACAGTGTGCTCGCGAATTCTTCTGATGCAACGGTCCAGATTCCGGGAACGATGAAGCCCTTTAGCATTGCCACCCATCCTTCGCCAACGCTGTCGTCAGTCATCGGTTGGCGTTGTCCGGAAGCGGGAGACGTTGCGATCACAGGGAGCGTGCAGGACGCGCACACCGCGTGCGGTAATGGAGTCACGTGGACGCTCGAAGTACGTCGAGGCAACACGCGGGAAGCGTTCGCCAGTGGCGTCACGAACGGGAACGAAATCAGCGAGCTTGGACGTTTTGAAAACGTGTCGGTGCAGGTTGGCGATATGATCGCGCTGGTGATTGGTCCCGGCCAGGGAAACCATGTCTGTGATCTCACGGCGATCGAACTTACGATTCAAGGTGCTCAGAAAGAATGGGACTTAGCCAGCGCCGTTGTTCCCGACATCCTGGCCGGAAATCCGCACGCCGATCGACACGGCAATCGCGAGGTTTGGTACTTCTTTGGTGAACCAGAGATGCCCGGAGGCACGGCCACTGTTCCCGCACAATCGCTGCTGGCTCAATGGCGACGGGCGAACAGTGTCGAAGCACGATCGCGGCTCGCTGAACAAGTCCAGCAATTGTTGCAGCAAGACCTTGATGCGATTCCTGACGATTCACCTGATCGTACGACGCATGCACAACTGCTGTCATACACGGGGCCGTTGTTGGCATCGGCATGGCGCTGGCAAGCGGAAACAACTGGCGACGAATCGGAAGTTCCCTACGGCATCGATCCAGCTCGTTTTGGTAAACATCCGGACGGTAGCGACAGCGCCGAGAACAGTCTGTGCGTGCGGGCACCGTCATTGATTGAAGTCCACCTACCTGCGTCACTTGTCGATGGAGCGGAGTTTGTTGTGGAAGGACGATTGCATGCAAGCAGCGGTGATGAAGCGAGCGTGCAGTTGCAGGTCTCGACCACAAAACCGATCGTCACCGGGCTGCGTCCCAGTTTTTACAACGCCCAGAAACTGCAAGGGGCCTGGACATCAAGCATGCCATCGATGGCGTTCGATGCTCCGGTGCTGGTCCACGATGAGAGCGTGGCACGCAAGCGACTTGAATCTGCATTCGATGACTTCCGCCAGATCTTTCCCGCGACCGTTTGTTACACGACCATTGTGCCCGTCGACGAAGTCGTGACGCTGACGCTGTTTCATCGCGAAGACGAACTGCTGTCGCGTTTGATGTTGGATGACGAACAAATCGCTACGCTGGATCGTTTGTGGGCTGAACTGCACTTTGTCAGCCAGGACGCACTCACCCTGGTCAATGCTTTCGAACAGATTTGGGAATACTCGACACAGGATGGTCCCAACGCACCGCATGGTGACAAGCGGCTGGAGCCATTGCGCGAACCGATCATGCAGGGAGCCGAGGAATTCAAAACGCTACTGGTCGACGTGGAGCCGGTGCAGGTCGAATCAGTGATTCAGTTTGCGGAAAAGGCCTGGCGTCGTCCTCTGACCCCGTCGGATCAGCAGGCCATGCGTGAGCTTTATCAAACACTGCGCACCAAAGGCGTCGTTCACGAGGAAGCGGTTCGCTTGCTGCTTGTGCGTGTGCTAACGTCGCCCGCGTTTTTGTATCGTGGCGAACTCGTGGGTGAAAGCTCTGAATCCAAGCCCGTGAGCGATTGGGAACTGGCAACGCGACTGAGCTATTTCCTCTGGTCGTCGGCGCCCGACGAAGAACTGCGCACTGTCGCGGCTTCCGGCAAGTTGCATTCCAGCGAAGTGCTGGTAGCTCAAACCCGTCGCATGTTGCAGGACGACAAAGTTCGACGACTGGCGACTGAGTTCGGTTGCCAATGGCTGCACATTCGCGATCTCGAAACTTTGAACGAAAAGAGCGAACGGCATTTTCCGACATTCGTCGGCCTGCGCGATGAGATGCAGGAAGAGGCGGTCCGGTTTCTGATGGACATGTTTCAGGCGGATCGGTCTGTGCTGTCATTGCTCGATGCCGACCACAGCTTCATGAACGCCGAACTTGCCAAACACTATGGTATCGAGCTATTAGATGTCGAGTTATCAGATGTCGACTCATCAAACGCCGACTGGCAGCGAGTTGACGGCATGCGAGCTCGTGGTCGAGGGGGCATGCTGGGGTTTGCCGCGACACTAGCGAAACAGAGTGGCGCGTCGCGCACCAGTCCGATTTTGCGAGGCAATTGGATCAGCGAAGTCGTACTGGGCGAGAAACTTCCGCGACCGCCCAAAGACGTACCGATCCTGCCGGAAGAAGCTCCGGAAGGTCTAACGGAACGCCAGTTGATCGAACGCCACAGCAGTGATCCCAAGTGTGCTCGCTGTCACGAACGCATCGATCATTTTGGCTTCGCACTGGAAGGCTTCGATGCGATCGGACGAGCGCGCAGCGAAGATGCCACAGGACTGCCGATCGACACGTTGGCGAAACTTCCATCAGGCGGCGAGTTGAATGGCATGGAAGGTCTTCGTTCGTATCTGCGGGAGCAACGCCGTGATGACTTCCTACGTCAATTCTGTCGCAAACTACTCGGCTATGCACTGGGCCGCAGCGTGCAACTGTCCGACAAGCCGCTACTGGACGATATGCTCGTTCAGCTCAAGTCAAACGATTATCGCACCAGCATCGCCATTGAGAAGATCGTTCTAAGCCACCAGTTCCGTGAGATCCGCGGACGATTCGATTCTGCACACAACTAACAACTAACATCGAACGCAATGAATCAACATCATTATTCTCGCCGTTTCTTTCTGCGTGGTGTGGGCGTCAGTATGGCGTTGCCGTGGCTCGAATCATTCAACGTCTGGGGCGACGAACCGCGTACCAATAAACCGGCGAGCGAGGCGCCTGTGCGATTGGCAGTCCTGTTTTCCGGTAACGGATTTCATTCGAAAGAGTGGTGGGCGAAGGGTGAAGGCCGCGATATGGAACTCGGCAAAGTGCTGGCTCCGCTGAGCGATCTTCGCGAAAAACTTCTCTTTGTACGCGGTCTCTATCACGAAGAAGCACGCAAGGGAAACATCCACAGTTCGCAAACCGGGAACATTCTCTCGGGCTCACCCATCGCTTCGGGCGGCGACATTCGATCGGGAACCAGCTTCGACCAACTATTGGCTCAGACCTACGGGCGGTCGACAAAGGTGCCGAGTCTCGTGCTCGGTTGCGAACAATCCAATCCATCGGTCCACAAAAACTATTCGATGCTTTATAGCTCGCACATTTCGTGGAACTCACCGACGACACCGACGCCGCTGGAGCTTTATCCCGCGTTGGCGTTCGACCGCTTGTTCAAGGATGAGGTCGCACCGGGTGACAAGAGTGTTCTCGATGCAGTACTGGCGGATGCTCAGGACCTGCGACGTCGCATTAGCACCACCGACCAGCGGAAGTTGGACGAGTACCTCGATTCAGTTCGCGACGTGGAGACTCGCATCGAACACGCCGGCAACCGAGGTGAAGTGCAAGGCTGGCGTCCGACGCTCGACAAGCCCAACATGAACCGTCCCGACGACGGCATTCCGCAGGACATCGCCGAACACATGCGGCTGATGAGCGACATCCTTGTGCTGGGTTTCCAGACTGATACCACGCGCATCACGACGTTGAAACTGAACAATGATCACAGCGCCCTGAGGTTCCCGAATCTGGCAAGTGTCGAGCAACCCCAGCACGGGATTGATTATATGATCCATCACCTGCTATCGCACAGCGACGGTGAAGACTGGTTGAAGGTGAATCAATTCTTTATGGAGCAGGTGGCCTACATCGCTCGCCGGCTCGACTCGATTCAGGAAGGCTCTCGCACGCTGCTCGACAACACGATGCTCATGCACTGTTCAAGCATGATGGCCGGAGCGAAACACGATAACGACCAGCTTCCTGTGATCCTGCTCGGCGGCGCTGGCGGACGTCTCCCAGGTGGCCGTGTTCTCGACTACAAGGAAAAACCCGAACGTCAATTGTGTCGTCTCTTCCTTTCCATGATGGACAAGATGGATGTGCATCCCGAGACCTTCGGCGATGCAAAGACGATGCTTGAGGAGGTTTAAGCGATGTCCGGAACCGAGAGATATTTCGCATTCTTGTTAACCTTCCTGGCATCCGTTCCGTTAGCCGATGCGGCGGCCGATGAAGCGTTCTTTGAATCGAAAGTGCGACCGCTTCTTATCGCGCGATGTTATGAATGCCATAGCGGTACGAAGACGATGGGCGGCCTGGCTCTTGATACGCGAGACGGTTGGCAAAAAGGGGGTGACTCGGGGCCGGCAATCGTGCCTGGGAAGCCGGACGAAAGTCTGCTGATCGATGCCATCAATTACGGTTCGCTGGAAATGCCGCCGGCGGATAAAGGAGAAAAGCTCTCGGCGGACGAAATCGCCGTGCTTGCCCAGTGGGTCGCCACGGGAGCGCACGATCCGCGCGTACAGGAAGCGAAGCTTGGCGGTATGACGTTGAACGAGGCAGAAAGCTGGTGGTCCTTCCAGCCGCTGCCCACGGCCGATCCATCGCCGTCGTCAGCGGACATCGACGCTTTCATCCAACAGCGACTAACGGCCAACGCTGTCGCACCCGCACCGATCGCCGATAAACGAACGCTCATTCGCCGCGCCACATTCGACCTGACCGGTCTGCCACCAACACCGGAAGAGGTCGATGCGTTTCTCGCGGATGAATCGATGGATGCGTTCGCGAACGTGGTCGAGCGTCTCTTGGCTTCTCCGCAATACGGCGTGCATTGGGGGCGTCATTGGCTGGACGTTGTTCGGTATGCCGACACTGCTGGCGAGAACACAGACCGACCGCTGTCGCACGCATGGCGTTATCGCAACTGGGTGTTCGATGCGTTCAATCGCGACATGCGTTATGACAACTTCGTTCGCTGGCAGATTGCGGGCGACATTGTGTGCAGCGATGCAGACGATTCTCAACGAAGCGAAGGGATCGTGGCCACGGGCTATCTCGCCATCGCGCGACGATTTGGCCACGACATCGACAAGGACATGTACCTCACCATTGAGGACGTGATCGACAACGTCGGAAAGAACTTCCTGGGCCTGACGACCGGTTGTGCCCGTTGTCACGACCACAAATATGATCCTATCACTGCCGAAGACTATTACGCGCTCTATGGGATCTTTGAAAGCACACGCTTCGCCTTTCCCGGTTGTGAACCGATTGGCCAGCCGCGCGACATGGTGCCGCTGTTTTCGCCGCAGCGAGTGGAAGCGATCATGCAGCCCTGGCGGGAACAAAATGTGAAGGTTGAAGCGGAGAAGAAACGCCGGGCCGAATTGACGAGTGCTGCACAGCAAGCGATCAACGGTGCTGCGGCGGAGAGAACGCAACTGCTGGCAAGTGCGGTTGTGGAAGAAGGTCAATCGGTGAACTTTGATGTAAAGAAGATCGTGGTTCGCAAGGGCGAAGTGATTCAACTTACTGTCTCACCTGGTGGAAATCATGGTGCCGATAGCACGCTGGTCGAGTGGATCATCCGCGAATCAGGCGGTGCGGAGCGAGTCTGGAATACGGCGGACTTGGTGCATCGTCTCACGGAGCAAAATCCTCATCCTGATCGCGACACAGCTCAATGGTGCTTCATCGAAGTAACACCCGACGGCCCAAGTTTTCTGGTTGAGAAAGCGGATTCGATCGATGGCAACAGCGCTCTGAAAAAGTGGAGCAATGGTGACACGCCATCGGTCTTCGTGAACTCCGCTGATCAGCGGATGATGGTGTGGACGACGCTGCAGGCTGAATCATTCTTTTTGCATCCGGGGCCCAGCCACCCTGTCGCCGTGGCCTGGATATGTCCGTTTGATGGTGAGGTTGCAGTCACGGGTCGCGTGGTGGACGTGCATCCCGCCAAGCTCGATGGAGTGTCGTTTGAGCTGCAGCACATCGCGGCGCCAGACTATGGGCCAGCGATGGTCGCTTTGGGAAGGACGTTGATGGACAACGTGGTTGAAGTCGAACCCGTGCCGGTGATTCCTGTGGCTTATGCGGTGGTCGAGGCAACGGCAAAGAATGCTCGTTTTCAACAGCGCGGAGATCCTGAGAAGCTCAGTGACGAAGTGCCACGCAGATGGCTTACCGTTTTCGGCGGCGATGCGTTATCAGCGGATAGCAAAGGCAGCAGCGGACGCGAGGATCTGGCCGAGTGGATTGTACGATCACCGCTTGCGGCCCGCGTGATGACAAACCGCATTTGGGAGTGGCATTTTGGTCGCGGACTCGCGCCATCGTCGAATGACTTTGGGGCACGTGGCGAGCAGCCCAGCGACGCGGAACTGCTCGACTGGCTCACTGCACAGTTTGTCGAAGGTGGTTTCAGCGTGAAGTCGATGCACCGCCTGATTATGAGCACTGCCGCTTATCAACGTGCCAGCATCGCGGCGGCCGCCGCCGATTCCGACAACCGACTGTTAGCACATTTTACGCGCCGCCGCCTGACCGCTGAAGAGATGCGTGACAGCCTGCTGGCCGTATCCAGTCAAATCGATCTGTTGCCCGCCGAAGCGCATCCGTTTCCCGAGGAGAGCACTTGGGGGTACACGCAGCACAATCCATTCAATGCGGTGTATGAGACCAATAAACGCAGTGCCTATTTGATGGTACAGCGACAGCGGCGGCACCCTTTTCTTTCGCTCTTCGATGGTGCGGATCCGAACGCCACGACGGCAGCGCGCCAGACGACAACCGTCCCCACACAGGCGCTGTATTTCTTGAATGATCCTTTCTTCCATGCTCAGGCTGCGGCCCTGGCCGAAACCGTCTTGGGGAAGCCGGATGATGAAACACGTTTAAAGGAAATCTACCGCAAGTTGTTTGGACGCCAACCGACCCAAGCAGAACAAGAACGGGCTCAAAACTTCCTCCGCAATTACCCTGGCGAGGCGATGGAGAAATGGTCAGCGATGTCAAGGATTCTATTAGCAAGTAACGAGTTCATACACGTGGACTAACTTACTGGCAAACCGAAGCTCTCGAAAAATGTGGAGCAAAAAATATCGAAACCCTACCTCAGTCCCCCATTATTCGACACACATCTTTCGACAACCTAAGCACAAACAGAGGGCGTTCAAGCCAATCATCCCATCAATAACGACGACACCGGTCTCGCAAGAAGCCTTCGGCAAGATTGCTTTTGATGTGATGCATCATGTATTGGCGATACATGACGAGTATGGTTGATTTTCTGACGAGATCATCTACAAACGCGAGCTTTCGCGGCGAATGACGGGACTCGAATTGGAAGTATCGGTCGAAGTTGTTCATCAGACATTTAGAAAAACCTTTTTCGCTGATGTAATCGCGAGCCGATTAGGACTGTGCGAGTTTAAGGCTGCTGAAACCATCCATTCACGTCATCGGGCACAGACCACGCAGTATATGCTGCTCTTTGGTTTGCATCATGCAAAAATCATCAACGTACGTCCCGAGGCGGTGGAACATGAGTTTGTAAATATCCTCTCTAACCTGAATGAATTGCGGAAACCAAGAATCCTGGACGCGTCGCTCCTGTTCGAATCGCCCGGAGCAGGAAACTTGCGTGAAATCTTGCTCAGCTTAGTACATGATTGGGGAGCGGGACTTGACCTTGACCTTGCCCTTTATGAAGAAGCGATCATACATTTGCTCGGAGGCGAATCAGCCGTCCTCTATAAAGTCCCCGTCACCGGCACTGGTGGTAAACTCGCCGAACAACAAATGCGCCTTGTCGCCCCGGATGCAGCCTTCAAGCTCACAGCCTTTTCACCCGGCAGTCCCAGTTACACCAAGTTTCGTACCCACGCCCAACGACTGCTCGACCACACACCATTGAACTTTATCCAGTGGATCAACATCCACCAAACCGAACTAACCTTCAACTCGATCCAACGCATCCAAAATACCAAGCCCTGAATAAAACTGTCGAAAGATGCGGGACGAAAAACACCAGAACCGCACCTCCGTTCCCCATTTTTCGACCCACATTTTTCGACAGCCATAAAAACAGAGGATCCCATAATGAATCCAACCCGCCGCAATTTCCTCCGTTCCGCTACGGCCAGTTCGATCCTGTTCCCTGGCATCGTGCAACAATTGATGGCCGAGGAATCTGGTCCTCTGGCGGCGCGTGAGCCTCATTATCCGGCCAAGGCGAAACGAGTGATATTTCTCTTTATGACTGGCGGGGTTTCTCATGTCGATACGTTTGACCCAAAGCCGGAACTGGTAAAAAATCACGGAAAGGAGATCAAGGCTGACCATCCCGAAATCAAAGGACGCCCCGGATACGAACGCATCTATTTGAAGCGGCCACAGTGGGAGTTCGCAAAGCATGGAGAGTGCGGCACCGAGGTCAGCAGCCTATTTCCTCATATTGCGACCTGTGTGGATGACATCGCGCTAATCCGGTCGATGCACACCTCGCACTCCAACCATTACAACGCCACGCTCGGCATGCATACCGGATCGTTCACTCAAGCGCGACCCAGCATGGGCTCCTGGCTGACCTACGGCCTGGGCACCGTGAATCGCAACCTGCCCGGTTTCGTAGTCATCGCGCCGAAGCAGACCTATGCGGGCACGCAGGTCTTCGCAAGCGACTTCTTGCCCGGAGCACATCAAGGCACGCTTGTTATCCCCGGTACAGAACCGATCACCAACGTGGCCCCCAGGCTTCCTGCAGACCTTCAACAAATGGAACTCGCCGCGCTACGTCAGACGAACGAAGAGCACCTTGCCACGCGTCCTGGCGATTCATTGCTCACCGCACGGATGCAATCCTTCGAGACCGCCTTTGGAATGCAGATGGCCGTACCCGATGCGTTTGACCTGAGCCAGGAAAACGAGGCTACGCTTGCCAGCTATGGACTACAACGCGGCCAGACCACCGGCTTTGGCTGGCAATGCCTAGCCGCTCGGCGTTTGGTCGAACGCGGCGTGCGCTTCGTGGAACTCATCGATACCGGTTCTTCGGCGAACTGGGATGCACATGGCGATATGATGACTCACGAGCCTCTGGCCAAGAATGTTGATCAACCCATCGCCGCGTTGCTGAAGGATCTTAAGCAACGCGGCATGCTGGAAGATACGCTTGTTGTTTGGACCACGGAGTTTGGTCGCACGCCATTCAACAATACGGCTGACGCCAAAGGTCGTGAACATCATCCCTGGGCGTTTAGTTCCTGGTTATCCGGTGCGGGCGTGAAACCGGGCATCGTTCACGGCAGTACGGACGACATCGGCCTGCGCGCCGAGCACAAGCCGGTACACGTTCACGATTTCCACGCCACCATTCTGCATCTGATGGGCTTCAATCACGAAAAGCTGACCTACCGCCACGCGGGTCGCGATTATCGCCTCACGGATGTCGCAGGTCATGTGGTGAGAGAGGTGCTGGCTTGAGAGCAACTTGCTCATTCCAACGCGATGGGGAGATCAAGAAATAATAAGAAACCTCACCACCCAGAAAACCCACTCTCGCAATCCTAGACGCCCTGCTCGACTCGCCGATGACCGCGATGCATGCCGCTTGAGCCTGCGCATCGAATAGATGGTCATGATTGTAAATCTAGTTGCAGGAGACTAGCCAAAATGCACGACCAGGCTCAATTTTTCGTGGGATGGGGAAGTCTTTCCCTGATCAATGCTGGTTTAGCACAATCGAAAGGGCGAAGCGGGCTGAGACGGTGAAACTCGACGATTTTCATCGCCACCGTGACGACGGGTTTCCTTCCACAGCCAGCTTTTTTAATTCCGCGGTACGCGCTTGATTGATGTAGCTGAGGACACGCCACCGAAAATCGTGCCGTGTGTGGGTTGGTAATGCCCGTCTCGGAAACATCAGCCATGCCGGGAACATAATTGGCAACGGATTCACCGTTGTCATGAAAACGGACGATAGTGAAGTTCTGTAGATCGATGATTCTCTGGTTGTGAGCAGTTCGACACTTTCGATATCAACCCTAAATGAATCATTGATGAAGCCCATCCGTAGAAATAGATAAACGGCCCCGATAGGGCGATTTCAAAATCGAAAAGGAATAATCGATGCGTCTTCAAGAATGGGAATCGACGATCCAAGAGATTGTCGAGGAATGCAATCACGAGTTAAAAGGAGCGGACAAGGTATTTGCCAAGTGGCGTGCGAAGTTGGAGCATGAACCGAGTCTTTTGCAACCGTTCCAAATCGACGAGATCGTGCGAGCGTCCAGACAACGGCTCAGCATTGGTAGCAAGTTACACAGTTGTTGATTATTCACTTAATCCCATCGTTTGGACAACTTCGATATCTTCCTGCATGTCCAATCAACAAGTCAAAGTCCTCCTCTCATCTCTTGAACGAAATGAGATAGTCGCTATGCTTCCTGAGCTTGCAGGCTCGATGAAGTTAGATTCGAAAAACGGCAGCGTGAATTCGCTATCAATCGAGCAAGCCGAATCAATTCTACTTGCCATCAGGTCGTACAAGCGACGTAATCGTTTTGTGGTCATTCGATGTTTGGAGCGGGTCTCTCAACTCATTTCGAATGCAGTTGACGATATTCAAGGCATCGGGTCCATTCCGATTAGCGATCGAGTTTACCAGTTCAAGATCACTCTGCTTGGCTTCAAACCGATCATCTGGAAACGGATTCAAGTCAAGAGTTGTACGCTGGACAAATTGCACGAACACATCCAGACGGCAATGGAGTGGACTAACTCTCATCTCCATCGGTTTGAGATCAACGGTGAACGCTACGGTGGGCTAATGCGAACATACGCACCCAGATGACCAAAATCCTCGAGAGAGCTGGCCTTTCGCCTTGGAAGCGATTGTTTCATTCCATGCGATCGCGTCGTCAGAAAGAACCCGAGCGAGAGTTCCCGCGACATGTCGTGTGCGCCTGGATGGGCAACAGTGCCGCCGTCGCAGCGAAGAGCTACTTGCTCGTCACCGAGGAGGACTACACCAAGGCAATGACCGCTGAGCCGACACCGCCAAAAGGGACCGAAACGGGCGGCACGAAATCCGGCACTGCAAGACGCAGCAAAGGTCACGCAAACTGAAATAGAAAACCCGCAAAACGCGGGGAAAACAGTCGTTTTCCCAATGCTTTGCGGGTCTTCAGGGATGGAGG
>JBGSNA010000046.1:0-72392 GCA_041739875.1 Pirellulaceae bacterium
CTTCGACTTCTGCGAGATCGCCTTTTGCCGCCGCGATCCAGGGCGGTTGCTCGTCCGCTGGCGTCGCCTCGGCCTGGGCCGCATTCGGTTTCGCACTGACGTAAGCGCCGACCATCCAGTTCGCTGGGATGATCGTGAACAGCGCAATGACCAATGGCAGTAAGATTCGTTGGGCACGCTGGGTGAGCAGGGACTTCAGTCCGCGTTTTCTCCACAGCATCGCAGTAAAGAATCCGCTGACCAGAAAGAACAGCGGCATGCGAAAGCCGTGGATCAACCCCATCGCGATCCCAAAACCGCTGCTCGTTTCAGTGTCGTGGACCGCCCAAAACGTCGAGCCTGGAATGAACGAGATCGCACCGTGCAGCGCGATGCCAAGCAGCATCGCGGATGCTCGCAACGCGTCTAAGTCGTGTCGCCGTGAGATCGATCGTGAAGCTGAATTGGTATCGATGGTTGTCACGACGCAGCGCATTTGAAGGTTTCGAAATCAGATATTCTGGATAAGTCAACGTCGCTCGACAACCTGATGATCTGTCACTTTTTGTATCGCCGCTCGCGTTTTATCCAAGCTCGCGGGACACCTATTGCCGGGGCGTTGCAAGGCCGAGCACCTCAGCGCCTTGCTGAAAGACGACGTCGACGGGGATACTCTTTTGCGTCAAGCGATCGAGATCCGCTTGGAGATTCGCATCGATGACGCCCTTCTTGGCGACGAGTTTCGCAACTTCATCGTAATTTCCATCGCCTTGTAGAGTCAGCAACAGCGTCGACAGGTCGCGTGTGGCGCTTCGGAAACGATCGACATTGACGCGATACTTTCCATCATCCTGCCGCTCGAACGCACCGGCATCGCGAAAGAAGTTAAAGCGAATCATATTTGCTGTGCCGTGAGCGCTCGCAGCACCAAAACGAACACTACGAAAGATGCCTGCCATGAAGGTCACGTAAAAATCATTGAGCTCAGCAGTGATCTCGCCCTTCTCATGCAATTGGTTAATCATGTGCAAGCCAAGGATATCGGCTTTCCCCTCTTCGATCGCGCCCGCATGCTCTTTCAGCGCCGTGCGAACGGCACCATGACCATTGATCGTGTTCTTGATGCCCAAACCGTGAGCCACTTCGTGGAACATCGTGTTGCTGAAAAACGCGTCGAACGTGACGTGCTTGCGTTGGTCCTCGGCGATTAATTCATCCGCGATCGGGACGAGGATCTTGTCGAACTTGGCTTGCATTGCATTTTTCAGTTGAAGGCGTCGTGTTCCCTTCTTGAGTTGAACCTGTTCATCATTTGGCAGATTGATCGCGATTGTTTTAGAGCCGGCGTTGCAATCGCCTGCGTAGTAAATCACGTCATAGGCGTTCAGTTCTGTGTCCAAGCCCGGCGTTTCTTGCTTGTAAACATCCGCGACCGGCAACGTCTTTTGCAGGTCCGGCAGGTACTGTGCATATTTGGCGAGTCGCGCGCTCCACTCCTTGTCTTTTACCAAGACATAACACTCGTGCGCCGTTTTGTACCCGAAGAGCTGGTCTTCGTAATTCTCGATTGGCCCAATGACCACGTCGATCGTGTTGTCGTGCATCTCCAGCCAAGCCAGATCACTTGGTTGATAGTCGTCGGTCAGCAATGCATCGGCACGCAGCAAGAGGTAGTGCCGAAGTCCGGAATCTTCCGCGAGTGCGGCGGCTCGGGCAAGCAACGCGGCGGCTTGTTTCATTTGTGGTGCGAATTGCTCTCGATACGGCACCGAGACGAGCTTGCCAGCTTCATTGCGACGAATGAATGTATACAGGCTGTCTTTGTTCGACAGATCTGCGTTCTCGAATTCCTCTTTCGTCATATCCGTCGGATAGAAGTTGGCTCCGAGTGGCTTCGGCCCCACCCCTTCAACAAACGGAGCGTTTCCGGCGAGTCGCTCCCAAGGTCCGTAGTTGAGTTGGATAAACTGTTTCGTCGCAGCGTCCAGGCGGGTGTCGAAAAGTTGCTTATGGTCACCGTACGCCTCGTACCAGAAACACTCGTCCATGATCTTTGCGGCTTCAATCAGTAGTGGAAGCATCTCGCGATCTTTCTCGACCAGCAAGCCGAGGTCGGTGGTCAACTCCACCGGCACGTATTGCGCGACACGCTCCGCCACGCTCAGAGGCGTTTGAGCGGGAACTGACGTCGGCGCAGCGAGCAAAAGTAACGCGATTGTGTAACGCATCATGGCAATGACGGTATCCAAGCGAGTGAACAAACGGGGCAATAGCAAAGGATGAATGATAACACTTTTGGGCTTCGTCGTCGGTTGACACTGTGGGTGACGCAAAACGCTGCAATTGTACGATATTGGGACACGTGATTTCGCTGGGTGCAATGCGTCTGGCGCAAGCAGCTGGGTCGAGTGAAATCGCGTTTCTCGAGTGTGGGTTGTGCCGAGAACTGGCTCGAAATTCACGCGATAACGTTGCTCAGCTTTGTTCGAATGAGGTCGACGGTGGGTTCTGGCACAGCATCTGCAATTCAGCGACAGATGCTCTTCAACTCAAAAGGAATCTCATGCAAATGTTTCGAGCGATTGTGTTGGCATCATTGAGTTGCATCTGTGGTACGCTGCGCTCGGAAGATGTGACGTCGGCGATTGACTTGTTCGATGCTGTCGATGCTGGGACAGTTCGTATCAAGTTCATTGCTACAGATGAGACTCGTGCGAATGTCCTTGTCGAAAATGTGACGGATCAAGTGATCGTCATCGAGCTGCCTCATGTCCTCGCAGCGGTTCCAGTACTCGGTCAATTTGGTCAAGGTCTTGGGCAAGGGCTTGGTCAGGGATTCGGCCAAGGAAATGGCCAAGGAAATGGCCAGAATGCGGGACAAAATGGTGGTGGTGGCGGATCTCAACCGGTGGGCGGCAACGTCAATGCCGGACAAGGTCAAGGTCAAGGTCAAGGTCTGGGGCAAGCACCAGGATTCGGCGCGGGTTTCATGAGGGTTCCTCCGAAGAAGCAACTCAAGCTGGTTGCATCAACGGTCTGTCTCGATCATGGGAAAGCAGAGCCGAACCCGCGAATTGCGTATCGAATGATTCGACTCAGCGAGTTCACGGACAATCCATACATTGCGAAGTTGTGCAGCGAAATTGGTTCAAGCCCGTTATCCCAGAAGACTGCTCAAGCCATCGCGTGGCATGAGACCAATGGTATGAGTTGGGATGAACTCGCCAAGGTGAACTCAGTCGAATCGAAGTACTTGGGCAACGTCTCGTATTTTCGTGCACGAGACATCGAGTTGGCCAAGCAATGGATCGAGACGGCGTCGAAACTGCAAGCGTCCGGCTCGAGCTCGTCCGCCGTCCGTCTTCCTTGAGTCAAATCGATTGTTGAGAGTCGTTTAACGAGCTTCGGCTTTCAGCTCAGCAAAGCGAGCCCGCATTTCAGCGAGTTTGCCTGTATGAGCGGGATCGTTCGCGAGATCATGTTCTTCGATCGGGTCAGCCGTCATGTTGAACAGCTGTTCGCGTTTGAAATCAGGCCAATAGAAGTACTTCCAGTCCTTTCGAACGAGTGCTTCGGATGACGGGATGAACGATGTGTCCTTGATCGTTGCATGCTCATAGAAGTACTCGCTACGCCACTCAGGAGCCTTGTCGGCAAGATAAAGCGGGCTCACGTCACGCCCTTGCATCCCGGCCGGAGCATCGATGCCAACGGCAGCAAGGATGGTGGGTGCAAGGTCGACATTCAGCGTGAAGTTATCGTCGGTCATGCCATGCTTCGACTCTGGCAATCTCGGGTCACTGATAACGAGTGGAA
The DNA here is from genome assembly GCA_041739875.1 of Pirellulaceae bacterium. Classification (GTDB taxonomy): domain Bacteria; phylum Planctomycetota; class Planctomycetia; order Pirellulales; family Pirellulaceae; genus JBBSJZ01. The sequence goes on from JBGSNA010000046.1 coordinate 3,796, forward strand.
CGCGGATGCTCTCTTGGTGTGGGTACCATTTGTCCGCCAATCCATGCTCGGCGTGGTAGTAACCATTGTCAGTCGTGAAGATGACGAGTGTGTTCTCGAGGACGCCTTGTTGTTTCAATTCCTTCAAGACACGTCCGCAAGTTGAGTCGACTTCGGTTGCCAAGCGATAGTAGTTTTTCATCATCGTTTGATGTTTCTCGGGCGAATCAAAACGCCAGTGCCATCGATTTCGACCTTCGTTCTTCTCATTCGCAATGAAGTCTGGCAAGCGATGAAAGGATTCGTCCGTTGCGTTGTCCGCCACCGGGATTGTGACGTCTTCGTAGAGCGACATGCTTTCTGGTTGTGGCAGAAATTGCAGCGGATTGCTGTCTTCGGCGTGCGTGGCAAAGAACGCAACAGTCAAACAGAACGGCTTGTCGCGAGGCCGTTTGTCGAGGAACTCCAGGGCGTCATTCTCGTTCTTCTTGGTCACGTGAATCTTCGTACCATCAGGCTCCTTGATCCAATGAGTGCCAGAATAGGACTTGCCGAAGTCAAAGTTTTCGGCGGGGAATGTTCCGTTGTGCCACTTTCCGATATGCCCGACATAATAACCGTGGTCACGTAGCAGCCCCGGATACGTTTCTGCCCAAGGCGTGTTGAACGGCTTGAACGCATCATTACCGTGTCTTGACATCCATTGTCCGGTAAACAGCGTCGCGCGGCTGACTCCACAGATCGCTGTGGTGACACAATTGTGTGTAAACCGCACGCCTTGACGAGCTAACGCGTCAATCGTAGGCGTTTTCACAACGGGATTGCCAGCGATTCCGAGTGTGTCGTGGCGCCAGTCATCAGCGTAGAGTACGACAACGTTCATGGGGGCGTCAGCTGCTCTCGCAACACGACTGGTCATCGTCGACAAGGCCAGCATCACGCTTGCCGCATAGACAAGATGTGAGTTTCGATTCATGCGAATAGTACCTAAGTATTGGGTTGCGAGTTGTCAGTTCTTCGTTGTTGTCGGTAGGCTCGCGGCGTCATTCCAATCGCTTGCCGGAACTGGCGCGAGAAATAATTGCCATCGTTAAATCCTACATCATACGCGATGTCGGTGATGCTGGCGTCGGTCGTACGCAGCATTTCAGTCGCGCGAGTGATGCGGAGGTGAATCAAATGCGCGATCGGCGTGCATCCCATGGCTGCTTCAAAAGCCCGCAAGTAACTGCGTCGTGACATTTTGGAAATCTCAACCAATTCCTCCAATGTCACCGGCTCGCGATAGTTGGTTTCGAGGTGCGCGATCGTTGTAGCGATGCGAAGGAGTGTCATTGAGTCCGCATTCTTTGACCGTCCGTAGCATCGCGACAAGTGACCAACAAGCTGCATGAAGAGTGAGGTTGCGAGAAATCGAAAACCAGCCTCGCGCTTCCGCAGTTCCCGTTCGAGTTGATCGACGATGCGGTTGGTTTCGTCCATTTCGCTAACGGAGATGCGAAGTCGACTTTGGAATTGGTGACGTTTCCGCCAAGCGGGCTCGAGGTTGAACAAGGCGTGATAGCCAGGCATGGACGACAGATCGCACTCCTGCATTTGCAATGCGTCTGGATCGAAAAGCACATTGATTAACCGCAAACGATCCATGTTCAGATAGTCGTGAGGACGCGAACCGCCGATGACGAACACGTCTCCGGTCGACAGCGGCCACGAGTCTTCGCCAGTCACATGCATGCCGTGTCCGCCAGTCGTGATCACAATCTCAGAAAACTCGTGAGCGTGGATCCCGAAAGGTTCCTGTGGGTCGCGACGTTCGACCGACAGCGGGAACCCATCCGCGTGGAACCACTCTTCCTTTTTAAGTATCCGCACGAAATCTGTTCCTCCCTCGGGAAAGTCCTGACTGGTCCACTTGTCGGAAACACGCGATTGGCACGATTGTGCTAGTCTTGTTCCACCCAGTCAAGGTTTGAACAGGCTGGAGGTGCTACAATCTTCCCGTATCCGGTGGACTAAGGCGAGCGAGTGTTCGCAGTGACGATGATCGAGCCGACGAAATCATGCACAAACCTGCGTCGGTAAGCAATGCGTACAGAATTTTGCGTACAGAATTTTGTACTGATTTTAAGAAAGCAAAATGGAACGACTAAACATAGAAAAATCGTATGCGTTGGCTCGCGAACAATACGCTGCGCTTGGCGTGGATACCGAAGTTGCGATCGCTCGATTGCGTGATACCGCGATTTCCGTGAACTGTTGGCAAGGCGATGATGTGGGCGGCTTCGAGCACACCGGAGCGGAGCTGGGCAGTGGTCTAGCGGTCACAGGAAACTATCCAGGTCGTGCGAGAACTGTCCAAGAGCTTCGCTCGGATCTCGACAAGGCGTACTCATTGATACCTGGTCAGCATCGTTTGAACTTGCACGCGAGCTACGGCGAGTTTGACGGGCATGTTGACCGCGACCAGATTGGCGTTGAGCACTTTCAAGGCTGGATCGACTGGGCCAAGCAACGTTCGTTGAGCCTCGATTTTAATCCGACATATTTTTCGCACGAGCGAGCGTCGGATGGGTTTACCCTTTCGCATGCTGACCCAGGCATCCGTCATTTTTGGATCGAGCATGGTGTGCTCTGTCGTCGGATCGCTGCGTCGATGGCGAAAGCCCAAGGCAATCCGTGTGTTAACAATGTTTGGGTTCCGGACGGTTACAAGGATAATCCCGTCGATCGCACATCGCCACGAGAACGATTAGCCGAATCACTTGATGCCGTTTTTGCAGACGCGATCGACCCAGAACTCGTACTCGACGCGGTTGAATGCAAGTTATTCGGTATCGGCTCGGAGAGTTACGTCGTTGGCTCCCATGAGTTCTATCTGGGTTACGCGATCTCACGCGGCAAAGTTCTTTGCTTGGACGCTGGGCACTTTCACCCGACGGAAGTGATCTCGGACAAGATTTCATCAGTGCTGATGTACGTGCCGGAATTGTTGCTACACGTCAGTCGTGGCGTGCGGTGGGATAGCGACCACGTCGTGACGTTGACCGACGAGTTACAGGCCATCATGCAGGAAATCGTTCGAGGAAGTTATCTCGAGCGTGTGCACATAGGTCTCGATTTCTTTGATGCCAGCATCAATCGCATCGCGGCTTGGACCATTGGAACTCGCAATGTGCTCAAAGCCCTCTTGATGGCCTTGCTCGAGCCAACATCCATGCTGCAAGCAGCGGAGGCGGACGGCAACTTTACCAAGAGGCTAGCGATGATCGAAGAAATGAAATCCATGCCATTTGCTGCGGTTTGGGATCAATATTGTTTACAGATGAACGTCCCAGTCGGATCCGATTGGCTTGCGGAAGTCGAAGCTTATGAGTCAACGGTATTGTCGCGACGAAGCGAAAGCGTTGTTTCAGTCTAGGCGTTGAGAAAACAGACATTCGTATTCTTGTTAGTGAAAAAGAACGTAGGGAACGCGTGATGAGTGAAGAAGGCGAAGTTACCGGCGAGTTCGAGCGAGAGCCGGTCAGCGATCGTGCGTTGCTCGGTGCCGGAAAGTTTTGGGGTATGTATGCGGGGGAGCACGCCGCAGGTACCGAGTTCATGATCGGGCCTCTGTTTTTAGCGGCCGGGGCGAGTCTCCAGAACTTGATTCTCGGGCTACTGCTCGGGAATTTTTTGGCAGTGCTTACTTGGCGGTTTCTGGTGACGCCAATCGCGATTGCCAAGCGTTTGACGTTGTACTACCAACTTGAACGAATCGCTGGTGGTTCGCTTGTTAAGTTTTACAACCTTGTCAACGGACTGTTGTTCTGTTTCCTCGCTGGAGCGATGGTGACTGTGTCGGCGAGTGCGGTGGGGATTCCGTTTGGAATCATGTATGAAGTCCCCGAAGCGACGTTTGGTTTCGGTGCCCCATCGTTTACGGTGTTGGTTGCCATCGTCGGAATTGTCATGGCGATCATTGCAGCGGCTGGCTACGAGATGGTCGCGCGGGTTGCGAACATCGCAGCGCCTTGGATGATCTCCATTTTTGCTGCATGTGGAATTGTTTCGCTTGTACAAATGGACGCGACGAGCCTGAGTGTGATTCGCGATGGCAAATTCTGGAGCGATGCGATTGCATTTGTTCAGGCAGAAAATTTGGTGAATGGCAACGCGAATGCAGACTTTGGATTTTGGAAGTGCGTCATTTTTGCCTGGCTATGTAATGCGGCGATGCATTTTGGCATGGCGGACTTGTCGATCTTTCGCTTCGCGAGAAATCCATCGTCCGGTTGGGCTCCTGCGATCGGCATGTTCCTGGGGCACTACATGGCTTGGATTGCTGCGGGACTTTTGCTTGCCGCACAAATCAAGCTGTCTCAAGATACGTCAGCGAACCCAGGTGCGCTGGCTTGGGGGGCACTGGGATGGACAGGGATTATCTGTGTCGTGATCGCTGGCTGGACGACTGCGAATCCTACGATCTATCGTGCCGGGCTAGCTTTCCAAGGGATCCTACCGGGCAGCTCGCGTGCAACGATGACGTTGATCGCCGGTGCTGTAGCCACGATCGCCGGCGCGTTCCCAAACCTCTCCAATCAATTGCTTGGTTTTGTGGGTACCTACGGTACCGTACTCGGACCGATGGGTGCTGTAATCTTTGTCGACTTCTACTTGATCAAGCGCTTTGGTTTGCAAGAAGAATATGCAGCTCACCGCGGAGTGAAAATCAATGTCGCGGTATTGGTTGCCTGGTTGCTTCCTGTGTCGGTGGGGTTGTATCTGATCTTTGCAAAAGAGTTCTATGCCGCCTATGCAGTTGTTCCTTGCTGGGTTGCTTGTGGTGTCATTTATTTAGCGCTTAGCAAATTCACACAAAAACCAATCTCGTTATAACGGAGCCAAAATGATGAATCAGCAAATACTTAAAATCGTTTCGTTGTGTGCTCTGGCTGCAACGATTGTCCCGAGCTTGCTTTTCTTCCTGGGGTTGATCGGTCAAAACGCAGTGACCGTTGCCGCACTGATTGGAACCTTCGTCTGGTTTGCGGCAACACCATTGTGGATGGGCCACGAGCCGGAAATCGATGACAAGGAAGTCCAGATTTAGGCTCTGTTTTATAACGAAAAGGGGTGTGACCCCTTTGGCCCCCTTCGAGTTTTTGTTTAACAGTCAGCCGCAGGCGTACTATGAACGATGCGATCGTTCGCCTGCGGCTGACGGTTAAACAAAGTTGGCGCGGTCCAGCTAGACGTTTCTGCCCAGCTGACGTCAGCAGCAGAATTCCCAATTCAATTGACCTGAATTTTCACAAGAGACTATGTCACGCTTTCTAATTCCAGCGTTCGTTCTTGCCGTAGGTTCGCTTCTTCCGGTGGAAGTTGCACATTCGCAAGACTTTGTTTCAAACCATTTACGATGCGAGTACCGAGAAAACCCGCTCGGAATTGATGCGAAATTGCCTCGACTCAGTTGGCGGATGGAGTCCGAAGCGCGCGGCGTGTCTCAATCTGGCTACCGAATTCGGGTCGCTTCGACGATGGACAAGTTAACCGCCGGAGAAGCAGATTTATGGGACTCAGGCAAAGTTCAATCGAATCAAACTCTGCATGTTGTTTACGCAGGCAAGCCGCTTGAGTCGCGCCAGACATGTTATTGGACAGTGCAAGCTTGGGGTGCGGATGGCCAACCGGGCGATTGGTCAACACCCGCGATGTGGTCGATGGGTTTATTAGAAGATTCTCAATGGCAAGCGAATTACATCAGCTACAAAGATGATGATCCGATTGCGACCGATACCAACTCGTTGTACTTGCCTGCGGCGCGACAATACCGAAAAGATTTTGTTGCCGAGAAACAAGTGAAGCGCGCGACTGTTTATGCAACTGCGCTCGGTATTTACGAGTTGCATTTGAACGGCGAGCGAGTCAGTGACCACTACTTCGCGCCGGGTTGGACGGACTATCTTCAACGCGCTTACTACAACACCTATGACGTCACCTCGATGATTGCGTCGGGCGAGAACGCGATCGGTGCATGGGTCGCCGACGGTTGGTACAGCGGCTATGTGGGTTTTGGATTACTAACCGGCATGGGGACGGAGCGGATGGGGCGCTACACCTACGGCAAAACGCCTTCGGTCATGGCCCAGCTTGAGATTGAGTATGTCGATGGGTCGCGCCAGATCGTTGGCACGGATGCGAGTTGGAAAGTCACTGGCGACGGACCTATTCGGGAAGCGGATTTGTTGATGGGCGAGTCGTACGATGCTCAGAAAGAAGAACGAGGTTGGGCAACATCCAAGTTTGATGATTCGATGTGGCAATCAGCGATCTTGGCGGCGGAGAACGGGAATCCGATAGCTGATTTTTTTGAAGGCCGGAATCCCAAAGAAGTTGGCGGCGCGCCCAAGATCACTGGTGAGGCGCGTGATCTTGGTTTCCATCGTCCAAAGCTGGAAGCGTTTCCTGGTGTGCCGGTCCGAGTGACTCAGGAATTGCCGGCGGTGAAGGTGACAGAACGAGAGCCAGGTACCTACATGTTTGATCTCGGCCAGAACTTTGCGGGTGTTGTACGTTTGAAGCTGAAAGGGCCAGCTGGACACAAGGTGCACTTGCGCTACGGTGAGATGCTGCATCCCGACGGACGCTTGATGACGGAGAACTTGCGCAAGGCACGCGCTCAAGATTTCTATACGTGCCGTGGCGATGAGAATGGCGAAGTCTATGAACCGCGATTTACCTTTCACGGGTTCCAGTTCGTTGAGGTTTCGAATTTTCCAGGCACACCCACTTTGGATACGGTGACGGGACTTGTTTTGCACAGCGATACGCCGATGACAAGTACGTTCGTCTCGAGCGATCCGATGGCGAATCAGTTGTTCAAGAATGTTGTGTGGACCCAACGAGCCAACTTTCTCGACTTGCCGACAGACTGTCCTCAGCGGGACGAGCGGATGGGATGGACCGGCGACGCGCAAGCGTACATTGGGACTGCGGCGTACAACGCGGACATCGGTGCGTTCTATACCAAGTGGTTGCGTGAGTTGATGGAATCCCAGCGCCCCAGTGGTGCGTTTCCTGGGTATGCACCGCTTCCATTCCAGCACGGTTGGGATTTTGGATCCGCGTGGGCTGACGCAGGCGTCATTTGTCCGTGGACTCTCTGGCAAGCCTATGGTGACACGCGAGTCATCGAAGAATGCTGGGAACCGATGCAACGGTTCATGCAGTGGCGGAAGTCCACCAGCGTGAATGATCTGGGTATCGCGCACGGTAACGGATGGGGAGATTGGCTCGCGCAAGGTGCGAGCACGCCGCTTGAGTATGTTGATACGGTGTACTTTGCCATCTCAGCCAGAATGATGTCGGAAATGGCCGCTGCGACTGGACGTGATGCAGAAGCGATCGCGTATGCAGAACAATTTGCACGGACCAAGGCAGCGTTCGCGGCAAAGTACCTTGCGGAAGATGGAAGTGTGAAAGTGGCGACGCAATCCGCCCAGGCACTGGCGTTGTTTTCGGGCTTGATTCCCGATGCGACACGGGAGGCGACTGGAAAACATTTAGCGACGATGATCGCTGAGAATGGCAACCACATGTCCACTGGCTTTCTCGGCACGCGACCGCTTTTACCGGTGTTGTCAGCTTCGGGCCAGCATGACTTGGCAACGTTCCTGTTCCAGAGCCACGAGTTTCCGTCGTGGGGCTACGAAATTGACAACGGCGCGACGACGATCTGGGAGCGATGGGACAGCTACACTCGCGAAGATGCGTTCGGTCGTCACAACGCTGCGATGAATTCGTTCTCGCACTACGCATTTGGGGCGGTGTGTGAGTGGATGTTCCAAACGCTAGCCGGCATCCAATCCAATGGGCCTGGATATGAAAATATCATCATTCGACCAACACCGCCTTCGCCATTAAGCAATGGGATGCACGAACCGATTGACAGTGTCGACGCATCGTATGAGTCGATCCGCGGTTTAATTCGTAGCAGTTGGAAACTGAATGAAGGACAGTTTTCGCTCGATGTAACGATCCCAGCCAACACGACCGCGAAAATCTATTTGCCAACAAACGATGTGGATTCGATTCTCGAGTCGGGTAACGCGTTGGCAAGTGTTGCCGGTGTAACGTTTCACCGGATAGAGGCCCGGCATACGGTGCTGCAAGTGGGTTCAGGCAAGTACAGCTTCACATGCTCGAGCAACATCGTACCGGCAGCTCAACCGCTGCAGACGTCCAAACCAAAGGATATGTCGATCAATCCGGAGAAGATCGACATGACCAACGCGAAACTCCTTGCTCGATGGGACTTCAACCAATCGTCGGACGTTGGCCAGTGGAAAGATCGCAAAAGCGTCGACGTTGTGCAAAAGCAAGGCAAAGCTTTTGTCGTGGCCACCGGCGACGATTCGCAAATGGCGGTTGGGTTCGAAAACGAGTACTCCGGTCGATTGGTGATTGCACTGCGAGCGATGCCGAGCAAGGGCGTGACAAGCCAGTTCTTTTGGGCATCACCCAATCGTGGATTCAATGGTGCTCAGCAGTCTCAACGTCCGTTAAGTGCGACGGACGAAGTTCACGATTATTTGTTTTCGATTCCTGATAACACCGTGATCAAGGGACTGAGATTTGACCCGTTTGCGACTTACGATCCATATGCGGACAAGGGTGAGATGTTGATCGAGTCCATCTCGATTTACCAACTCGACTAATCTCGCATCGATTATTCATGCGGAATCGTCGGCGTGTTTTTAGCGAGCCGGGAGCGAAACCTCTTAAGTAACGACCATCGCCTCAAGAGCGAACGTGCTGGGCTAAGAAAGCTGAACGAGATTGATTCGCAACCAACGAATGACATTCGACGTCACGGAGATATGATGAATAGCAACAATGGTCACCGCTTGCCGCAATTCAATGGCGGAAACCGCACGGGAGCATCCACTGTCTTTGCGTTATTACGAATTCGAGCGGCGATTGTATTGAAGTGCATGGGCCGAGAGGTTCTGGTTCCACGATTGCTGGTCAATTCATTGGCAATCGCTGCATTGTTCCTCGAATTGTGCTTCGCTGGGCCTGAGCTAAACGCGGCGGATTCGACCATGCCACGCGTGGACGCAAGTCCGGTGTTCGACGAAGTTGATGGCATCGTCGCGGTGGAGGCCGAGCATTTCGTCTCGCAAGACAAGACGGATGTGCGAGCGTGGTATCGCGTCGAAGACAATCAAATTCCGGCGATCAAACCAGACGGGGATGAGCCGCATTGGATGGGGTCGAGCGGAGCGTGCTACTTGGAAGCGCTCCCCGATACGCGAGTAACACATGATGACAAGATCACGGACGGCGAGAACTTCTTTTCTAAACCTGGCCAGGCTGGAGTGCTCACGTATCGTGTTCACGTAAGCCATCCCGGACGTTATTACGTGTGGGTTCGCCACCTGTCGACCGGCACAGAGGACAACGGTCTGCACGTGGGGCTCGACGACAAGTGGCCAGAGTCAGGCCAGCGTTGGCAAACGACCAAGAAGCGGGAATGGGCGTGGGAAAGTCGCCAGCGAACCGAACAATTGCATACCGGCGTTCGATACAAGTTGTTCTTGGATATCGCAGAAGCAGGCGAGCATCGAATCCATTTTTCCATTCGTGAGGATGGATTCGAGTTCGATAAGTTTGTACTCGCTTCGAATCGCGACTATGAGCCAGAAGGATTGGGGCCTGGTCCAGTGCTAAAGTCAGGTGTCGCCACCGCACCGGCAACGCTTTCAAAGCGGAGTAGTACAGCACCGATTGCTAGGGATCGTCCAAACGTCCTCTTCATTTTGACGGAAGACCAAGGTGCACATTTAAGTTTGCTTGGCACACCGGGTCTTCAAACACCGCATATCGATGCCTTAGCAAAGTCCGGAGTTTACTTTAACAATGCGTTTGTAGCGTATCCGGTGTGTTCAGCATCCAAGGCGGCGATCTACACCGGGCTGCATAATCACACGAACGGAATTCTGAACAACACCCACAATTTTCATAAACCGGCTGATCAAGTTACTGCCGCGGAACAGGGACTTCGGCTCGCAAAGACGAATCGCATTCGCGATGGTTTCCGAACACTCACTGAGATCCTTCAAGCCAACGGATACTACCAGGGTGTCACACACAAGCTTCATGTGCTTCCCAACGAAAAGTTCCCGTACGACGCGTTTCTTCGCGGAAAACGTGGGGAACTTGAGAGGTTCATTGACCAGGCCAAGCAGCGTGAGCAGCCTTGGTTTTTGATGGTCAATATTCCAAACTCGCATCGGCCGTATCCCAACAGTGACAAACAAGGTATTCGTGTACGAGCGGAAGAAATCCAGCTCCCAAGCTATCTGCCGGACTCGCCCGAGATTCGGAAAGACTGGGCGGAATACCTTTCCGGTATTGAAGAGGCCGATGCGTTAACCGGCGAGGCACTCGAGGTGCTTGAACAGTCTGGCGAAAGCGACAACACACTCGTGATCTTTATGAGTGACCACGGTCCGACGTTCCAGCACGGCAAGATGACGATGTATGACCTCGGGTTGAGAGTTCCATTCATCGTCCGTGGCCCGGGTGTTTCGCGCGGTGTGACGAACAACGCTCTGGTCAGCGCGTTGGATTTGCTCCCGACGATTATCGAAATGTGCACAATCGATCAAGCATTCGAGTATCCATTGCATGGCAAATCCATCAAGGAATTGCTTCAAATTGGCCCGCATGCCAAAGGTCACGAGTACATTTTTGCAGAGATCTCCAACCTCGGACCATTGCCCAACGACGGGATCCAGGAGCGCAGTGTTTTTGACGGGCGTTGGAAATTGATCTATCGCGAAAACGTGGAAGCCGCCTGGCGACAAGTTAACGCGGACAGTCGCGAATTCAAGATTTGGGGGAATCGCACCTACGCCGAGACCATTCGCTTGAAGGACCAGTTCCCGATGCAATATCGAATACTGGCAGAGATGGATCCTCAGAATCTAGGGGCATCAGTACCCGCACTCGAACTGTATGACCTTGAAATAGATCCCGATGAGATACGGAACCTAGCCACGAATACGCATTTTGCGCAACAACGCGATCGTTTGCTCGACGCGTTGCGAGATTGGGTCAAGTCGACCAACGACGAAGCAGTGAGTCCCTAAGATGAAGCTATACGCGCAAGTGTTTGCGAACGCACTTTGGCTGGTCGTTGTTGTTGGACTATGGATGCTCACTCTTGTTGGGTTCGTTTCTGCGGATGTACCGCAGCGGCCGAACATTCTATTGATTGTCGCTGACGACGTGGGATACTCAGATCTCGGATGCTATGGCGGGGAAATTGAGACGCCGCATTTGGATCGATTGGCATCTGACGGGATTCGATTTAGCGAATTTCACGTCAATCCAATGTGTGTGGTGACTCGCACGAGTCTGATGACGGGCCATACCCATTCCCAGTCTGACCAATATCGGCGTTCGGTTCCCATCGCACGCTTGATGCAATCCGCTGGGTATGCGACATCGATAACTGGTAAATGGCACCAACCGGGCAACCCACTCGATTCTGGATTTGATTCCTTCTACGGATTCCTTGGCGGGCAAATCGACAGTTGGACTGGAATCGAGGCTGGAAAACCATCGATTCAAAGCAATCGACAAGATCCCAAGTCGGTTCCGAAAGGCTGGTACAGTTCCGATGCGTTCACGGACGACGCGATCGCAAAGATCGATTCGGCATCGAAAAGCGGAAAACCGTTTTTCACCTACCTTGCATTCAATGCGCCGCACAGTCCGCTCCATGCGCCGCGTGAGAATGTTGAAAAGTACAACGATCGCTTTTTGGCTGGTTGGGAGTCACTGCGCCAGCAACGATACGAACGGATGCGATCGATGGGGTTAATCGACGAACGCTACGTGATGACTGAACCCGAGGCCGAGGTGCGGAGATGGGATGAATTGCCACAATCCATCCAACGGCAAGAAAGTCGCCGGATGGCAGCTTACGCCGGGATGCTCGATCGGTTGGATTGGAACGTGGGGCGTTTGCTTTCGCATTTACAAGCGAACGGACTCAACGATAACACGTTGGTGATTTTCATGGCGGATAATGGTGGCGACTACAGCAACGGTGACATTCGCACCTACGATCAACAAGTCCCGTGGCAAGCTGGGACGCGTCCCTTTACTTCCAACGGTTGGGCTTATCTCAAGAATACTCCGTTTCGTTGGTACAAGTCGTCGGCCCAGGAAGGTGGCGTCTCGGTTCCGCTCATCATTCGATGGCCCAAAGCGATTCGAGAACAGGCAGGAAGCATTCGGAAACAACGCCTTCATGTTACTGACCTTTACCCCACGTTCTTGGAACTAGCTGGGACGACGTATCCACAAACGGATGGTGAACGTAAACTCGAGCCACTCTATGGAAATTCAATCATTCCGCTACTGGATGACGGTACGTTGGCGGATCGAGCAATCCACGACGAGATTTTCTGGAGCTTCAACCAAACCGGCAAAGGGTTGACGAGGGGTGATTGGAAGATTTCGAGCATCAGCGACGGACCGTGGCGTCTGTACAACATCACTGACGATCCGGCGGAATCAAAAGACATTGCCGATGAGATGCCCGATGTCGTGCAAACGATGAGTGAGTTGTGGTTCGGCTTTGCGAATGATCGGTGTGTGATGGAAAAGTCCTGGCGAGCGCCATTGCAGGAATTCCAGGAGGGATGGGGTTTTCATCGAATTCGCATGAGCATGCCAGGTTTTATTCGCGCGGTACCAGCTTCATCACAGATCAACGTACCCTGCGAGACAAAATTGACGTTTTACTTTTCGCAACCCATCAGTTTCGCGAATTCGACAGGGAAAACGCTCCGGCTCTATGAAGTTGGAGAAATCGACACGGTTGTTTGGCAAGCGGATCCCGAGGCAGGGAATCCCGCCCACGGGAAAAAGCAAATTACGTTCGATGATTTGCCGCGTTTGAAGCGAAACACAACCTACTTTGCGCTGGCAGACGCCGGATGGATTCATTTGGGCAACCAGCCGGTCGGGCCACTCAACGATGGCGCTTTCTGGTATCGTTTTCGTACTGGATCGGATTAAGTCCAAATCGAAACGCTTTGCGTCTTGATTGGAAGTCCACGGAGACCGCACCTTCCCCACCTACTTTCTCACTGAGGATCCCAATGAGCATTGCAACTCAACACAATCTCCTTCCCGAAGTTGAAACGTTTTTGAGCCAGTCACCGATGGCGAGTTTCGTCGGTGGAGAGCATTTCACGAGCGCTACCAATCAATTGATCGAAACGATTGATCCAGGGTCGGGCGAAAAGATTGCTGACATTGTTGATCTGAGCACGGACGAAATCAACCGCGCCGTGGACATTGCGAATGCTGCATTTCCCGCTTGGGCCGCATTGTCTCAAGAGAAACGAAGCAGCATCCTGCGGAAGCTTGCCGATGCAGTGGAGCAACGCAAGGCGATCATCGCTCAGATCGAATCGCTCGATGCCGGAAAGATCGAAGCTCAAGCAGCAGGTGACGTGCAAAACTTTGTCGACACGTTGCGATATTTTGTAGGTCTCGCCGACAAGTTTGAACGTCGGACAAAACTTGACGTACCCGGCCACGACGCCTGGACGATCAAGAAGCCGTGGGGAGCGTGTGCATTCATCTTCCCGTGGAACTTTCCATTTCTCTTGATTGGCTGGGGAATCTCACCCGCGCTGGCGGCTGGGAATACAGTGGTCATCAAGCCAGCCGAAGACACTTCGTTGTCGGCTATCTATTTGGCACAACTCGCGAAAGAAGTCGGCGTTCCCGATGGAGTCATCAATGTTGTCACTGGACGTGGAGCAACGGCGGGTTCGGCACTCACCAAGAATCGTGACATTAAACGCATGTCCTTCACCGGTTCACCCGAGGTTGGGCAACTCGTTGGCGAAGCATGTGGCCGCAATCTCGTTCCGGTGAAATTAGAACTCGGCGGCAAGGGTGCGGCGGTCGTTTTCAACGATGTCGATGTGAAAGCAACCGCGAAAGCACTGGTTGGTGCCATCACGTTTCATACGGGGCAAGTATGTTGCGATGCCACTCGTTGGCTCATTCAGAAAGACATCTACGACGAATTTGTCAGCGAATGCAAAGAACTGATGCAGAAAGTGAAAATCGGTCACCCGTTGGATCCAACAAGTCAAATGGGGCCAGTCGTTAATCCGAAACAGCACCAACGTGTCTTGAGCTATCAAGAGAAAGGCAAAGCGGAGGGTGCGCAATGCTTGTGCGGAGGCGGTGCGGCGAAGGTGGATGGCTATGAAGGCAATTACGTCAAGCCGACGTTGCTTGCAGGCTCGCTCGATAACGTCGCTGCCCGCGATGAAATCTTCGGCCCCGTCGCTTATCTAGCGACGTTTGAGACCGAGGAGGAGGCGATTGCGATGGTCAATGACACGGATTATGGATTGGCCAATAGCGTTTGGACAACCAATAAAGAACGAGCCGATCGTGTGGCTGAGGCCATGGTCGCCGGGAACAGTTGGATCAACGCCCACAACGTGTTTGCGCATGGTGTGCCCTACGGCGGATTGAACAAGAGTGGCATGGGCGGAGGCGTGCTCTCGCCTGAAACACTGCTGGATTACTTCCGGAGCACCTCAGTCGTGCGACCTCTCTAGTCTCATTCCGGATAATGCTCATTCCGGATAATGCTCATTCCGGAATAATTGGACAACGCTCACCGGCCTTCGGTTATCGAAGGTCGGTTTCGGACTTCGGTTCGGAATCGGCAACGCGAGGCGTTATGAGTGCGACGCGACTGTTCTCTGCTTTGCTAATTGCTAGTGCCAGCCAACCATCACGGAGTTCCAATTGGCTGACAGCTAGACCTTCAGCGGCAGGGTTATCCGAGAGTTGTGGCAACACAATTGGAATGGAACGGTTGGGTGAGAGAACCTTGTTAAAGATTGCTCGCACAGGCAGTCTTTCACGCATCGAGAGACTTGGACCGCTGATTCTCAAATGTCCCTCACGCACAAGCGATGCGTTCATTCCATCTATTTGCGGAATGTAGGCGGCGCGGACGATGAAGCGACGCAAGTCGAGACCCTCGCCACGCGACAATTGCACGACTCGGAGTGTCACCCAAACTTGTCCATCTTGAATCTCGACCGTGATTGGCCGCTGCTGAGCAAATTGGATCATCACGTCGTTCGGAATATCCTCCGTTGACTCTGCGAGGCTAAAACCAAACATCTCTGCGCCTTCGCGGATCACCTCCGCGATGGTTTGCGGTTGGTCACGCGGCACGATCTGTTCCAACGTGTTGTTGATTGCTGACTGGTGCATTTGAGCACTGAGCAAACTCGTGCGCGGCGCACGCGGCCGAGGCGTAAACGCCGCAAGTTGCCAGTCGCCGGCCAGTCGATAGCGAGCAATCAATCGTTCCTCGGTGGTCTCCATGTCGATGACCATGGGATCCAATCGGAGCTTGCCGAGTGGCCCGAGCACGGCTTGCCCGAATTTGCTCGTTGTCTTGCTGAGCTGTTCGTCGACGCGGTTGTCGACTTCTTCACCCACTTGATTTCGAACTTTGTTGTCCGATATCCGAGTGGCTTGAGCACGCATCTCTTCGAAGCGAGATTCCGCAACGCTGCGCACGAGCGAGCCAATGAGAGGCCAATCGTCGTAGTCGCTGCGGATACCTCGAAGTCTGTTTTGGCTTTGGACATTCACTGAGGTATCGTTGACCGTCACGCGATTGGGCGTGATGGAAATGGGCGTGGACGCTGCAAACGACGACGTGCCAGCAGTTCTCACGGCGACACCGCTCTTGGTACCGACCGAGTCAGTTTGGACGTTACCGAGAGTTCGTAGCTCGATCGACCAACGATTCTTCGTCGGCACGAGCTTCAGGTCGAGATTGCTTGCGATGTTGCTGTACCCACGCACGTCACTTCCGAGAATTTGTGTACGAAGCGGTACCGTTTGCGGATTGATTTCCGGAAGCAGCAAATTCAGTAATTCCGAACTGATCGCGACTCGCACATTTGCATTGCGATAGTAGGCATTGATCAACGCAGAAAGCCGATTGGCTTCACTTGAAGATGAAAAACGAAGCGTTTGGACTGCGTCAGCAATGTTGATGCTCGCCATGTCCACGGCGTCGGCTTCTTGGCGTTCTAGTTGAGACACGAGTTGAGAATAGTCGATCGCAGCGCTTGCCCACGGACGCACATACTCAGACATCCGAGCGATCGATTCGCGTCGCATCCAAGCTCTTTGGTCATCGGATAGCTTGTGCCAATGCAATCGAGAGAGTAGCCGCTGTGCAACCACCATTCGCTCATTGGAGTCAATTGATTTGGAGGCAGCCTCGATCTCGTCGAGCATCAGAAATCGGGACCATCCCGAGTCGTCTCCGGTGCCATTGATCTCAGCTCGAATGTCGGCAACGGCAGCCTGGATGTCAGCTGACGTCACGGAGTTGATACTCAGCGATTCCGTCATCTTTCCTGACGCGATATTCCACACCGGTTGCCAGATAGCGACACGTCGATTCAGCCCGTGAACGGCGCGGAGCCAGCCGACTTGTGCATCACGATCGGAAAGCTGCTCGGCGTCGCGTACGCCTTCTTGGACAAGGCGAGCGAGGTCATCGAGTATCACTTCGGCACTGGGATCTCCGATTCGCGGCAACGAACGGAGTTCGCGGAGCGACGCATTCACTTTCTCTGTCCACGCGGCCACTACTGGGGCGGAATCAGGTGATTGCTCCAAGTCGCCGACGTGGAGATTCAAGTTCGACGCATTGGATACGAATCGTGCCTCACGATTTCCTGCGAGGCTCACGAGTTCAGCGAGTTGGTGGTCAAGCTCAACCGTGATTGGCCATCCGCCTGGGATTCCGACGGCAAAGCGAGTATCGAACTCGTTCGCTGTTGAAGCTTGTTCTTGCGCGGTGGATGCACTCGCTTCAGGATTGGAATGAAGGCGTCCGAGCGCGCGCACGCTTTCTGGAATGGCGGAGGTTGCTTCGGGTTCAGGTTCGTTGGACGGTAGCGTGGTTGCAAGTTCGGATACCGCCGACGACGTGCTCGCGACCGTTTTCTTCTCGGTCGACTCCTGGAGTGATTTCGCTAAGCCGTCTTTCGAAACCTCGAAAAGCTCCAGGATGCTTGGGATGTCTTCTTTGGGAATCATCATTCGCGACGTTTCAACCGGTCGCTGGACTTGATTGATGATCGGTTGGTTGGCGAGCTCTGACTCCGGCTGTGGTGGGAACTTCAACTCGACTACGCCGGTATCGACGGGGGCGTTGGATGCGAATTGGCTCTCAGAGACGGAAAGCTGATGGGAGTCACCTTCACCGACAACGCCTGGTGATTCCTGTTGCGTTTGGTTGCCAGGGTAGAACGGCGCTCGGCTTTCGATCGTCCAATTCGGAAGCAACAGATCGCTGCCGGGTACTCGCAAGTGGAACACGGGAACGCGGGCCACGGGATTCGCCATGCCAGCGAGCTCGCGTCCTTCGTCGAACATAGGAGCGGGTAACTCGATCGTGTCCGCAACGGTATCTTGAATGTCGCTACCGTCATCGATGCCGAATGCTTCCGCGATCCTTTCGGGCATCCTGATGCCACGTCGACCTTGTTCGGTGCGATCTTTTGGCTCAACGCCAGCCCAGGGTGTCTGGGTATCGTCGTCCCAAGAGCGTCGAAGACTGTCCTCGAGTCGTCGCAGCGCATCACGAGCGCCTTCGGGCGTCCACGGAGTCGTCGCCATTCTTGCCGTTAAATCGGCTGCGGGCGGTGATAGCTGCGACGCGAAAGGGTTGCCCGGAGATGTGATCCACATCAAGGCGATGATTGTGGCGGTGGCCAAGCTTGGCCAAATCACGAGCGGCCGATTGAATTCTCGACGCATTTCCAGCACTCTTCCGTGAGGGAGGTTTCTAACTCGACCGATCCAATCCACCGTAGGACTGGGCAGTTTGAGCAGACAAGATCGGCCTCAAAGTGGCTGCGCGCATTACCACGAGCCCACACCAACCCATCCAACTGTACTTACATCGGCTAATCCGGATCGCTGGATTAATCCGTCTATCTCGCAAATTCCTTCGCCTCTGGGGGGCAAGTTTCAGCCGAAGCCAAGCACAATGGCGCTGTTGGTGACGAAAACGCCGGTATCGACTATCTTTTGCGGGATGGGAACGCGAAATATGAAAATTTTTGTCGCCGGACATCGTGGCATGGTCGGCTCGTCGGTGTGTCGCCGGTTGGTCAGCACCGATTGGAATGTCGTGACGGTTTCACGCAATGACGTCGATCTTTGTGATTCCAAAGCGACTTCAGATTTCTTTGCCGCGAGCCAGTTTGATGCGGTTGTGTTCGCCGCAGCTCGTGTGGGTGGGATTCTTGCAAACCACAGCTACCCTGTTGAATTTATGTCCGACAACGTGCTGATGGCGACACACGCGATTAATTCAGCATACCAAACTGGCGTAAAGCGTTTCTTGTTTCTCGGCAGCACCTGTATCTATCCGCGTGATTGCCCCCAACCCATTCGTGAAGATTCGCTACTCACTGGGCCTCTTGAGCAAACCAATGAAGCTTATGCGCTTGCCAAAATCGCAGGTCTAAAGCTTTGCCAATACTATCGCCGCCAGCACGGGCTCATGTTTCACAGTGCGATGCCGACCAACCTTTACGGACCTGGTGATAACTACCATTTGGAAAACAGCCACGTCTTGCCTGCGTTGATTCGCCGGTTCCACGAAGCCAAGTTGGCGGGCGCGTCGAACGTGACGATTTGGGGAACGGGCTCACCCCGCCGTGAATTCTTGTTTGTCGACGATCT
Source organism: Pirellulaceae bacterium (assembly GCA_041739875.1). Taxonomy (GTDB): domain Bacteria; phylum Planctomycetota; class Planctomycetia; order Pirellulales; family Pirellulaceae; genus JBBSJZ01. The sequence continues at coordinate 22,609 of JBGSNA010000046.1, forward strand.
TGCGGATGCTATTGTTCACTTGCTCGGCGTCAATGATCCGCCCGATTGGGTCAACGTTGGTACTGGAATGGACCAGACGATCCTCGAGCTCGCGAAGCTCGTTGCAAAAGTCGTCGGCTTTGAAGGCGACATTTTGACGGACCCGAGCCGGCCGGATGGGACACCGGTGAAGTGCACGGATGTGTCGCGGTTGCATTCGCTCGGCTGGAAACACAAAGTTGACTTAGAAACAGGCCTCGCGATTACGTACCAAGCTTACTTAGCTGAACAAGACGCCGGCGAACTTCGCAGCGTCTAGTGAACTTTCTCTGATACCGACGTTTACTCCTTACGGCAAACTACTCCTTACGGCAAACATACATTATGTCCAAATCAGCCCTCATTACTGGTATTACTGGCCAAGACGGCAGCTATCTGGCCGAGTTACTTCTCGCAAAGGGTTACCTCGTACACGGGCTGGTTCGTCGCAGCAGCACATTCACAACAGGACGAATCGACCATATTTATCAAGACGTCCATGACAGCCCCCGACTTCGATTGCATTATGGCGATTTGACGGATGGCCAAGCCCTGACCAATCTTGTTTTGGAAATCAAGCCCGACGAGATCTACAACCTCGGCGCTCAAAGTCACGTGCGAGTTTCGTTTGATCAACCGGTTTATACGCTCCAGACCGTCGGGGTCGGTGCGCTCAACGTGCTCGAAGCCGCCCGATTGCTGAATAAAGATAAGTCGGTTCGCGTGTATCAGGCGAGCAGCAGCGAAATGTACGGCGACGTATTGCAAACGCCCCAGACGGAGACGACACCGTTCAATCCCCAGTCGCCGTACGCGTGCGCGAAAGTTTACGCGTTTCACCAAACGGTCAACTATCGCGAAAGCTATGATCTGTTCGCGAGCAATGGCATCCTGTTTAACCATGAATCCGAGCGACGCGGTGAAACGTTTGTGACTCGAAAAATCACCCGCGCTGCCGGTCGAATCAAGGCTGGGTTGCAATCGAAGTTGTACCTCGGCAACCTCGACGCCAAACGTGACTGGGGTTACGCAAAAGATTACGTCGAAGGCATGTGGCGAATTCTCCAACACGATGAGCCAGACGATTTTGTTCTGGCGACCGGACGCACAGAAACCGTTCGCGATTTCTGTAAACTTGTCTTCGAACAACTCGAAATGGACTACAACGACTACGTCGAGATCGACCCTCGCTACTTCCGTCCCGCAGAAGTCGAATTATTGTTGGGTGACGCCAGTAAAGCGAAAGCAAAACTCGGCTGGGTCGCCGCCACAAACTTGGAAGAACTAGCTCGAATCATGACGGATCACGATTACGACATGGCAAAACGTGAAGCTCACTTGAAAAACTACGTGGCTTCTTAAAACCCATTCGTGAACACGCACTTAATTTAAGTGCTTCAATTGTGTACCGTATGCGCAGCAATTAGTTGCGTTCATACCAATATTCTCAATGCGGAGCCGTGATGGCAAAGAAAGCGACCCCAGGGTTCGAGTATGTCGAGCCGATCGGTGACCGTGTGCTTGTTCGTAAAGATGAGCCGAAACGAGAAACCAAAGGCGGTATCGCTTTGCCAGATGCGGCTGAGATTCCAACGATCACCGGTCGAATCGTTACGATCAGTGCGGCGGTTGCTCACGACGAGGATGTGCCGCTCCGCCAGTACGACAAAATCCTGTTCCACCCCAAGAACGCAATCCCCGTCGACCTCGAACACGACAACCAACTTTTTGTTGTTCCCGTTGAAGACGTCGTGGCGGTCTTCCGCCGCAAAGCTCCCAGCGACGAATGAACAATTCGCCCGGTGCCTAGTCGAACTAGGCGAACCAGTGCTTGGCTCAGCAGGAGCTTCGACCTCCCTTTGGCTCATGGTGGACAGTACGCTTTTACCGGCCGCTCGACCTAGCCGCTACGCCAGTAATTCCTTCACCACCTGGCCGTGAACGTCCGTTAATCGATAGTCGCGGCCTTGAAAGCGGTAGGTCAATTGTTCGTGATTCATTCCGAGCAGATGCAGAATCGTGGCCTGGAGATCGTGAATGTGTACGGGCTTCTCTGTAACACTGAACCCAAGCTCGTCCGAAGCACCGTACTCGAAACCGCCTTTGACGCCGCCACCGGCCATCCACATCGAGAAGGCGTCGGGATAATGATCTCGACCAAGAATGTTACTCTTGGCGGTCCGACCCTCACGAAATGGAGTGCGCCCAAACTCGCCGCCCCATACGATCAATGTGTCTTCAAACAGCCCGCGTTGCTTCAAGTCCCGGATCAGTGCTGCGATCGGCTTATCCATCGTCGCACACTTCTTCGTTAAACCTTCGGTAAGTCCCTCGTTCGCACCAGTGCCGTGGAAGTCCCAGCCCCAATCGAATAGCTGCACAAATCGGACACCTGATTCGACTAAGCGACGTGCGAGTAGACAATTGTTTGCTAAGCTCGAACCGCCGAGCGTGGCACCATACTCTTGGAGCGTCTTTTGTGACTCTTGCGAGATATCCATGACCTCGGGAACCGACGTCTGCATACGAAACGCCAGCTCGTACTGAGAAATTCGCGTAAGAGTCTCTGGATGCCCCATCTCATCGGCTTGCAATTGATTCAAATCTCTCAGTGCATCGAGGCTCTTACGGCGCATGTCACGATTCATCCCCGCTGGGTCCGATGAATACAATACGGGATCACCTTTCGATCGACATTGCACGCCCTGGTAAACCGAAGGCAGAAAACCGCTGCCGAATGAATTCTTTCCGCCGTTTGGTTGAACGCCGCTCGATATCAGCACCACGAAACCTGGCAAGTTATCGTTCTCGCTTCCGAGTCCATAGGTCACCCAGGATCCTATCGACGGACGCCCAGAACGTGGTGAACCGGTATAGACAAGCAACTCCGCCGGCGCGTGATTGAACTGGTCCGTGTACATCGAATGTACAACGCACATGTCATCAGCCACATCGTGAAAATTCGGGATTGCATCCGACATCCACATGCCCGACTTGCCAACTTTCGACCACTTGCGCGGCGAACCCATGAGCTTCGGAACGCCCGATGTGAACGCAAACTCACGCCCAGCAAGGAACTCGTCCGGGCAATCTTGCTCGTCCCGCTTCACGAGTTCGGGTTTGTAATCGAACATGTCCAAGTTCGGTGGCGAGCCGGTCATGTGCAGATAGATCACTCGCTTTGCTCTCGCTGGAAAATGCGATGGTTGTAGCGATAGGGGATTGTCCGGCGTTCGTTCCGCCGGTGCATCTTTGGCAATCAAACTGCTCAGTGCAATCGCACCCAAACCTGCCGTCGACTGGCTCAGAAAGTGTCGACGCGTGCGGTGTTGGTGAAGTTCAAGTCGTGGGTCCATGATTTGTCGCTTTACTTTTATCGCTTCATCAAAATTTCGTCGAGATTCAAAATCACGTTACTGAGCACAGTCCAGGTAGCGAGCTCGATGATGTCGGAACCCTCTGGGGCATCGCCCAATGGCACCGTCGCCATTTGCTTCGCATCATCTGGCCGTGCCGAAAACTCTTTGTACGTGTTAGCTGCAAAATCACTCAATCGTATCGTCTCTTCTTCCGTTGGATTGCGAACGAGCACATGATGAAACGCGAATTCGATGCGCTGCTGGGTGGTATCGCTGGATTTGACAATTCGCCGCGCCAGCGACTGTGCCGCTTCGACATACACGGGATCGTTGAGCGTCACTAATGCCTGCAACGGCGTGTTGGTCCGAATCCGACGCAAACTGCACACTTCGCGATTCGGAGCATCGAACTGGGCCATCGAAGGATACGGACTCGAACGCCGCCACGTCGTGTAAAGTCCACGCCGATAACGATCGTCACCCTCGCTCGTTTTCCAGTCCGTGTCAGAACCGAACGCAGCTTTAAGCCCGAGCTCGGGTTGCAACGGATTCACCGGCGGACCAAACATCTTGTCACTCAACAGACCACTAACAAACAAGGTCTGGTCCCGAACGGATTCCGCCGATACTCGGAATCGCGGTCCCCGAGCGTAGAGTCGATTCGTCGGATCTGCCTGCAACAACTCAGGCGTTGTCGCACTGTTTTGTCGATAGGTAGATGAAGTGACCAACAGTTTCAGCAAGTGTTTTAAATTCCAACCACTCTCGCGAAATTCGACTGCCAGCCAATCGAGCAGCTCGGGGTGCGATGGGAGCTCGCCTTGTGAACCAAAGTCTTCGCTCGTTTCAACAATACCGGTGCCAAAAATCTCTTCCCAATGACGATTCGCAATCACGCGCGGCGTCAACGGGTTGTCATCCGCAACAAGCCATTTCGCAAGCGCCAAACGATTCGGTTTTGCACCTTCCGCCAGCGGCGGAAACACCGCCGGCGTCCCCTCACTGACTTCCACGCCGGTACTCAAATAGTTGCCACGAATTTGAACTTTGGTAACACGTCGCTTTTCCTCCGGCACCTCTTTCATGACTGGCACCGACGCATACGGCTTGATCTTTTCGAGTTGGCTTTGCACGGACGCCAGCTTCTTGCGGTCCTTGTCGAGCAGCGGCGAGATGCTGCGGAAGTACTTTCCAAGCTGTGCAAGATCGCCGTCGCTGCGTTCTTGTTCCGGTTTTCGAATTATGTCACGTATGTCCCTCGGTATTGCCGCCCACTGGCTCAGTGATTCATCGGAGGTCATTGCGAAACGAAAACGATTGAGCAGATGTTGTTTGTACTCGGACATGTGACGGAGCGTCACCGTCAACACACCCTCGGAGAGCTTGAGCGGCGCGTGCAAGCTCAGTGTCAATTCATGGGCTGTTGCTTGTTGTGGCGCGACGGCCCAGCCAGACTTGGGATCAACCTTGTTCGACAAGACGGACTTTGCCGGAAAGCCACTTTGCTCAAAGTCTGCTGAAGCAGCTGCGAATGCAACTTGGATCGCTCCGCCCGGCGAAAACGTACTGTTCGGTTGCGGCACATTGTCTGGCGTCTGTTCCCACAACGTCCTCCGCTGGTCATCCAACAGCAATACTTTATAACCCTTGAGCCGCTCATAAATATTTGATCCGCCATCGGTGCGGTTCCACACGACGACAGAATCAATGGGCTTCACAGTTCCCAAATCCACTTCGATCCAAGGAGCTTTCTCGACGGCCGTATGTGTGACTGATTTGTTATTGAAGTCTCCGTCTGTATTGCCGTCGATCGCGTAGTTCACGTTGCCGCCAAAGTCAGTTGAACTCTGGCTGGCCTGGCCTTGCATTGCAACGTTGACGCCATCGCTAAAAACCTGAAACTCCGCGAGATGAATCATTTTGCCTTCACCAGGCAACTCGATACGAACGAAGCGAGCATCGATCGAATCACGCCCAGCCGGTTTCCATGACGCAATGACCTGAGACAAAACGAAATTGTCCACTTGTTCGGCGGGAACCTCTAGCTTCAACCCAGATAACAAACCGCTCGATGTTGGAAACTCGAGCGTGAATTCGTCTTGGTCCGGTTTGTCTCCTGAGGCGATGACCCAGCCATCGTCGATCTTCAGCTCGCGAGCATTCGCTGTCGCAGGTGCGTTTGCTGTGGCAGGTGAGTTGGCTGTGGCAGGTTCGTTGGCTACGACAGATGAGTTCGCTACAGCAGAGGCGGGCACAAGAACGTCCCACATTGGCTCGTTACTGAATCCAGCCAACCAAGCGTGTCGCGCACGTTCAAGCTCAGGCGTGTCACGATCCAGTGTTTCGCTGAGCGATGCGATCTGTGATCGCAATTCTGATTTCTTGTTCTCCTGTTCTTCGGACCAAATGTCGATGCGCGGCTGTTCGTCTCTGCGGTCGGCATCTTCGGTATTGTTGAAAAACGCAAAGAGGTTGAAGTATTCGTCTTGGGTCAACGGATCGTACTTGTGCGTGTGGCACTGGGCACACGCCATCGTTGTTCCCATCCATACTGCCATCGTTGTGTTCACTCGATCGACGACTGCGACGTTTCGGAACTCTTCATCGTTAGTTCCGCCTTCACTATTGGTCATCGTGTTACGATGGAACGCTGTCGCAATTCGTTGATCTTCCGTCGGATGATCCAGTAAGTCTCCCGCGATTTGCTCGATCGTGAATTGATCGAACGGCTTGTTCTCATTGAGTGAGCGGATGACATAGTCGCGATACGCCCAAATCTCCCGAGACGGATCGTCGGCGTAGCCAGCGGAGTCGGCATACCGCGCAAGGTCGAGCCAAACGTGCGCCCATCGCTCCCCAAACGCTGGCTTGGACAATAGCCGGTCGACGTACGATTCATACGCCGAGTCGCTGGTGTCTGCGGCAAATTCACACGCTTCCTCCCACGTCGGCGGCAACCCCGTCAAGTCAATCGAAAGTCGACGGGCAATCGTTATTCGATCCGCCTCGATTGATGGCACAAGACCTTCTTGCTCGAGACGTGCGAGAACAAACTTGTCGATTGGATTGCGTGGCCAAGCTGCGTTCGAAACTTGCGGCAACTCAGCCCGTACCGGTTGTTCGTAGGACCAGTGCTTTGCATAACTCGCACCCTGCTCAATCCAACGACGAATTAATTCCACTTCGGAATCGTTGAGTCGGCGCCCTTTGCCCTCCGGAGGCATCCGCTCGCCTTCATCCTCCGAGATGATTCTCGCGAGCAATTCACTCGCGTCCGGATCCCTGGGCACAATTGCAGCGTGTCCACCGAGATCGATTCTCGAACCGTCTTCGGTATCTAAACGCAAATCAGCAGCCCGTTCCTGTTCATCTGGACCGTGACATATCAGACAATTATTCGACAGCAACGGTCGAATGTCACGATTGAAATCAACAGGACTGGCGGCGATAGAAACCGAAACACAAACGAGTGTCGCGGCGACGAAGATCACGCAGCGAGGGGCAAAGCAGGCGTTCATGCAGTGGATTGCCAGCAAGAGCAAAAGGGGCAGGATGATCGGCAGGGTGCGGCGAACAGACCGGATCGCCGCGACGTCCTATTCTAGCCGAAATCCAACCCGCAGCGAAGATTCGTTTGCGGAGGGACCAGGACTATTTTGATCCTGGTATACTTCGATTCCCGTAGTTCGTCCGCGATTCCGATCGTTTCTCCGCGATTTCGGTCGTTCAATCGCACGTAGGTCGGCTCCACCGCACGTTGGTGTCCAAAAGCTGGTGTCTAAGAAAACTCCTGAAACCACAACCTTTCACATCCAATCCACGCCTAAGACGTTTGAAAGTAGTCCCCACGATGAAATCGGTAACAATGCTATTCGCATGCTCGGTGGTTTTGTTCGTCAGCTTGAATTCGATTGCTGCAGAACCCGCGCAACCTAACATCGTCGTGATGCTCGTCGATGACATGGGAGTGATGGACACTTCGCTTCCGTTCTTAACAGACGCCGAAGGTCGTCCCACTCGATATCCGCTGAACGAGTACTACCGCACTCCGAATATGGAACGCCTCGCGGCTCGTGGAGTTCGATTCAACGATTTTTGTGCCATGAGCGTCTGTTCGCCAACTCGCGTCTCGATCATGACCGGCCAAAACGCGGCGCGACATCACACAACCAATTGGATCAACCCGGACCAAGATAATCGCGGCCCCCAAGGTCCGCCGGAATGGAATTGGAAGGGACTCTCAAGCACCCACGTGACGTTGCCTCGCTTGTTACAGTCCAACGGGTATCGCACGATCCACGTCGGCAAGGGCCACTTTGCGCCAAGGGAATTCGAAGGCGCTAACCCGCAAGCCATCGGCTTCGATATCAATGTGGCTGGAGCTTCGATCGGCGCTCCGGGAAGCTACTTCGGAACAAACAACTTTGGTGGCAAACAGCCGCGAGAGAACAACAAAAAGCAACCCAACCAAGCGGACAACAAGAAGAAACGCACGGATCATGCTGTGCCGGGTCTTGAGAAGTATCACGGCCAGGAAATTTTTCTCACTGAAGCACTGACAATCGAAGCGAAACAACGTCTCAGTGACGCAGTGGGCGAGAGCAAACCGTTTTTTCTGTACTTTGCTCAGTATGCTGTGCACGCACCGTTCAACTCCGACCCGAGGTTTGCTGCGAATTACAAAGACTCTGGCAAGCCGGAGCAGGCGCAAGCTTTCGCGACCCTGATCGAAGGAATGGATAAATCGCTCGGAGACATCCTGGATCATCTCGATGCACTCGGAGTCGCAGACAACACGCTCGTGATTTTCTTGGGGGATAACGGTAGCGATGCTCCACTCGGGCACCAACATGTCGTGGCTTGTGCGGCACCGTTGAGAGGCAAGAAAGGGTCGCACTACGAAGGCGGCACACGCGTTCCGTTTATCGCCGCCTGGGCCAAGTCCGATGCGAGCAATGCACACCAAATACGACTACCGATCGCGGTTGGCGCCGTGCAAAACCAACAGGCCGCTGTGCAGGATCTCTTTCCAACCATCCTCGATCTAACTGGCGTCGCGTCGCCATCTGAGCACGCTGTCGACGGAAAGAAGCTCCATACCCTTTTGACTGCGAAGCAAGATACGACGCGTGACGAAACGTTCTTGATGCACTATCCGCACTCGCCGCACCGCTCAGATTACTTCACCGTGTTCCGTGATGGTGACTGGAAAGTGGTGTATCACTATTTTCCATCAGACGTCTCGGGCGGTAGCCACTACCAACTGTTCAATCTGAAAAACGATCCGTTCGAGCAAAATGATCTCGTCAAATCGGAAGCAAGTGAGTTGAAACGAATGATGCAGCGACTCATTGCTAGTCTGGAAGCCCACGAGGCCCTCTATCCGCTGAACCAAGACGGTACTGCTGCCCTTCCTGTGATGCCATAGGCTTCCCGAGGCACGCTGGTAAAATAGCGTTTCGTGGCGTGGGTTCAGACAGATCGATCGTGACGCGTTTCCGCGTGCCTTGCTACAATCTCGCCACGTACAGCTTCAATAGCCTCAGCGGTTCTCTTGCTAGCAATCGGTCCATTATGAGTCCAGACCAAACGTCCGATTCTCGGAACCTGTGCCACCAAACCGTGGAAATGGGGACGATACGTGCTGATGACGACACTAACACGACCGAAGGGCGGCACACGAAGCGAGGTTTTCTGAGTGTCATTCGAAGCCGGGCCGACATCGGCGTTCACGCATTTGTTCATGGGCGCACAGTTCTTGGCCGGAATCCTGGTTGCACGTTTCCTCTTCACGATTTTCGTGTTTCATGGCAACATGCCGCCATTACACCCACCGGTAATGACGAGTTCGTTCTTGAGGATCTCCATTCCACCAATGGCACTCGCGTCAATGGTGCAGCGGTTGCCGGAGGCCGCGTGATGCATGACGGCGATAAGATCTTTATCGGCGAAACTGTCCTGCGTTTTTCGCTTGCGGATAAAATTGATATCGACTTTCACAGTGAAGTGGAAACGCTTGTCGGAACCGACCCATTGACGGGCTTGCCTTCGAAACGACGCTTCGATGAAGCGCTCGAATTTGCGATCCAGGCGGCTGTGCGAGGCAATGAGTCACTCGCTGTTTTGATGATGGACATGGACGGTGTCAAGCAAATCAACGACACGCACGGCCACATGTTCGGAGCACACGTAATCGGTGAGACCGGGCGAATAATTTCAAGCGTGATTGGCGCCAAGGGACGAGCATGTCGATTTGGCGGCGATGAGTTCAGCGCCTTCATGCTCGGCCATGATCTGGATACTGCGTGTGCTCTGAGCGAAGAAATTCGCGTCGCCGTAGAGTCCGCTGGCATGTCGAAAGATGGAATTGAACTGCGTCCAACGATCAGCATTGGGGTCGCTTGTTTTCCGCGTGTGGGACGTGACTTGCTCAGTCTCATTACGATTGCCGACGAAGCGCTCTACCGCGCCAAGGCTCAAGGCAAGAACTGCGTCGCGACCTAGTTCTTGCCTCAATTGGTATTGAGCTCTGGTTTGGCTTAAGATGTTTGCGGATTCATTCATTTCGCAACAAGTACTCTGATCATGCCAAACGACAAATTCAATCGGCGACTTCTTGCCGCAATCGCCGCAGTACTCATGCTGGTGGGACCAGGGTTGGTGGGACCAGGTTTGGTGCAATCTGTCGCCGAGGAGCCTCGGCCGAACATCGTTTTCATCGCAATCGACGATCTCAACGATTGGATCGGTTGCCTCGATGGCAATCCCGACGTCAAGACGCCGAATCTGGATCGACTGGCCAAGCGTGGCATGCTGTTTCGAAACGCTCATTGCCAAGTGCCCGTGTGCATGGCCTCGCGTGTTTCTGTTTTCTCCGGCAAACTCGCATCGACGACTGGATGCTATGAATTCAACGCGGAGTTCCACCAAGCAGTGTCTCTCGCAAATGATTTGCCCATTCCGCTTCACTTCAAACGCAACGGATACACCACACTGGGCGGCGGCAAGTTACTGCATTCTGGATTCCAAGGACGTATCGCAGACTCATTCGATGTGAACTTCAAATCCGCTCGGAATCCGTCGCCGAGTAAGAGAATGAACTGGCCAGTGAAGGTCTGGGACTTCGGCGCGTTTCCTGAGAGTGACGCGGAGATGGGTGACATGCAATTGGCGCTCGACGCGGCCAGTTATCTCAACGAAAAGCACGACAAATCGTTCTTCCTCGCGACTGGATTTCATCGGCCCCACGTGCCACTTCATGTGCCCAAAAAATGGTTCGATCTTTACGACCGAAACTCGCTCACATTGCCAACCGCTCCGATCGATGATTTGGATGATATTCCTGAGAGTGACGTCACGCGCCAGGAAGCGATCGCACCGTCCCACGCCGAAGTCCTCAAGTCCGAGAAATGGCGAGACTTCGTCCATGCGTACCTAGCATGCATCAGCTTCATGGATCACTGCGTCGGCACCGTTGTCGACGCAGCCCTCGATGGACCGAATAAGGACAATACGATTGTCGTGCTCTGGAGCGATCACGGGTTTCACCTCGGCGAAAAACAGCACTGGGCCAAGCGAACACTTTGGGAAGAGTCCACTCGATCACCTTTAATGTTTGCCGGTAAGGGGATTCCCTCCGGAGCCACCTCAGATGCCGCCGTTGGCTTGGTCGACATCTACCCGACGCTCGTGGAGATCGCTGGTTTGCCAACGCCACAAAAATTCGATGGCGCAAGCTTGAAACCTCTACTCAGCAATCCGCAAGCGAACTGGGATCGTGCGGTCGTGTCGACATGGTTGCCAAACAACCACTGTGTCATCAAAGACCATTGGCGCTACATTCATTACCGCGAAGGTAACGAAGAACTTTACGATCTAGCCGCTGATCCAAACGAGTTCAAAAACTTAGCGGCCGATCCGTCATTCTCGGAGATCAAAGCTAGTCTGGCGCGGTGGCTACCAGATGAAAACTCACCTCTTCTGCACGTGCCTGAGGCACGCCGCGAGTAACGCTCGCGTCAATTGATTTCGCCTTAGCGGCTCGAAGGGCTCTTGGATTGCGTCCAAACTGGACGTGCATTCTCCGTGACTTCGTTGTCAATGGTAATCATTCGCTCGCGCATCTTGGCAACGCGATCAGCATGCTCTGAATAGACATTGTTTTGCTCGCCGAGATCCGCCTCGAGATCGAACAGAAAATGTTCGACCGTCGGGTCTTGGTTCGCTTTCTTGTTTTTTCCTGCGGGCTTTGTCTTTTCGAGATACTTCCAATTCCCAATCCGGATGCCTTCTAGCGCTCCCTGGGCCGAGTAAAACACAAGCTCATCGCGTGGCGACTCGTTGGAATGGAGCGTCGCGGAGATGTCCATTCCATCAATTCTATTTGCCAACGGAAGAGCTTCTCCGGTGAGCGCCGCGATGGTTGGCAACAAATCCATGGTCGTTGTAAACGCATCCGTGCTCGTGCCGGCGGGAATTCGACCAGGCCCCCACATCACGCATGGGACGCGTTGGCCGCCTTCGAATGTCGTGCCTTTGCCATCACGCAGCGGATCTGCACTTCCGCCGTGGTTCTTGAACTGTAACCAAGGCCCATTGTCGCTCGTGTAAACGATAATCGTCTTTTCGGAGAGTCCAAGATCGCGAACCGTATCGACAAGGCGTCCGACCTCAGCATCAACGTGCTCGATGACACACTTGTACGCGTTTTTCGGGTCCGAGTCGTATGCATCCTCTGTTACATACAACGGGATGTGTGGCATCGAGTGAGGAAGGTACAAGAAAAAGGGCTTGTCCTTGCTCGCTGTGATAAACTCGATGGCTCGATCCGTGTAGCGGCGAGTGATCGTTCGCTGGTCCACCGGCAACTCGATAATGGTTTCGTTTTCCACAAGTGGAGTATTCCAATTCGTCAAGGCTGATTCCTGATCCGCCCACAACTCATCGGATGGACGTTTGGGTTTCCCCTGGTTGTCTGGATGGTTCATGTCGTTCGAATAGGGAATGCCCAAATACGAATCAAATCCGTTGGCTCGAGGCAACGTTTCTGGGTGGTGACCCAAATGCCATTTACCAACGCATGCCGTTGCGTAGCCTTGAGACTTCAAGTGGTCTGCGATCGTGTACTCACTCGGGTTCAAACCATAATTACTTGTCGGAAACAGAACATGGCGATGCATTCCCACGCGTTTCGGATAGCAACCGGTGAGCAGCGCGGTGCGTGACGGAGAGCAAACGGAACAGGCTGAATAAAAGCTGGTATACTTTCGGCCTTCGGCTGCCATCCGATCGATATTCGGGGTCTTAATTCGCGGCGATCCAAAGCACCCCAAATCATTATAGCCCTGGTCATCCGCAAAAATGATGATGACATTCGGCTTGTCTGCGGCGCTCGTTCCGGGGGCGTTCATTCCTGCGGCGATGATCGCAGCGACAAGCAAGGCATAGTGACTGATGTTCAAGTTGCGGAAAATCAAGGGCATGTTCATGGGCGGGTACCGTGTGGCGGGAATAGAGAGCGTCGGTCAAACGAGCTTCGTCAAGTGTACTCGGAACGCAGCCCAGCATCATCCGCCATGGGCGCAATTCAGCCGCACGTGAATTGCGACCAAGATCTAGCTACGAACTCAATCTCCGTTCCGCAATCACACCTGCAGGACTGCGCTGCATAAGAGGAACAGTATTCCGACGCATCGTATAAGTCAGGCAATCGATCCCGAGACCATCCGTGACAATGCTTAAATGGTCTAGCGAGTAAAGCGATCTTTACCCCAAAGCCACGCGCGCCGCACGCAACTCTATACCGCATGAAAGACGTAAGCTTCGGCCAGAGCAGCAACATCAAAGGGAAGTCTCCGAGGCATTCAAAGACTCCACAGTGCACCGATGTGGCCGCAAAGGAATCAAACCAGGCCCGATCGGGGAAGAGAATGTTTGGCCCCAATGGTCGCCTCAATGGTCCACCAGCGCAGCAGCCAACACAGAACGTTCTCAGACGCAGTGCAACCGATCAGTTGACTAGACCGACGACATGCCGAGCGAGTTTTCGCAGGCACACAGCCAACGCTGGCCGCTGCGAATTGCTTCCTGAGCGAGACTCTCCGGTGTCCCCGCAGCTCGCTTGAACACGCGTCCAAACTTTTGTGCCACGTCGCACCAGGCCCGCGCATCCAAACCAATGCGACTGAGGATCGGTGCCAAGTGCTCCGGAATCGCCCACACCTTGTCGCGACGCAACTGACGGCCTGTCCAATCCAACAGATCTTAATACCGACCCATCAACACACCCCGGAAACCCCTTCACGCTCGCCCGATGCCCAGACTCATCCCGCTCCGGCGATGCTCGCCGTAGAGGCTGTGACTTTTGTAGGGTGGTTCAAAACGCGTTAGCGATGCAGACCCACCAACCGCAAATCGTCGACAACCATGGTGGGTCAGCGCGGCTAACGCCGCTCGAACCACCCTACGTTTTAAAAAATCACAGCCTCGTAGGCCGAAACAAGCGAAGCGAAGTTCCAGCGATTCCTTTTTTCAGACGCTTGCGCTACCGCAACGTCGTTGCGCATACAAAGCTGGTTCAATCGGCAATGTTACAGATCGCTGCATCGGCTCAATCCTTGACTGCCGGAACTTCGGTACCCCTGTTCCGACCCACTCCTATTCGTTGCTCTGTTACTTTCCGATTGCTCTCCCGCCCCAGGTCGGCTCGTCCGACATGAGCGAAAGTTTTGAGATTAGATAACGCGCCAATCGCAACCACCCCCCCTCGCCGGCTTGCCCGGCAGGAAGCGAAGTTTCACTCTCCGCCTCGGAACGCTCGAACAACGAATGCGACGCAACGAAGAAACTACAAAGGAAACTACAAAGGGCCAGCCACATACTACAAGTGTTGAACAGTAAGATTTTCTTTTTCCAACGGGCACAACGGGCCATTCATGTTTTGCAAGTCTCGAAGCGTTAGATACCGGTTTTCAGCCTCGTAGGCCGAAACGAGCGAAGCGAAGTTCCGGCGATTCCTTTTTACAGTCGCTAGCGCTACCGCAACGTCATTGTGCAAGCAAAGCCGGGTCAATCGGCGCTGAAACAGATCGTTGCCTCGGCGCGATCATCGACTGCCGGATCTTCGGTACCCCTGTTTCGGCTCACTCCTATTCGTTGCTTCGTTACTTTCCGATTGCTCTCCCGCCCCATGTCGGCTCGTCCGACATGAGCGAAAGTTTTGAGATTAGATAACGCACCAATCGCAACCAGCTCCCCTTACAGAAGTCGCAATACTGCCTATGCCTCCAATTCGGTACTTGACACCGTAAGTGTCGGTCGTGAGCGTCCGCAAACTTGGCCCATGGCGACGTGGGGCCCTGGCGCACCAAAGTGTTCTTGGTGATCAGCGCTTCGCCTCGCATATCGAGTATCCGCGATGGAGTGAATGGTCCGAGGACTCGATTATTGTGTTGAACGTACCAACCAAACTCAATCAAATCGCGAAACATCTTTCGAACGATGTTTGCATCGCGCCAAGGCGACTCGTCGCTTTGAACGACGTCACCTTCAACAAGTGGATTGCGGAGCAGGAAGTTTCGGATTTCTTTCTCACTGAACGGGCCACTGACTTCACCACGTCGCTTGAACTTCCAACTTGCCATGACTTCTCAAAATCTTGAATCAAGGTAACTCAATCATACGTTCCGAGGAATTCTAGGTTGTCCCCACAGTTCGACGCGAGTTCTTACCGCAGAGTTGCTGGATTCAACTAATACGCCGAAACGATTAAGGAAGCAACGTAAGCGTGACACGACGCACGTCCATCACAGACTTTCCTGGAATATCGGTCGCTCGAAGAGTCAGTGGTCCCACGCCCGATGCGAGACGGATTTCACCGAGATCGAGTGTTCGAAATTCTTTCATTTGGCTCTCGGCTGGCGGTCGCGGAAGCGTGTCTTGGTTTGTGTTCAGCGGTGGATCCCAACCAGGCGTCACTTTGCCTGTGATGCTCGACTCCATAAAGCTCAATTCGATCGTTGATCCGGCATCAGCAATCTTGCATGTGTAATCGATCTCGACTTGGTATCGGCCAGCCGTGTGCACATCGAGCAACCATACCATGCTGTCGTCTTTGCTTGTCCAGTCGACGAAGTAAGAGCAGTTCGGTGCTCCGCTGCTTCGCTTGACGCTGCCATTGGGTTCACCATCTCGCGCAGGCAGCATCGTTATGGGGAATTCGCGGTAACCGACGGTCAGTGGCCTCGGGTCAACTGCGTTTCCACCGCCGTTTTTCTGTGCGACTTGTTTGCGCTTGGTGGAGGCTGATTCGCCCAGAACGTCTTCCCGCCAAGACTTGACTGCGGCAGTAAGCTCATTCGCCAGCGCCGGGTATTGGTCATTCACAGGCTTGGTTTGTCCAGGGTCTGTAACTATCTCGAACAAGTTTCCATCGTGATCAAGGCGATGTGTTTGCGTCCGGACGCTGACTTTTCCTGCCCAAGTCGAAAAATGACGATGACCGGTCCAATCGGCTTGCTCTTGATTGAGCAGTGGACTCAGATCACGTCCATCGAGCGGCTTATTCCCAACCCGTTCGATTCCCGCCAGCGCCGTGATCGTTGGCATCAAATCAATCGCGCCGCTGATTTCCGTCACCGTGTGACCTGCGGGCAACTTGGCTGGCCATCGAATGTAACACACGGAACGCAGACCACCCTCGTCGGTACTGCCCTTGCGTCCTTTCATCCCTCCAGTCCAACGGTAGCTGTTTGGTCCGTTGTCGGAAAAATAGACGACAATCGTGTTGTCATCGACTCCATGTTCTTTAAGCTTCGCAAGCACGCGTCCGACATTCATGTCTTGGTTTTCGATCATCGCCAGCGCACATCGCGTGTGATCGAGTTCTTCTTGTTTCGGATCAGTCGCTTGCTGGGTAATCGGCTTGTCTTTGAAACGTTGCCAATCGGACTCTGGGGCTGCCCATGGTGAGTGCGGAGTCGAGAACGGCACATAACAGAAGAACGGCTTGTCTTTGCTTTGATCAATGAAGTTCAACGCCCGGTCAGTGCACACGTCCACGATGAATCCTTGGGTGCGGACCATGCGACCGTTTTCTTCGAGCGGAGGATCAAAATATTCGCCCCAGTGACCTGAGGTGTGGCCAAAGTACTGATCGAAACCACGCGCCATCGGATGATACGGCCACTGGCTGCCGTTGTGCCACTTGCCGAAAGCTCCGGTCGCATAACCCGCCGCCTTGAACGCGTCGGCGATCGTCTTTTCGTCGATATCGAGTCGTTCCTGTCCTGTCGACACGCCACGAACGCCTCCGCGTGGGTGATATCGCCCAGTGAGAAACTCAGCACGCGTTGGCGAGCACACCGAACACACATAAAAGCGATCCATCGAGACGCCGCCTTGGGCGATCGAGTCAATGTTAGGGGTGGAAACCTGCTGATTTCCAGACTGGCTATAGTCGCCCCAACCCGCATCGTCAGCTAAGAACACGACCAAATTCGGCGGCGCCGAGTCAACGGTACGCAATGAAACTACCGAAGCAACAGCGACGACAGCGAGTGTAAGATTCAAGTTCATCTGAAGGTCCAATAGCTAGGGATCGACAAATCAGTAACTCGCGAGTGGGTGCTCGCAGCCTCCTGCAAACAAACCACAAACCACAAACCACAATACAGCGGATCAAATCTCAAGACATACACAGCATCTTACTCAAACGTGCATGAACGTGTCAGCAGCTGCGGCTTCACACGCTCGCTTGTAATCGGGTGGTAGTGGAACACGAAGCAATTCGCCGTCGTCGAGAAAGTCGTAGATTTCGCCATAGTGTTTCGTGACGGTGGGTGAGACACGGTGCATCACGTGCCATGGTCGCAGATCACTCGTGGTTGCCAAGCCGATGGCCCCGAGTAACTCACTCAGACTCTTGATCGTCTCGCGATGGAAGTTCGCGACGCGCGCACTTTTGTTTTCTGGATCAAGACCAGCCATTAGCCAACGGTCTTGAGTGGCAACACCAACAGGGCAGTGATTGCTATTGCATTTGAGTGCCTGGATGCAGCCGAGAGCGAGCATCATCCCGCGAGCTGAATAGCATGCATCGGCGCCAAGTGCCAACCGTTTCAACAGACTGAAGCCGGAAGTAACCTTTCCACTCGCAATGACTTTAATTCGCTCTCGTAAAGAGTAACCGACGAGAGCGTTGTGCACGAAGATCAAGCCTTCGATCAATGGGGAACCCATATGATTGGAAAACTCAAGCGGCGCAGCGCCAGTTCCTCCTTCGCCTCCATCGACAGTAATGAAGTCAGGCGTGATCCCCGTTTTAACCATCGCTTTGCATACCGCGAGAAATTCGCGTCGTTTCCCGACGCAGAGCTTAAAGCCAACCGGCTTCCCACCACTGCTTTCTCGCAGTGTCGCAATAAACTCCAAAAGTTCGATGGGGTTTGAAAACGACGAGTGACCTGGCGGCGAGAGGACGTCCTTGCCCATCGGAACCTTGCGAATCGCAGCAATCTCCTTCGTGAGTTTCGCAGCCGGCAAGATCCCGCCGTGGCCTGGTTTAGCACCCTGCGAAAGCTTCAATTCAATCATCTTGATCTGCGGTACGGACGCTTGCTCTTTGTACCGCTCAACAGAAAACGTACCGTCGTCGTTACGGCAACCGAAGTAACCTGTACCGATTTGCCAAATCAGATCGGCGCCACCTTCAATGTGATAGGGGCTGACTCCGCCTTCGCCAGTGTTATGCGCGAATCCACCAATCTTCGCTCCCATGCTGAGCGCGAGCACGGCATTCTTACTCAGCGATCCGTAGCTCATCGCCGAAATATTCAGCAGACTCGCGGAGTAGGGTTGCATGCAATCCGGTCCACCGATCTTGATCCGCAAGTCTTCTGGATCATGGTGAAGCGGGGCCATCGAATGATTGATCCACTCGTATGCGGTCGCATAAACATTCTCTTTCGTTCCAAACGGAACGGTGTCGCGTTCCTTTTTGGCACGTTGATACACCAGCGAGCGTTCATCCCGGTCAAAGGGTACACCCTCGGTATCACTTTCAACAAAATATTGGAAAATCTCTGGGCGGATCAACTCAAGTAAGTATCGCGCGTGCCCTAACACTGGAAAGTTCCTCGGAATGGAACGTTTCACTTGAAAGAAATCAAAAAGCCCTAGTGCAACGAATGGTCCTAGGACGACCCAGCTCCACAGCGCTTTGGGCCAAAAGTAGATCGCTAGCACGCTCAACACAAGAAGTGAAGCAACTAGAAAGAGAAAGTGTTTTCGCATTGAGTGAAACAGTGGCAATAAAGTGCGTATGTTCGTGGGCAAACGCCACTAAAGACGCGTGACAAGGAGAGAATAACGATGACAAGCTACGGTGGCCGCGCGCGCAATGCAACAGTCCGGGGCGATTGGCAGCCACCTTCAAGCGAAACAGTCGCAATCGCGAATCAGAATGCGCTCAAAATCAGGTATCTCAACGCATCGCCCCCAAAAAATCCGATTCAAGAGTCTTTTGCCAACACCTACTGAGCTAACTGATGCACGGTATTTTGGATGGTTCCTGTGAATGCTTTTCCATTGTCACTTCTTAACTTGTAAGAGATCTGCATGCACCAGGTTGGTCGGATCTGTGGAAGACGTAACGTCACCGATCGGCGATCTTCGGATACAACGACAGAGTCAATCGTCAACGATTGTTCGTCATAACGATCGGAGCCGTAGTTCGCCGTGCGTTTGAGCGCCCACGTATCGACGAGGTAGTTTTTCGGATCGGACGCGGACTGTTCGTCAACAGGTTCGGTAAACGTGATTGTCATGCCGTCGTTGGTCGCTGCGAGCCCAATGGGTAATAACGAATCAGCACCGGTGTAACGGATTCGATACAGTCCGCCGGGACTTTCGCTCTGGTCGCTGCCCCAAGCATTCATGCCGCATGCGTACATTTGTCCGTTACCAGGATGGAACCGGGCTCGCATCACGCCCGTGGGAAACTGAGCGATTGGCAATTCACACATGCCACCTTGCCAAACACCGCCCACCTTTTCATGCGGTACGAGGAACACTTTGCCGTAGCCGTACGAGAGATTCAAGAGAGAACCGTTCAGTGGTCCCCAAGCTTTGCTGTTCACCCAAAGCAATTCCGATGGCGAGCGATCGAAAGACTTATTCGGCCAGCAAAGTGGAGTCTCCATCGCGCCATCACTCGAATCCGCTGGAGCACCGTAGCTGTACATGTTTCCGTAAAAGCCGCCTTCTGTCACTCGATTGATTCGATTCATCGGATTCCAGTGGCCTTCTTGATCGGTCACGAAGAACGAGCCGTCAGGGTTCAAACAGACGCCGTTGGCAGCTCGAAAGCCGTTGGCCAAAATCTTAGTCTCGGTTCCATCCGCACTCACTCGAAGCAGCGTTCCGTGTTGTGGCACGAGTGAATCTCGCGCATGTCGAGCACTCTTGGCGTAATAGAGATTTCCGTCGGCATCCGCTTGTAATCCCATCGCGAATTCGTGGAAGTGGTCAGTTACTTGGTGATCGTTGTTAAAACACTCATAGAAGTCTGTTTCCAAGTCACCGTTGAGATCATTCAACACCACGATTTGGTCGCGGCAGGTAACGAATATCTTTCCGTCCACCAACTTGATACCGAGTGGTTGGAACAAACCTGAAGCAATGCGTTTCCAAGACAGTGAGCCGGTCAAATCATCGATTCCATCGACAATCCAAACGTCACCGTCGCAACAACAGGCAACCAAGCGGTGACCATCGTCAAAAAAGTCGAGACCTGACATCCGCAATCGACTTTTCCAAGGATTCTCGGTCGGACGAGTGAGCGTATCGACAGCGAATGGTCCTTCATCCCGCCCGATTTCCGCATTCGTATGCTGGATCTCTGGCCACTGGGCAGGACCGCCATGGACAAGCAAGCTCAAGTCTTCAACTTTGTCCATGCTTGCGGTTAAGAATGTTGGATTCACATCCGCTCGAGAGATCCGTAGTTGGAACCGAATCGGCGTTCGCTCCGCTGCAATACGAAGAATGGAAAAGCCACTTTCGTTCTCGATTGAAAGCGATTCACCGACTACCGACGTGACCATCGTCTCCGGCGCCACGCGAACGACCAGGTCATGTGTTGATTGACCGACATTGAGCGTGCGAGTCCAAATGGTGGCGTTTTCACGAGTTTCAACTGCATGCGATTCGAGCACGCCAGCGTCACCGACGGTGTACGAAACAATGACGCGATCGCCATGCTTGTAGAGCCCCTTGTACTGTGCCCAGTCGCGAGGAAGTGGTCCGTAGGCTCGGCCGTCTTTGCCCAACATTCGAGGGTCAACGAAGCTGCCGGTGATTGGATGTGCCCAACCGGGGCCAGGCAAGCTTGCGAAGTGCAATTCGTCGACTGTGCGCGGCGTGACAACGTGGTTTCCGTTGAAAAGAATTCCTCGCCAATCAGTGAAGCCGCGACCACACCAAGCGCCGGCGATTCGCAGGGTATCGTGATCGAGTGCAAGCCAATGCGAACCGGCTGCAACGCCACCGGGCCCCTCGTCTAATCGGATCGCAATGCCTTTATACGCAAAGTTTGTTTCTGGTGGCCAAACTTCACGCGGTGGTCGACCTTCAAGAGCTGCGAGACGATTCTCCTCTTTCGAGATCCCTGGGCGCTCGCCGGTTTTTGGTCCCTTGATTTCATAGGAGCTAATTAGAAACGGGCCGTAATCCATTTCACGCCAGGGCTCGCTTTGGATTGGCTCGGGCCCACGCAGTTTCCCCTTCGGTAAACTAGCAAGATAGGCGTTATCGACACTCGTGTATTGAGACGTGTTGTGAGGTTTCAAGTACTCTTCACGGAGGTAATGAATCACGTCGTACTTTTGCTGCGGAACCAACTGTCGCTGGGGCAGCATCATTTTGAAACCGTGCGTAATCGTTTTATAAATCGAAAACGGGTCACTTCCGTTTTTGAACACGCCCGATGCGAATCGCAACGCATTGGGAAGCGAGCCTGCTTCGTCTTGGGTGCCGTGGCAATTAACGCACAGACCCAAGTAAAGCTCTTGGCCACGTTTGCGGGACTTGATATCCCACGACGTGATGATTCCGGCATGGTCAAGGTCGCTCTCGTACTCTGGCAACGGTGGTGGAACGAGCAGCGCGGCGGCGGGCTGAAGCAGCGAAGCATTCTCCGGTCCGCCGAGTCCGAGTTCAACCAAATAGCTGACGAGATCATAGAACTCTTGTTCGTCGCTTAGTTGGTTGATCAATCCAGTTGGCATCATGGACCCCGCCGGCGAGCGAGCGTCAATGTCATTGATGACGATTCGCAGGGGTTGCTCTTCGCCGGGCACGACAACGATCAATTCGTCATCAGTGACGGAACGAATCATACCGACCACGACGCGGCCGGACTCAAGGAGCAAGCTCTCGGTTTCGTAACCTTTACTCACCACTTGAGATGGTTGCAAGATCGACTCGATCACGTGTTGATACGTTGCTCGTTCGCGAAGTTGTGACAAATCCGGTCCAAGCAACTTCGCACCGTCACCGGCCGTATGACACTGGGTGCAACTCAGCCCTTGTCTGTGAAACAGAACAGCGCCTCGGGTCGGGTCGCCCAAGACCCGGGCATAACGTGTGATCTCGTCCGTCGACCGCGCCGAAAGTCTCATTTCCATCGTCGGCGGTGGCGCAGCTTGTGAGATGCTAACCGCCTCGCAAATGGCGAAAACTACACCAAAAGCAAGCAGCGCATGGACGGAATTCTGTCGATTCATTCTGTTCAGCCAAAAGGTTCCGGCGAGGCACGGGCGGGGTTGGATCTACGCGAAATTTCCCAATTTGTATTGTGTTGCATCGAGCTCCGCGATTATCCACCCTAGGAGCGTAATCAAATCGAACAAGCGGGTTGCTAATTTAGACTGGTTTTCGAAGTGGCTCTTGTTCACAAGACGTGACGCAATATACACCCGCAATCATGCAAATGCCTCATATCCACCGAATTTTGCTCGCTTGCGTGCCCGTCGCCGTGCTATCGGTATGTTGCCTCGCCCAGACTCCGACGCCTGAAGAATGGGCGCCGTCCGAGTCTCTTGAGGAAACTGTGGAGTTCGACGAGGCCTTGCCCGAGATTGAGCTCGCTAGATTCAAGAAGCAAGCCTTGCAAAGCATCTCCGTATCAACGGGATACATGGCGGATGTGAACGGCAGTGACTTGAACAGCACGTTTCTCGAGGCGTCGATAGGAAGCGGCATACCGCTGGGCAACTTTGAGAACATCGTCGGCGTGAAACCCGGGTTTCGTGTCGATTGGATCCAAGCCGATGCAACGATTGATATTCCCAGAGAGCTGTACCAATTCGAGCTTCAATTCTTTTACCGCCGACCATTGACTGAGCGGTTGTCTGCGATCGCAGTTATCGCCCCGTCCATTCGCAGCGACTTGACTACGAGTGACGATGCCTTCCGCGTGTTTGCTTTGGGGCTTTTGAATTGGGAGTACATTCCTGAGCGACTCGTTCTCTCCGGCGGCGTCGTCTATCTTGGTCGAGCCGATTTACCCGTGTTGCCAGCACTCGGTGTGACTTGGACTCCCAGTAACAAAACAAAGCTTGAATTACGATTTCCGTCTTCGTTGCTTTCGTATCGACTTGCAAAAGATGGCGGGCAGAGCGAGACATGGGCGTACCTTTCCGCTGGTCTCGGAGGAAACACTTGGTCCATCACACGCAATTCATCCGCCACAGACGAACTTTCACTTCGCGATTTTCGACTGACCTTGGGCCTCAACAAACTTCTCGACGGCGGCGGTGGTTGGTTTATTGAGACTGGATATGCATTCGCACGACGGATCGAGTACGAACGTGACGCGTCGGTCGTCAACCTCGGCGATGGATTTCTGGTTCAAGGCGGATGGAGATATTAAAACCTTCCAGTTGCTACCGCCAAACCAATGCGAATGGCAGGCAACCACCAAGCTTTAATCTTCGCGGCTTGTGATCTCAATCAGGTGATAGCCGAACTGAGTCTTGATTGGACCGTGAACTTTGTTCAACTCACCGCTAAACACCACTTTGTCAAATTCCTTGACCATCTGGCCTGGTCGGAACGTGCCTAGATCACCTCCCGATTGTCCTGAGGGGCATGCCGAAAACTCTTTTGCAACCGCAGCGAAATCCGCTCCACGCTCGATGTTTTCCTTCAGGTCCTGACAAGCTTCTTCTAGTTCAACAAGGATGTGTCGGGCGCTCGCAGTTGCCATGCCTACTCTCTGGGTTTTGATTGGATTGAATTTTGATTGGATCAGGTTTTTTGATCTGGCAACTCTCGTCACCGTCTCGTTGTTGGCATATCCTCGCTTGCCAGGTCCAACTCGCAAACCCCGCTTCCCCGAAAAAAATCGAATCACCTCGACCGAGCCCCATCAACAAGCAAACTCAACGATGAACGAAATTTCGGTTGCCGACCTCGCTGTGCCCGAGCACGCCCGTGCAGTCATTGCACTCTTGGATGCTTACGCCAAAGACATCATGGGCGGCGGAAAGGAATTGTCGGAGTATGCGAAAACAAATCTCATCTCCGAGCTTCGACAGCGACCGGAATGTTGCGTCATCTTGGCGTGGAAGCATGAGGAGCCAGCGGGACTTGCGATTTGCTTTGGTGGTTTCTCGACGTTCTCGTGCAAGCCAACCCTCAATATTCATGACTTGGTTGTTGCGCCGAAATTTCGCGGTCAAGGTTTGTCGATGGCCATGCTTGAGACGATCGAATCCGTAGCTAGGGAACGCAAGTGCTGCAAGCTCACCCTCGAAGTTCTCGAAGGCAATACGGTAGCCCAGCGGGTTTACAAGAATTTTGGTTTTGCGAGTTACGAGTTGGATCCAACGATGGGGCGTGCGCTGTTCTTTGAGAAAAAACTGAACGACGACTCCACGTTGACAAATCGTGAGTGAGCAATCGATAACACGCGTTCCTCGACAGGAATCGTTCTCTCCGCCTACAAGCTCAAGGACTCGCCCAGAAAGCGGGCGGCGCGGTTGAAGATCGACATTGAAGCGACTTGAATTCTTGCTCGAGCGACAAGGCGAACGGGTAGCCCATCACCACTTGACCCGAGCTCGACACGAACCAAATAGCGAGGCGAGGGCTTCGAGACATTCACGGTTGCTGTGTTCTTTGCTTCGAAGCTAGCGATCGGTTCGCCAACACGCTCAACCGGCGAGTCTGCGACCGCAGATACCTTGCCCGTGATTGATCCGCCCGGCCAACTGTCAACCAGCAATGTGACGTCTTGCCCACGCTTTACGAGCGCAACGTCCTGCTCTCGCACTAAAACCATTGCCTCTCTTTTGCTTGGATCACCAACAATGCAAATCTCTGTACCGCTTTCCAACCAAGCTCCTTGATTGGCCCAGTCAAGCGGAGTGCCGGACCACGAACGCACGAGTCGCAAGTCCATCGGCGCTGCCGTAATGGTAGGTGGCGAAAAAATAACGCCATCGATCGGAGCGAGAATCGTCAAGTCAGCTGCCTCGGATTCTCGCAGTAGTCTTCGCCCCCGTGCTTCTTCGAGCTTCTTCTCCAACATGGGCAATTTGTTTGACAGACTTGCATCGGCTGTACGTTGGCGCCGAACCGATTCAAGCTGGCTCTCGAGCCGCTCGCATTCCTTGCGACTTTCCAAAAGCTCTCGCGCGATGGAAAAGCTTTTGAGCTTGGCAACGACATCGCCGCGACGTATCGACGTTCCGCTTTCGACGGCGTGTTCAATGTGTGAAGCGATTGGCGTCACGACGGTCACCGCTTCGCTCGCTTCGATCGACATTGGCGCGGTAACGTGGTGAGACAACGGAATGTTCGCAATCGCCAATAGAACTAAGCAAGTACCCAGCACCGCCAACCGTGGACGTTGTGGTGCTAAGCTTGCTCGACGAGTACTGCGGCTCGGTGGCGAAAGAACTTTGCGAACACTTCGGTAAACAACCATAGCCACAATCGCGAGCAACATCATGCCCACAAATCCACCAACCTCAATTCTCTCGGCCGCGAGATAAACCATCCAGAGTACTGTGGCGTAAAGCGACCATCGATAAACCGTGCTTGCGATCCAGTATCCAAAAAGCAAAACGGGTCGAAACGCTCTTGTGTTCTCATGGGATCGCGTGACTGTAGGCTGTCCCCATAAAAAACGACGCGCCATTGTTGAAGCCGTATGTCCAGACTCCGCAGCTAAGTTGGGGATCCCAAGCAAATCTGAAGCAATGTAGTAGCCGTCGTATCGGAGCAAGGGATTGCCGTTGAGCAACACCGTAGAAACGGAACAGACCGCGATCACCATGACACATAGATCACGAAGTGGCCCATCGATCGTAACAAGCCAAACCAACACAGCTGCGGAAGCAATGGCCACTTCCGCCATCATCCCAGCGCCAGAAACAACGATCCGCTTCCAGCGTTCTCGAATCGTCCATACATCCGACACGTCACAGTACAGACATGGTACTCCGACGAGCAGCATCAACCCCATCTCACGACACTCACCACCGAAATGTCGACAGGCAATCGCATGAGCTAGTTCATGCACAACCTTGGTCCCCGCAATCACAAAAAGAATAACGCTCACATTCCCGAATCCGAGCCGTGAAGCTGCGATGGTCACGTGCTCGGCGAGCTCAGCAAAGTGAATGAGGGATAACAGGGCTGCAACGACAACCAAGATCGCAACTGTCCCGACGGCAAAATGCGAAAACAGCGGACGGCATACGGGGGCCAACACCGCCAACAAGCGATCCGGGTTCAACCCAGGCAAACGAATGGCGAGCGGATGTCGCCACCAACTAGCGGCGCTTGGATTGGAATTCAATTTTCGTCTGCCGAACTCGCCAGCAACCAGCAATCCTTTATCGCGAACACCGGCAAAGAAACGAAGAACCGCCTCGCTCGAAATATACTCTGGCGCAAAGCGTCTCGAGCATTCACGCGAAATCTCAGCCAACGTTCGTTTTCCGTTGGCAAGCAAGAGCATTGTGTGCTCTTGTTGATTGAAATACAGAAACTCTCGCGATAAAGGGTCTTTCACTACCCACATTCGATCGTTGCCGAGACAGACCTCTCGCTGAACTAAATCAGGACGCAGCCAAAGCTTCCGGTGCGAAATACTCACGGCTTTGGTTCCCTAGCCACCTTCGACTTCAAACCCAATCGCATTCCAGGAAGCACATCGACGTTTGGATTTTCGAACTCAACCCAGAACGCGACCTCTCCGTTGACTACATCGACCTCGGGATTGATGAAGACGATCTTCCCGTCTCGCTCAATCGACGAATGGTCCTCGCTACCCGTGACGATCGAAAGTGTTACATCGCGATTGTTGCGAAGACGTTGCAACTTGCTTAGCGGCACAAAACCTTCCGCGCGAAGTCGGTTGACACGAATCACTCGAGCGATGGGTTCACCAGCCGTGACCCAATCGCCGGCTTTGCGATACAGCTCAACCACAACACCATCCAGCGGTGATGCGACGCGAAGCTTCGATACGGTGAGCTCCGCTAATGTCGCTTGCTGCTGGTGCAGCAGCACTTGTAACTCAGATAGTTTCTTGTCGGCCTGAGTCTGTGCGAGTTCGATTTGTGACCGATCGACGGCTAGCTCCAACCCATGAGCCGCTTCCGTTTCTGCCGTCGCGTTGAGAGCATCAAGTTCACGTTCGAACCCAGCTTGTCTGGTCTCGAGTCGCGATTTCTCATGTGACAAACGTAAGCCATCAATTTCCGACTTTGAAACACTGTCAACAAACTGGAGCCTTGCTTGTATGGCCCGATCCAATTCGTTCTTCGCAACCGCTTCGGCTTTGGACGATGCTTCCACCCGAACGCCATTCTCTCCTTTGCGCTTCGCAATCTCCAGCAAAATGGATTGCTGTTTCGCACGTTGCTGTTCCTCCGCCAACTTCTTTTCTGCCAAGTTAACAGTGCGATCATGCTCTGCACGCCATTGCGTTATCTCTAATTGAGTGGTCATCAGTGATTGCTCGATGATGGCCTTTCGATCATCGAGCTTCGCGATCGTTTGACCGTTGGTCACAGCGTGGCCTTCCTGGACGAGCAATTCCGCGACGATTCCGGTCTCAGCAGACGGGACTTCGACGCTGTCAATGAGCGTCACAATGAGCTCATCGACAACTAGTGGTTCATCCGCACTCGTGGCGTTGATGCTCAATAGCCATGTCAATGCAAAGGTCAAAAGTTTGCAGGGAAAGAACCCTAATACACTGTGATCGTTTCGTTGTGTTGTTTGTTCCATGTTTCTTACCAACTCAAGCCTCTCCACCATTGGACCACGCCACGAAAGCAGACGAAACCAAGCGAGTGTTCGCCGCAGTTCACCTGGGCAACGACGGTAGCTCCACTTCGAATCGCTTGAGGTTCGCTCTCGGGTAGCACGCTCTTGGGTAGCACGAGCGATGCACGGACGACGGATTCGCCCTTCGCATTCAAATGCGCCACATTGTCAATTTGCTCTAATATGCCTGAGTAAGTCGTTGTGGCGTCGGATCGAAGTCTCACGCGACACACGCATGGTTTCCTTTGTTGTGCTGCTAGGATGTAACCCATTTGTTTGTCCGGAATATCGAGCTCAACGGTCCAACCAGCGTTGGGAGTGACAACGTCCATCAGGAATTGCCCTCTCGAGACTGGCCGTGACTCGAACGCTTGTTGCAATTCCCAGCCATCAACGCGACCATCGATTGGGCTCTTCACCAACAACGCGTCACGTTCGGTAAGTATGAGCTCAGCTTGTTGTTGAAGACCCGCGATCTCGGTGCGAAGCGATTGTTCCTCAATCGACAAGCTCGAATCACGATCCCGACCGCGGAGCGACAGGAGTGCATCGAGACGCGCTTGTGCCGTCGCCATACTCGATTGAGTGGCTTGCTCAAGAAGATCCAATTCCGGACTGCGAATCGTCACCAGAGGTTGACCTGCGACGACGTGATCGCCGCCGCTCACGCGAACACTTGAAACGACGCCGTCGTGTGGCGCGAAAACATGACGTTTCTGAGTCGCCGTCATGACGCCCTCGACGGGGATCTCGAGATCCATCGGGACAAATATTCCAGCCATGACGACTAGTGCTACGATCAACCCGCCCGACGTCATCTTGAAAGATGTTGCCGCGCTTGTCCAGCGACTGACGATCGCATCCCAACCTCCATTATCGCGATCGAGCGCATTAGACGTTGCGTGCGAAAGCGGCTCACGA
Organism: Pirellulaceae bacterium; assembly: GCA_041739875.1. GTDB lineage: Bacteria > Planctomycetota > Planctomycetia > Pirellulales > Pirellulaceae > JBBSJZ01. Next base: position 51,252 of record JBGSNA010000046.1, read on the forward strand.
AAAGACTCAAGCAGAGTGTGAATGGGTGTTTTCGGAGTCTCGCAAACGCGGAAGCGTTCCAGGACGATGAACCCGATCGGATCATGCGAATCGGGATGTTCAACCCGCTCAATGTGCAACACGCGGGTGCCGGAATCGACGAGGTAATCTTCGAGTTCGGATGCCGAAAACTCTGGTGTGGAACCAGAACCCAGTTCATAAGTCAGTGCTGAGCCGCTTGCTAGCACTCGTGTACTCAATCGCTCCAGCAATCGGGCTTGACGCGTTCTACGATCCACCTTTGGCTGAGTGGACGTGGCAACCAGAATACAGCTCGACGATTGCACTCTCAGCAGACTGACGCGATCGACCGCAATCTCGCTAGCAATCGTTGAGGTGATGGCGGCGAACGAATCGGAAACGGTAACGCCTCGATGCAACCGCGCCAGCACTGAGTCCCGACGCTGAGTCTCGTGCGAAAGGATACCCACCTCTCCGCCAGCCCTCATGTTGCTGGCAATTCGTTCGGCTGGAGTTTTAAAGGCAGTCATCAACGGAAAACAGACAAGAGACTCGATACAAACAAAATCGTTCGACGCGTCCCTATTCTAGCCAAAACAACGAGTTTCTCTTCGCATTTCCAGTATGTTTCACGGCGGTGGGTGGCGGGTGGCAGGTTTTCTGACGGATTGAGTGGACGCGAAGGGTACGAATGTACGAATTATTCCTACATTGCGCATCGTGCCGATTGTAGGACACTGCGCCAAAACGTTTCTCCTGAATGTGACTTCGCGGTGCAAACCCAACGTGTTGCCGTTGAACGCTTCTCCACTCGCCATCACTTGGCGCGTCGAGTCACATGCGCACTTCTTGCCGCCGTGAGCACATTCACCACGACGCCTGGTTGTCGCTCGTACCGGAATGTTCCTGAGACCATTTTCAACGACACGGCATGCATCGACGCAATCATGCGAGACGTCGATGCCGGCGCACCAAGTCACGAAGCGGTTGAATTAACGACAGCACCGTTAACGCTTCGTAGCCCCGATGACTTCAACAATGCTTCCTTCCGTGATCTGGGTTTGAATGAAGCCATCGAGATAGCGCTTACCAACTCCGACGTGCTGAGAGACCTGGGAGCGACGGTGCTTCGATCACCCCAGCTTGTACCGACCAACGAGTTCAAAGGACTTGTCGAGACAGATCCTCAGGCGAGCGTCGAAGCGGCATTATCCGCGTACGATGCCCAATTTTATGCCTTTGGAAAGTGGCAAAATAACGACCGTCGGTTCAATAACCGATTCTTCGGTGGTGGTGCCAACGCCTTCCAGCAAGACACGCACGATTACGTCGCTCAACTTTCCAAACGCACTGCGACCGGAGCTCAATTCGCAGTGAGAAGTGTGACGGACTATGACGCAAACAACGCGACCGGCAACTTAGTGCCGAGCGCTTGGCAAACACAGCTCCATGCCGAAATGCGCCAACCCCTTTTGCAAGGTGGTGGATTGACGTTCAACCGAATCGCTGGGCCGAGCTCGCAACCAGGGCTCTATAACGGAGTTCTCATTGCAAAAGTCGACAACGACATTTCGACCGCGAAATTTCGCCAGCAAACACGTGATTTCGTCAGCAACGTTATCAACGCCTACTGGGATTTGTACTTCGCATATCGCGATCTCGATGCGAAACGTGATGCACTCGAGCGAAGTCGCGAAACTTGGCAAAAGTACCAGGCCCAGAAAACAAGCAATCGCAAGGCAGGAGCTGCCGAAGCGCTCGCTCGCGAACAGTACTACCGGTTTGAATCCGAGCTGCAGGATGCCATTGCTGGAAAACTTGTTCAACGAACGCAAGTCAACAACTCCACTTCGGGCGGAACGTTTGCTGGGCTCAATGGTGTCCAGGCCGCTGAGCGCCGTCTGAGATTGTTGATCGGCATGCCCATCAGCGACGGTGTGCTGCTTCGACCTGCGGATGAGCCGAATCAAGCCCCGATGATCTACGACTGGGACTCGATCTCCGCGGAGGCGATCCAGCTTCGAAGCGAACTGCAACAACAGCGTTACGTTCTCAAACGCCGCGAGATGGAGTTGCTCGCTGCCAAAAACTTCCTCATGCCGTCGTTGGACATGGTCACGATCTATCGCATGCGTGGACTTGGCAAAGGTCTCGCCGGAGATGACAGTGCATTTGAGGAACTGGGGACGCTCGATTACCAAGAGTACGAAGCGAGTCTCGAGCTTCGGCTTCCTGTTGGGTTTCGACAAGGGCATGCTGCGGTACGTCACGCACGACTGCAAATTTCCCGCGAACGCGCCGTGCTGAAAGAACAGGAACGCCAAATCTTGCATGACCTCACTGCTGTGGTCGCTGAGTGCGATCGCGCGTTCGCGCAAATGCAATCGAACATGAATCGCTATCTTGCAGCGAGTGATGCGTTGGAGGTTCTTGATGCGAACCAGCAGGCAGGATTGGTCGTCAACTTTGAGCAACTGCTTGACGCTCAACGCCGAGTCAGCGAGTCACAGAGTCGATACTTTGCTTCGCTGGTCGAATACAATATCGCGACGAAAAATGTCCAGTTCGAGAAAGGGACGCTGCTGCATGTAGCGAATTTGATGATCGCCGATGAGAAATCAGGGATCGTTCAACACTCGCCTCGGGGCGATGGAATGTTCGAGGGGCATCCGTCAAGCACAATGGATCCAGTCATGTTAGACTAGAGCGGATCCTTGTATCTTGGACAGGCAATCTCCATTAAGCCGCCTCCATTAAGCCGCTCGCTGTGACGCGTTTAGAAATCCTTTTCGAAGATAACCATTTGCTTGTCGTCAATAAGCCCACGGGCATTGCCACGATGGGCACGGTCGATTCGGCGACACTGCACTCGCTTGCGTGCGATTACTTGCGCCGCAAATACAACAAGCCGGGCAACATTTATGTCGGCGTCGTGAGCCGACTGGATACCGTGACAAGCGGCGTGATCGTTCTTGCGCGAACAAGCAAAGCAGCTTCTCGCTTGGTGCCCCAATTCGCCAAGAGCTCAAATGATGCAGCCACGAAAGTGTATCTTGCCGTCGTCGAGGGCCAGTTAACCGACGACGCGGGTACGCTGTCTCATCATGTGTATAAAGACGATTCCGCCCACCGAATGCGTGTGGCAACGTCCGCCGAGCAAAAGGATGCGAAGTTGGCTGAGCTGTGCTACGTGACGCTTGATCGGTGTTCAACCTCGACACTCGTGGCCGTGCGTTTGATGACGGGACGCAAGCACCAAATTCGTTTGCAATTTTCACAAATTGGTTATCCGCTTCTGGGTGATCGCAAATATGGTGCGAAAGGCGAGTTTGGACCAGCCGTTTCGGGGATCCCGGGGGTTGCTCTGCACAGTTGGCGGCTGCAAATTACTCATCCCACGCTTCAGCACGCGATGGCTTTTGGTGTACAGCCGCCAAGAGTATGGAAGGCTGCCGCGTCGGAGTTGGCCGTGCCTGTGGACGTGTCAACTGAGTTGTGCGATCGGCTAAACATTCCGCATTTTGTTTCTCTTTGTGGCTGACCCCCGTTGGCAAAACGTTCCCATCAACCGAGCCGAAAAGCAGCGACTGGCAAGACGAATCCAGCTCGCGCGAGAAAGGGCTTTGTGCCACAGAAAATCATTTCTGGTGGACAAACCGGTGTTGATCGAGCTGGACTTGATGTTGCCATTGCGATGGGTATTGAGCATGGAGGTTGGTGCCCGAAAGATCGCATGTCCGAGGATGGCACCATCCCAAGCCGCTATGAATTGATTGAGATCCGCGAACGCGACTATCGGGTTCGGACAGAAAAGAACGTTGTTGAAAGCGATGCCACGTTGATCTTGATCGAGAGCCAATTGCGTTCCGGCACGGCGCTCACTCGTCGGTTTTGCGTCGAACACGGTGTTAACTTCTTGGTAGTGAACATAAAGCAAGAGACTCCGGATCGAATTGCTGAGTGGCTTTCCGATACACAGCCAATCACTCTGAATGTTGCGGGGCCACGCGAAAGCAGCCATCCAGGAATTCACGATCGTGCGATGGATTTCTTGCTAACGGCGTTGACTGGACCGCACGGCGAGAATCGAGACTGACTCAATAACATTGACTCGATAACATTGAGCGATTTCAGTTCAAAGCGACAGACGTTCTTTCCGCTACGATCGAACCCTTCATTGACTTTCGCTTCGGCTTTCCTAAACGCTAAGGCAAGCCCTACCGTCACAAGGTCCGATAGCTTCCTTTGTCCCAAACCGCTCGGGACGTGTGCCCAGTCGGCATCGGAGCGGTCTTGCCAAACAACACCCAGTACCCGCCCACCTCCTTCATTCCGCGCCGCGTGACTGCGATTTGATTGATCGCTACGAACGACGTGGCTCGCTGGTTTCTAATATAGGATCATACCCATGAAGTCTCGCTTTTCACGACATCTCCGACGCCTCGCACTCCTCGGATTGATCGTTGTTGGATCGACGAATACTGTCGCTGTTACTCATGCACAAGAGTTGGACAGCGACAGCGGAGCGATAAACGCTTCGGCTGACTGGTGTGGTTGGGGAACGCATGACTCGATGCCGATGACTCCTGTAGCGGTAAAGCCGCTCGCGGACTCCTTGAAACGCCCAGCGTCACGGACTGGATCCGGATTTGAACAATCACTTGCTGCATTCGCTGCCGCAGCAACCGCGAAAGTTGGGTTCTCGTTTGAGCAGATCATCGAACCGTTTGCGATGGTTAGCAGCGACCAATCGGACTCCTTGAACAAGATCAATGAATTCCAGAAATGGTGGGACGTGGCAAAGAGTTCCGCTGGCCCAACGGTCGCGGCGCTTTCCGACGCAAATGACGACGAGTGCAACCGCGTCGTCACAACGAACAACGTGTACGCGTCGGAGTATGTTCCGTTTGTCGATTTTGACGGTCGACTTGCAAACACGCACACTGCCAACGAAATTCGTACGCCCGATTGGCAAGAGTTTGATGATGACGGTTTCAATGTCATTGGCTCGTCAGATCTACTTCGGCAAAAGTTGGATCTGATCGCACAAGAAGAGCCCATCGACGCAAATGCAAACGACGAACTCAATCGCGTGTTTGCCAAACCGTTTCCATCGGTGGACTTGCCGAAGGATCCCGTTGTCGGGGCCTCGCCCATGATCGTAACGCTTGACGAGGCTTACTTGCCTTACGATCTAGCCCAGAGCGACCTCTCTCCATGGTTACCAGCATCATTTGCCGTCAAGCCGTTTTGCTTGCGGTTTCAACCCAGTGGTCCTGAATCGGATCCAATGTGGACCGAAAAGATTGAACCGACAGCGACAAAGCCAAGTGAGTTGCAACAAGCCTCCGCAGATTGCCTTCTTGATGAGTGGATCTGGAGCCTGGAGCAGTCACTCGAGTCCGGCTCGTCGCTTCGACAAGCGATGACACCAACACGACTCGGCATCAACATTGCGTTGTTGGCCAATCACGGGAGTCGAGTCACATCAAAAGCGACTCAATTGATCGCGAGCTTCTGGCCGGAAGTGCCAGCGAAACCAGTCGCATCACGCCAGCTTCTAGCAAGGGCCGAAGCGACTGAAGCAGCACCAGCCGATCAAGTGACTCGCGAACAGATCACAAACGCAGTCGCTATAATCCAGCAGTGGTGGGCCGGTGCACAAGCGTTCCAGCAAGATTGGCTTCGCGTCGCCGAATCGAAGAACAAAGAAAACCAACAGCGATAACGCGATTCACCAAGTGGCCTGAATTAAACTCGTGAAAGCGAAGGCTGACTGGACGAACAATCCGCCGATCGACTCGCTCGGCTGAATCAGTTCAAACTACATCGCGCCGCGTACCTTCACAAATCCGCTGATCGCGACAATCACGGCCGCCAAGATAACGATAACGCGTGTCCAAAACACACGATTCTTGCGAAATTTCTCAAGCGCTGAACTACGTCCCACCAATGCTGCGGCGATGAAGAAAATGACAAATGCAAGAATCATCTTCGTGCCAACCAAGCCGTGATAAAGGCCGTCGCCTTTGTGCAACTTCATCGCTTGGAAGTAGTTGTAAAACCCGCTGACCAGGAACAGCAAAATCCCGCCGTGGATAAACTTCTTCCAACGTCCGAGGACGCCACGCATCAATTCGGCTCGTGGTTCTTCACTCAGCGCGGATGCCGCAGGCATGAGAACGAACAAACTGAACACCACGCCACCGACCAACACAATGGCTGTGGATACGTGCACAATCCGCGAAACAATATCAATCACTTCCATTACTGATTTCCTTGAGAGAACGAGTCCACGTCCGCAAATTCTTGGGTGCATACCGAACCCAAACCAAAAGCGAGCCGATCTTCAACGCGAGCAGACCGCCATTGCGAGCCAGTCCATCGTGCCCAAATTGTTTTTTTGCGAATCAGTCAGCTAGATGAGCGTAGTTTTTCCGCTCTGGTTGTCCAAGGGGTTCACAGGACTCTGCTCAGATTCGGTTCGGAGTTGTCTGTGGTGCGATTGTGGTTAACCGGTAACCAGTTTTTCACAGAACTTGCCTTCGTTGATCGTTGGCCGTTCCGGTCGGCCTTTGTGGGCATACGTGAGCGCCATGTTATCGATTCCGAGCAAATGCAAGATGGATGCGTGCAAGTCGTGGACATGCAAACGCTGCTCCGTGGCGCGGAATCCGAGTTCATCGGTTTCGCCAATCGTTTGACCGCCGCGCACCCCGCCACCAGCCATCCACATGGTGAACCCGCTCGGATTGTGGTCGCGGCCATTGCCCTTTTCGCTCATTGGGGTGCGTCCGAATTCACCACCCCAAACGACCAACGTCTCGTCCAGCATACCGCGTTGCTTTAAATCCTTCAGCAGTGCCGCTACCGGCCGATCCATGCCCCGGCACATGTTTCCGTGATTCGTTTCGATATTGGAGTGCGAATCCCATTTACTTCCCGCGCCACTATACAGCTGGATGAACCGGACTCCACGTTCGGCAAGTCGTCGACCGAGAAGGCACAATCGACCGTAGGACCCCGTCTCCTTTTCATTGATGCCGTACATCTCCAATGTCTCTGCGGATTCGTCGCTCAAATCAATGGCTTCGGGCGCATCGGCTTGCATCCGGAAAGCAAGTTCATAGCTCGCGATACGAGCTTCGAGCTCCGATTGTTCCGGGTGTACTTCTGCGTATCCCCGATTCAACTGGTTAAGAAAATCGAGTTTGGATAGCTGTCGCCGCTCCGTGAAGCCTTCGGGTGTATTCAAATAGGGAATCGGTTGGCTGCCTTCGCTCAATCGCGTGCCTTGATAGACCGCTGGCATGAATCCGGGGCCCCAGTTCCTCGGCCCGTTGACGACTTGCGCGTTGTTGTCTTGCATCACAACGAAGCCCGGCAGATTCTCATTCTCTGTGCCGAGACCGTATGACACCCAGCTTCCCAATGAAGGACGACCACTCAATATCGAGCACGTATTCATCTGGCACACACCCGCCGAATGATTGATGCCTTCGGCGTAGCATGAACGAATGACCGCAAGTTCATCCGCACACTCGGCAATGTGGGGCAGCCAATCAGAAATCCAAAGTCTACTCTCACCGTGCTGGGCCCATTTGCGTTTGCACTCCAATAGCGGCGACTTCATTTCCCCCATCGCTGTGATGACTTCACCGAAACTCTCAGGAATTCGCTGTCCCGCAAGCTTGTTCAACAAAGGTTTTGGATCGAACAGATCAAGGTGACTTGGACCTCCCTCCATGAAAAGAAAAATCACACGTTTCGCAGTCGGAGCATGATGTGGCCGTTGCGGAAACGACAAGCTTTCTGAGTTTCTAGGCGCGTTGGTTGCCGAATGAGCGGTCGTCAATCCTGCGAAGGCGACTGCGCCAAACCCAGCACCACTTCGTACCAGGAATTCGCGTCGAGTCTTTGGGATGGAAATATGATTCATGATTTGGCCTCACCAATATCTACCGAAAACTTATTTATCAAACACTGCCGAAATCCAGCACCACAAAAAACGCACCACCGATGCCTCAGTGAACGTATAGAAACTCGTTCGAATTCAGAATCGCGTGACAGAAGTCCGCCAATGCCGCTTCGTCGGACGACAGATTCAAGACGCGATCACCACGACCGACCAGATCCAGTCGCTCGCTGGTTGTGTTTCGCATTACACCAGGAACATTTTCGAATTGCCAATAACCAATCGTCGCACCATGCTCTCGTTCGACTGAATGCAATATCTCTTCCACGCCCAGTGGACTGGCAAGCAACCGAACATCATCAATCAAACCATCGAATCCTTGTCGACTTTTTGCCGAGAATCCACCAATGGTGAGCGGCAATTGATTGCCCAGCGGTTGCGTGATTTCATGCGGAACGACAGACGTCAGCAACTGTTCATCGTCGTTGGATAAATCCTTCAGATAGAACGTGACGGTTCCCTTACCATCGTCACGTGGCAATCGGAAGACTGCGGAAGCGTAATACGGTGTGTTGATCTGTATATGTTGGTCCGAGAAAATAGCGTCTTCCGAAACGACTCCGCTGGCTTTGGCGCCAGCCATCTGGAGCACCAGTGTATTCGGCTTCCGTCGCGAACCGGCACCCGTGATGCCGAAACGCCAACCGGGAGTCGTGTGGGAGCCATCCCATTTTCCGACGAGGGTTCGAACGTCGCCATTCTTGGCGATCGAGCGCAGTTGAAAGAACGTTTCGATCGTGAATTCGTCCGCACTCAACGACGGATCGTGAGGTATCGACAGCTGCAACGCAGTTTCATCGAGTTCGAATTTGATGCCCTGGCCATCACGATACGGAAGCTTGGCTGTCTCGACTAAACCGCTTGACGCAACTGACTGCACCGCTTCGATCTCGGCTTTTTGATGCGAGATGAACTGCAACGACTGACTCATTTCACTTGGAGTGGCCTCGCGGCCGTATACTCTCCTCCACGCCATTGCCACCTGGTCGGGGAGATCATCCGATGATGCTCGCAACGACGCTGCCAGTGTGCGCCCATAACCGAGCATCAGATCACTGTTAATCATCAACAGTGATTGAACAGGCGTGGTTGTCGTGTTCCGTGTTGAGTTACTCGAAAAGAACTGAGGCAAGTCAAAGCTATCGAGCAATTGGTCTGGCGAATTACGCATGACCTTTGCGTAGATCGTTCGATACGGAGAGTCAGGCTGCTTGCCTGGACCACCGCTTATTTCTTGGAGTTTGCCGGTCACCGCTAGCAACGAATCACGAATCTGTTCCGCACTGAGTCGACTCGTGTCACGCCTCCAGTAGAACTCATTCGCTGGATCAATTTCATGGAACTCGTCATATCGTGGATGCGTTGTCGACTGGCGATAGGTAGCGGAGAGCAGAATCTCACGGTGCAGTGATTTCAAACTCCACCCATCCTCAATGAATTTTATCGTCAGCCAATCAAGCAACTCGGGATGAGTGGGGCTGCCACCGAGTCGGCCAAAGTCGCTCGGGTTTGTTGCGAGTCCGCGTCCAAAGTGACTTTGCCAAATTCGATTCGCGATCACACGAGTTGATAACGGATTGGATGGAGTGGTGAGCCATTTGGCCAGGGTACTTCGACGTCCCGTCGTTGCCTTCGAAAGAACAGGTTCAATGACCATTGGTTCGGAATCCATGATCGACGGCGCACCAGGCAAGATCGCCTCGTCCTTTCGTTTGGGAAGCGCTGTCGTAGGTGCGACCGGACCAACATCGGCAACCGTCATCACAACGGGCAACGCCTTCGGCTTCAAGGCATCAAACTCCTTCAATTGGCGGCGAAGAGCAACCAACTTTTCTTTATCTTCTGCCGACACGGACTGGTCCAACCGGTCATACTCCGCTTGCACTTGCCGCTGAACTAGGTACGCGAGTTGCTCTTCATAGGGCGTGCGGTCCTCGGATGCTTTCCTTGCGATCGCGTTCACGTTATCTGGGAAACGATCGATTGCTTCGTTGCGAAGTTTCTCCTTGTACGATTTTTCAATCGCGTCGATCTTTTTGCGAAGCTCTGCCGTTTTTGCTTCCCAGACCGAAAGCTGCTCGCGATACGCCAGCACGTCTTGCGAACTCGCCAGTTCAACGTCGTGTGGCATGACCGTCGTCAGGAACGCCTGCAGTCGAAAGTAGTCTTTCTGGAGCAATGGATCGAACTTGTGATTGTGGCATTTGGCGCATTGAAGCCCCAAACCAAGAAACACATCGGCTGTTGTGTCCGTCAAATCCTCGAGAATCGTATTCCATTGGCCCGGTGCGTCACGGATATTCCATTCGTAAACCCAATGCCGAAGAAACCCGAGCCCGGCTTGTGCATCGATGTCATTGGGGAACAATTCATCGGCCGCCAACTGCTCTTGCACAAATCGATCGTACGGTTTGTCATCGTTTAGGGAGCGAATGACATAGTCACGGTATTGCCACGCATGTGGACGGTAACCATCGGCTCGATACCCGTCACTATCGGCATAGCGAACCAAATCAAGCCACTGGCGCGCCCCATGCTCACCGTAACCTTTGGAATCGAGCAGTCGATCGACAAGCTTCTCGTAAGAATTCTCGGATGCATCATTCACGAAGTCCGCAATCTGCTCAGGCGTTGGTGGTGATCCAAGAACATTCAAATACAAACGTCGCGCAATCGCAATCCTGTCTGCTTCCGGTGCCGGCTCCAAGTCTTCGCTCTGCATTCGCGCGGCAATGAAATGGTCGATTTCATTACGCGCCCAATGCTGCATGGGCCCGCTTAGCTCTGGTACTACGGGTGATGACACAGGCTGGATTGCCCACCAAGATCGGTCGTCTTCGTTAAATAACTCACGTTTGCGAACAGGTGCATTCGGATCAGTCCCCGGCCATGGGGCACCGATCGCGACCCAACGTGTGAGTATCGCGATCTGCTCATCCGTAAGCTTTTCCTCCGGCGGCATCTCCGTCGATTCATAGTTGACTGCGGCAATCAAAAGACTCTCATCTGGCTTGCCTGGCACAACAACAGTACCACTCTCCCCACCGTGCAACAGGTCCGCGAGCGAGTCCAACCGCAACTCGGCATTTTGTTCCTCTTCACCATGGCAACTGAAACATTTCTCCGCAAGCAACGGTCGAACGTTGATTTCAAAGAAGTTGGCGTGCTCAGGTGACATATCTTCTGCCCCTACAAAGCTTGGCAAAGCAAGACTAGCAAGCGGAATCCACAGAAGCGCAATTTCCCATCCATGAGCCTTTCTGCGGCGGGACAAGATCCAGGTTTTAAGCACAGTCATGGTTTTAAGCACAGTCATGTTTACAAGCAGAGCCCTATTCATTTCACTTCCTCTGTCCATTCCGGCAATCCGTCCATGAAGGTCGGATCAATCAATTGACGATTCCCGTGAGCATCCTGAATCAACAGTTCCTCACCGTTATCGCCCTCACCGTTATCGCAGATGGAAACCCCCCCGGTCACTCAAGTCCATTTCCGCTGCGAGTGCACTCCATTGTAGCGTGGCCAGGCGGTTTGATTGCAGTATCGCAGCGCTGAATCGAGTTCGCCCGCTGGTGGAACTGCAGGATTGATGCGAATCCACGCGTTCTGAGCCATAAAATGATCGCTCGTGCCTATTGGTCCAACAATTCGTACTTCATCACCAAAAGTGCGGCAGTGAGTGCAAAGTACATCGCAAACGCAAGTTGCGCGAGAATCCAACTGCACACCAAAATCGCAACCTTGTCATGTGAAACGTCCATCAATCGTCCTCTCACGTAGCGATCCACAAGCAACGCTGGGACGGCGGCGGGGAACCCACAGAGAAACGTCCACTGGGTCACCAAGCTGAGCCGACGGCAACCAACAAAGTAAGCGGCGCACGTCAACAAGAACACTAACGCGACCATGCGGCTTATCCTGGTTTGAGCATGCGACTTCCCCGACGACTTGCGACTTAGATCGCTTTGTTGAATCGCTGCGGCGAACACAATGAACAAAGACAACGGCCAAGTGAATATAAAATCGTGTGCCAGTAAACTGGTCGGCGGACCCACAATCAGTCCGAGGACAAATGCAATCACCACAAACAGACTTCGACAACGGTTCGTTGAGAGCTTCGGTCGCGTCGCGAATCGTGCGACAAGAACACTAAGCCCAGCAACTGACAATATCCCGACTCCAACGAAGTACCAATTCCAAAGCCAACGCCTCGTTGGAGCGTCCATTGCGTATTCAGGTTCGACACCTAGGAATCTTGAGTAGTCGCGGACTGTTCCTTGCGGCAAATCTTCAATCGACATCGCGTCAATGCTTGCGGCAAGTTTCCCAGTTCCGACATAGACACAAACAGCTCGGGAACGATTGCGAACAAACAAGCGTCCGTTGTCGAGCGCTGGAGTGGACCATCCGATTTCACCGCCGAGCACACGGGCACGTGCCAGTTCGATGTACTGGTTCGGATTCGCTTGGGCCAGAATCAGGTCCCCAAGATCGTTGAGTAATATGAGTTTTCCGTCGGCAGCGATAACACTCGCATGACCAACCACCGGCTCAGTATCCACATCGGTGGCTTGATCAGTCGACCGACGGATCTCGGCGTCACCGTTGACCCACCGCTCGTCGCCGGTGAGGAAATCGATCGCACGGAACGCACCACGCGATGGCCGATGTGCTTTTGATTGAGCCTCCGCAAGATCGAACCCGTAAATTGTTCCATCCACAAGCACGCTCGACGACACATCATTCGACATCAAGTCGGATTGCCAAATTTCTTGGCATGATGAACCTCCAGCGGCCGTCAATTTCCAAAGGTGGGACCCTGCTTGAAAAGGAGCCGATGTCCATAGCATCGGTTCGCGGTAGATCGGCCACGCCGAATGCTCGTCGTAACCGCGTGAAAGCGTCTTCTTCCAGAGCTGCTTTCCAGTATTCAGATCACAACCGACCATATCATGCTGGAGGTAGCCGACCACTTGGCTTTGACCCTCGATCGTGATCGGCAAAATCGGAGTGTAGCTGGCCGGCTCATCACCAGTTTTCCACACGATATCACCGGAGACCGCGTCCAACGCGACGATACTCGCTCCGCGTCCGCCCACAGGCAAAATGACTTTGCCATCCATCACTGTCGGGGAGCACGCGTAGCCGAAATCGGTTCCTTGGCCATCGAACTCTTTTTTCAGCTCACGTGACCACACGAGTCGACCGCTGAGCGTCAGACAGGCAACATCGCCTGCGGGCGTGGTGAAGTAAACATGATCTTCCGACAACGTTGGTGTGCTAAACGGACCTGGATAAAGTCCAGTCGTCTCGAACGGCCAATCATATCGATAGCTCCATACAGTCTCTCCGGTCAATGCGTTCATGCAAAGTACGAACTGGCCCGCGAGGGTTTGGTATTGCGTGTAAGCGCGATCGTTGCGAACAACGATCGAAGAGTAGCCTTGACCAAGCTCCTTCACCCACAAGACTGGCGGGCCTTGCACAGGCCACTCATTGGCAAGCCCAGTTTCCGTAGATACACCATCATAGTTTTCGCCACGAATATGTGGCCAGCCTCCCGATTCGGCTGCCGACACATTGCATGCGACAAGCAGAATAATAAGCAATGCAGTCGGAGCAGTTTGGTACATCAGTTCTGATGCCGAGATGAGTTACGCTCGCTTTACGACGAACACAATCGAGATAGCGGTTGACGGTTTCGGCGGAGACTTTTTCCCAGCCGCTTGTTTTTGTGTCGCGAGACAGCGAGCTTGAACGACTCGACGGCTTCTGACAGATCTTGGGGAAGCTCAGGCAAATTCGCAAACGGTGTTACGATCGGTTTGGGCGCCTCGCTTGGATCTTCGTCCAAATCGACTTCGACCAATAGGCTAAGCCTCTTAAAGCGAATCGTAAGATTTCTCGTGTCTCATCCGTATCTGCTGCGAGGAAAAGCATGCCGAGCTTGATTGCGGAAAACAATGAAAAACGCTGGATAGGGGGGATGGTCCGTCTTGCGCGCATGGCACACGGGGGGTGCCTTTTTTAGCGATGCAGCTTTCTGCTGGAACGCTACTGAGAAGCTACGTAGGTACCGCGGTGGCAACGAAAGTTGCCGGATGCTACCTAACCAAGTCATCCTGGGCGGATAAGCACACCTTGCTGTCTCGGGTTTAGCTCTTCACAAATTCTGGACAATATTTCCAATCTTCCCATTGCCGCCTATTGTTCGAAGCGTTTGGGCGTAGTAAAACCTGTTTACATCCATAGAGTGCCCCCCGGACAAAGTACGTGTGGCACGCCAGTGAAGTGCCCGTATTTTGTTGGAAAAAGGATTGAAGGCACCATGCTTAAATTTTTGCACACAGAAGAGGATTGCCCCACAGAAGAGGTTTGCGTCGGGCGACGGGCGATTAGCCAAAGCGGTGTCCTCCGTCCCCTCAGAAGTAGTCGCCAATCTGGATTCACGCTCGTTGAACTTCTTGTCGTGATTTCGATTATTGGCGTACTGGTGTCGTTGACATTAAACGGCGTCCAATCCGCAAGAGAAGCGGCTCGAAGAGTCCAATGTTCCAACAACATGAAGCAACAGGCGCTCGCACTTCATTCGTTTCATACGACGTTCGAAAAACTGCCTCTAGGCAACGATCGCGAAGGGATGCGTAACCAAGCCTGGTCAACTGCGATCCTCCCGCAACTCGAACAAACTGCGATTGCTGGCCAATATGACCGCAAAGTTGCTTGGAATGATCCGGCTCGCAACGCAGTGATAGCGAAAGCGGTGATACCAACTTATCGCTGTCCATCGTCGATCGTTGATTTTCCTGGCGACACGGATTACGCCGGTGTGAATGGAAGTTTATTGGCTGATTACAACAGCGTGCAATCGCATGGTTTGAACAACGGAGTGCTAATCACCACATCTGCGATGCGCAAACACCCGGTATCGCTGACAGAGATCTTTGACGGGACCAGCTACACCGTGTTCATCGGAGAAGCGTCTGACCGTGACGAATTGAGTTCAGGTCTGTGGGCGGACGGCGCTAACGTCATCTCCCATGACAATGGTGCCATCAACGTTCAAGGCAATGACGGAATATTCAGTCTCCATCCCGGAGGTGCTTTTGTTGCAATGTCGGATGGTGCGATCCGTTTTCTCAGTGAATCGACTCCGAACGAGATTATCGGAGCGATTTGCTCACGCGACGGTCGTGAAGATTTGAACGCGTTTTTCACACACTAGGTTTTACCCGTAGTTTTGATCGCTGCTTAGCACGTTTCTTAGCAAGTGTCTGCAGACGAATCTGCAGAGCTCTGGATCCACGTCACATTCACTAACAAAAGGAGTCGCAAACCAAATCACCAAGTTTTGCATCTTTGACACAGGTAAAAGAGTTTTGTTCCAGTTTCGCTTCACACTTTCAGAGAGAAAAAGATGAATAAGTTTTGTTTAGCTATGTTGGTTGCGTTGATTGTTCCTTCAGTGGCTACTGCGGGCGGTGGAAGTACGAAAGCCACTTCAACGTTAACATTCAAAAACACCAACGCGACCGACACGGTATACGTGATCGTTGCGAACGCAGACACGTTGGCAACGACAACTCAAGCGAATTTTGTTGCACGTGGCGGCAAAGCAATCAACGGTGTAGGTAGCGTTAGTTTTTCGAAGCTCAAGGCTGGCGTTCACACCTATGCATTCGCTCGCGTTGCCCTCAATGCTGCGATTCCTGCTCCTGCCGCGTTTACACCCGCTGCTCAATCAGTGTCAGCCGGTAAGACTGTTACGGTAACGATCCCGTAGTTTGATCGCGGAATGCTCCAAGTGATGTTTACGTGCCAGTCGCGTGGGGATGCTTCTCAACGCGGCTGGCCATTTTGTTGGTAGTCGCTAACTTTTACAGTTGAAGCATATGTCCGAAGCTACGCTTACGACTAGCGAAACATCAGCCACGACGTTGGTAATGCCTGTCTCCCTTCGGCGAGCATTGTTCATCTTTGCCACCGGACTCCTTATCGGAGTACCTTGGCTGGCTACATCGTGCTATGCATTTGGATTGATCGGCTACGTCGCACTTATGACGCGATCCGCTGTCGTACGTCCTCGGCAAGCGTTCTTGGAGTCGTTCGCCGGCGGGGCGATTGCGATTGGAATCGCGTTTCATTGGGCTGCGAATTCAATTTTCGGTACAACGAATATGAGTTACGGCCTGTCGGTGTGCGTCTTCATTGCTCTCGTACTCTGGGAGGCATTAGCATTCGGCATATTTGGGCTCGCCGCTAGTATTCTGGCGAGCCGTGGACGTGGATCCCTCTGGATGCTCGTGCCGATTTGGGTCACGCTCGAAACGCATTGGCCGCGAATTTTTAGCTGGGCAACAGCACATGCCTACATCGGCTTTCCACCCGTACTGCAAGTGGCTGAGTTTGCCGGCACAGCGGGTGTCACTGCATGCGTCGTGCTGGCCTCGGTCGCATTCGCTCGCCTTTGGCTGGACCCCAAAAGTAAGCGAGCGGTAATCGAATCAACGTTCATTCTCACGATCGTCGCTTCCGTATGCGTATGGGGCAGTTTTTCACACCGCGACTGGGGGAAAAGAATCGCTGCTGCGGCTTCAATTCAGATTGCGGCGATTCAAGTCGACCCAACCTTCGTCGAGTCGCTTACTCAGATGCAGGCGTATTCCGACACGGTTGCAAACCAAGCTGAACTTGTTCTGTGGCCAGAATCCACGCTCGGAAACTATCACATCACTCTTGACCATTTCCGTGATACCGAGCACACGATCGCGAACTCGGAGATGCCGAATCCGGCGATCGCACCGTATCCGACCATCCATTGTGACTTACTCGCAGGCGGCAAAACCTACGATGGCGAACGCGATCTTGGCCCCTACAAAAACACTGCGTTTCTCATCGATAAGCAGAGCCAAATAGTTGGGCGATATGTCAAACGCTCGTTGATGCCCATTGGCGAGTATGTGCCTGGAGAGCGTTGGTTTCCGCAATTACGAGACTGGGCGGCGATCAGTACCGAACTGATTCGCGGCGAGAGCAATGCTCCTTTGCAGCTATCCAATGGAACGTCAGTCGGACTGCTTGTCTGTTACGAAGATATGGTTGCCGCTAACGCTTCGTCGAGCGTACGTGAGGGTGCCGAATGCTTGGTCGCGCTGGCTAACGGTTCGGCATTCAAAGATCCTGACACGTTGCGACAACACTTGAAACTAGCACAACTTCGGACAATAGAAAACCGTCGAGCACTCATCCGCTGCGCTGCTACGGGCGTGACGTGTTTAGTCCAACCCGACGGTACCATCACTGACAGCCTAGCCATTGGCGAAAATGGCGTGCTGCTTGCAAGTGTTCCGCTCATTAAAGACTTGACCTTCTATTCCAAGTATGGCGATTGGTTTTCCGGTACAGCCACAGCAATCACTTGTGCTTGGGTGTTGATGTTGGTTCGCCGCCAAATATTGAAACCAGGAGTGGATGTATCGTGATTCAACGCAGACGAAGATTTTTCGAACCGCTCGAACAGCGCTGCGTCCTAGCTGCGGGTTTGGTGCCTATTGACCTGTTGATCCCGTTGGCATCGAGCGAAGTTGCTGGTGATTTTAACGTGGATGGAAATGTCGCGATTAAACTCAGTGCAATGGTTTTGGACCCCCGTGCCGATGACGCTTCCGACGTTAGCTTGACTGGCTATGACTTTTCGGGCACCGGCACCTTTTCAGGGCCCATCGATGGCGTTGTTCTCTCAGGTTCATTTATCACGGACGCGATCGAGTCCCCGAACAATCCGCTGATTCCGATTCAAGTGAATCCGTCGACTCAGACAATCGATTTTGTGCTGACCCAATTCGGAACGTTTGAGGCGAGCTCGGAAGCTGGTCCCATTAGCGGTACTTTTACCATCGTTGCTGAACTGACGTTAAATTTTACGACTCGCGAAGCCAGGGGCCAAACAACTTCAACGTTCACGGCTGCCGGACGTGTCGAATCGAACGTAGCACCGGTTCAAATCGCCAACGCTATCCCGGATGGTATCGAGTTCCCAGATGCATCCAAACCGTTTGTCTCAGGCCGTGTCTTTCATGATGCAGATGACAATGGAACGAGACAGTCCAGCGAAAGCGGCGTTGAAGGAATCCAAGTCACACAATTGGCCGATTCGTCGGAAGTCGCATCCGTTGAAAGCGACGCCAACGGCTATTATTCGTTTTACAACATCGACCGCAGTTCGAGCTCGTTTCGTTTTCGCCAAGTGCCTGGTGCGTTTGACTTTGGCAAAATGCATTCAGAAAACGACACGTCGATTGACAGTGATGCTGACTCGCGAACTGGCATTACTCCACCTATTCAATTCGGCAACCGACTCGCGAATTTGAATATCGATGCGGCACTCAGATCGACGCCACACCCATGGCAGAATCCAAACGTCACAACGGACGTCAATAACGACGGCAAGACAACTGCTTCCGACGCACTAGCCATTATCAACTTACTCAGCCAACATGCCGTCGAAGCAAATAGCGTGGACCTCACCTTCAATCGAGATCCCGGTGAGGCGTTTTATGATGTCGATGGAAACGGTCTTGCCAATGCCTCCGACGCGTTGGCGGTTATCTTTGGCCTTTATGCGGATTCTTTCGTGTCCGGTGACGAGCAAGAATACTTCGCCGATATCGATCGGATCGCGAAAGATCGAGTCCATGCAAGTGTAAACTTCGCGTCAGTCAACGATCGAGTTGCGAGTTTGTTTTAGACCTCGCGGAGTTCGCATTCTGGATGAGCCTGAGCTTCAACGCACCGGCCGGGTCCGTCAACGCGGCCGGTGCAAATCCTTTTTTTGCGACCTACGCCATTAGAAGAACGGCGAGTGCGTCGAGATAACGGTTGACGGTTTCGGCGGAGACTTTTTCCCAGCCGCTTGTTTTGTGTCGCAAGACAGCGAGCTTGAACGACTCGACGGCTTCTGACAGATCTTGGGGAAGCTCAGGCAAATTCGCAAACGGTGTTACGATCGGTTTGGGCGCCTCGCTTGGATCTTCGTCCATTCGCGGGCCTGCGGGCTTGTTCGCGTCAAACGTCGTCAGCGGCTCGTCGCCGAAGTCGGGCTCTTCAGACCGCGGTCCCGTGGCAACACCGCTTGGATCATCATCATACGACTTCGTGCGTCCACCGCCTTGAGCAGGTAGCGTCACGTCTTCGTCCAAATCGACTTCGACCACTTGGCTATTCGTTGGACGTTGGGAATCCACACTCCCGTGAGCTTGCCAACGTTTTTCGCGCATTTGGGACACGCTCCACGATTCCTGCGTGGCACCTTCGAGCCAAAGTGGTGCGTCGTCCCAATCCAGTGCCGCGAGAAAGTGTGACCAGTAGATCCCGTTATACGTGTCATAAGTTGATCCGAAACGATCGAAAACGCGACGCAATCGCCCAACATGAGGCGCCGTCACGCCACCCACGCGTCGCGCCCAGGCATCGTCAGAATACGTCGTTGAACCTGAACCAGCTTCGATCGCTACAGCACGCCATTCGCTGATAATACGGCCCTTTTCCCAATTCGTGGTGCTGATCAACAGATTCCACTGTCCGACGAAAGGCTCAGCAATTTGGATTGCGTGCTCGTCATCGTCGACATGGACGTCGGCATACTCACCCGAGACAACTTCGGGACCGTCCCAGGCCTGTTTGGCGGCTACCACGTCGTCCTCGACGATCGTCGACGCCTCGTCCGTGGTCTCGTCCGTGGTCTCGTCGCTATATCCTTCCACTGGAACGTCATATTCGTCCATCGAGACGTCGGTGTCACGACTCATCTCAGGTTCGTAGTCATCAACGTTCTCGTAGACTTCATTGGTTTCTAAAGGCGATTCGTAAGATTCTTCAAAGCTCATCGGCATCCGTCGCGCGGGAAAGTGTGCGTCAAAAAAAGACTCCAATCAACGACGCGTACGCTAGCTGATGAAGGGTACCTTCGTGAAGTCTCGACACTCCACAGAAGCGAGAGTTCGTGTTTTCCCGGTCCGAATGCCACGGTGAGTCAAACCTTGCCGTGGGGAAAAGATGTGCGGCTTTGGCAGGCGAGCGATCCCCGTCACTCAGAACGTCCTTTGCGAGAGCTGCATCACCCGTGTTGAGCGTTAGGTCTCAGCAAAGTGTCAAGCGGCTTTGAACGTGACGTGAGTGCGCGGGGCACGCTCGAGCGCGTCGATGCAGTACGTCGTGAGCGTTGCCTCAGCAACTTCGAAACCATGGCGAAACAGTAAGCTGAATTCACTGTGCGTGAGTCGGCGGAGCGTCGTCTCGAGTTGGGACGCTTGCTGCACTTCGTTGTCCGTCAGTGCGAGCCGGTGATTGGATTGAGAGTGCAAGTGAACTCGCTTATTTCTCAATCCCATTTTCAAGTAGGCACCCGTACCAGGGTTCTGTTTGAAATAATCCATAAGCATTCGCGCTCGCAGGCTGCGGACTTGATCCGTCGCAACATCAACGAGCCGCATGGACGCATCCAAGAAACCAGGCCGCCATCGCTTTTCGCGTGATTCACTCGTCAAGGCACGCGAAGCATCGCAAACAATTAGAAAATCAGTGTCTTCTCGCAACCCTTCACCGGGTTTGAACAGAGCCTCCACACCGAGGTTGTCGTAAACACCGCCATCCCACAAGTGCAACCGTTTGTATTTCGGCGCGATCGCATGCCATTCATCGTCGCGAAACTCGCTCCACCTGTAGTGCTTGGCTTTGACAATGAGCGGCCCGATCAATCCGGGCACTGCAGCCGAAGCGGCCAATGCATGGGACAAACGGAAATCAGGATCGGGAATGTATTTGGTTTGGTAGTCGCCCATCAAGTCTCGTTGGAACCGCCAATTTTTTCCAGTCTCGTAGCACGTCGCGTTAATGATCCATCGAGGTGAGCTCGGAAGATCAGCGAGGGTTCCCGCGATGCGCCACTGCTGTTCTATCGCGTCTCCCAAAACGCTCGCCCGCCCCGACGCGAGTCGCCACGGAAACATCAATGACTTGAGCGCATACGACCACTGCAAGTTCCTTGACGTCAGCAAGCGATGGATCTGGGGCACAACGTCGTGCAAGTACTCCGCACTACTTGGCCAGCGGTTTCCGGTTGAAGCAAAGACGAGCCCCGCCGCCAAGCTGCCACCAGAGACACTGGA
>JBGSNA010000146.1:0-2440 GCA_041739875.1 Pirellulaceae bacterium
ACATCCTCGGGGACTGCGGCACGCGTTCTTGAAGTGGGATTTCCCCGGAGCACAGACAGCGGTATCTATCGACGGTACGCTTAACGACAACTCCGATCGAGATCGTGGATGGACGGTTGAGCTTGCGCTTCCATGGTCCGGCATGAAAGTGATTGCACTGGGCGACCAGCGTTCGATTCCTCCCAAAGACGGTGACATTTGGCGAATGGATTTTTCTCGATTCAACCAGTTCACCGAAGCACCACCGACACGCGATTCTCAAGGCTGGGCGTGGAGTCGGCATGGATGTTGGGACTCACATATCCCGGAAGTTTTTCCATTCATCACGTTTTCCACCATGCGAGTCGATCCGAAACGAGACTAGATACGGAAAGCGTTTCGTGTTGCCATTTCAAGAGTCGTATCGAGATCAATTCACCCGACAGGATGTATCTGGGTTAAGATCATCGATGCTCGCGGGCGTTGAGTTCGCCTTGCAAACCATTCTCATTTACTCCTATTCGGTTCCGTTGGACAATGAAGCTCATTACTAGAGTTGTGTGTGTTGCGGCTTTCTTCGCATCCGTCGGCTTGTCCGTTATTGCGGACGAACCAACGAGCCCTGCTGTGCAACCGACGTCGACGCCCGATTGGTATGCGCCCGAGTTTTGGGAGTGTCTTGATGGAGAACCCGTCGAAAAGAACTGGGAGTTCGACGAAGATGAATTTCGACTGGTGAATCCGCGAGGCGGATCAGGGAGCATCATCAGTCCACCGATGCCCGTCAACTTTGAGCTCTCATGGAGTTGGAAGATCGACAAGAAGACGAATGCGGGACTGAAATACCGAGTCCGAAAATTTGGCAAGCACATGTTTGGCAACTCATACTTGGGACTTGAGTATCAAATCCAAGACGACTCGCCCACCAGTCTGTCTGATGGCAGTACCGGGTCGATTTATGATTTGATTGCACCAACGAAGGAGAAGATTCTCCATCCGCATGGCGAGTGGAACACGTCCCGAGTTTTGGCCCATGGCGATCGAATTGAACATTACCTCAATGGCGAATTGGTGGCTTCGGGCAACTGCTCGGGTCCCCAATGGGATTTGACGATTGCATTGAGCAAGTTCTACGGCGCCGCTGATTTTGGAATGGCAAAAGAAGGCGACCGCTTGATGCTTACCGATCACGGCGGGAAAGCGACGTACAAAAATTTCCAGCTCGTTCAACTTGATTCACCAGAAGAGTCAAGAGCTGATGCCACGCAAACGGGACCGTTTCTCGCCAATGCCATGCGAAACAGTTGGGTGGACCAAGATTCGATTGTCCTCTGGACTCGAACCACGGCAAGAAAGGAATTCGTCGCGGACGGAAAGCAGTTTATCGACTTAAGTAAGAAACAAGTACAGAAGTTGAGCGATAGTCGAGACGCAGATGAAATCTTGCGAGCGCAAGTTCCTGAAGGAGCCACGCTCGACGAGATGTTTGGAGCGTGTCCCGGTGCTGCGGGTCAGGTTCGTTTGACGTATTTCCCGAGCAAACGAAATTCCGCACAAAAGTCGACGGAGTGGCAAACGACGTCGGCCGATCATGATTACGCGGTCCAATGGAAGCTCGAAAAGCTCAATCCAGATACGGAATACGCGACGGTGGTCGAGGCACGCGGTATCAAGTCGGGAGATGGCAATGGCGGCGAGACGACGGCGGTGGTTCGAGGATCATTCCGGACCGCGCCGCGTGTCAGTCAATCGAAGGATCTGACTTTTTGCTTCACCACCTGTCACGACTTCATTCGTACTGACGATGGACTGAACGGGCATAAGATTTATCCGTCGATGACCAAGATCGATCCAGATTTCGTCGTTCACGCAGGCGATGTCGAATACTACGACAAGCCACTTCCGTGGGCGATGACAAGGGATTTGATGCGTTTCAAATGGGGACGCATCTTTGCGCTTCCGAACTATCGCCAATTCTACAATACGACGTCGACGTACTTCTTGAAGGATGACCACGACACGCTCAAGAACGATTGCTGGGCTGGTCAGCGGTACGGAACGGTTACGTTCGAAGAGGGCGTGCAAATTTTCAACGAAGAACAGTTTCCATCGCTCTCACCGCGATACAAGACAGTGCGTTGGGGCAAAGAATTGCAAGTGTGGTTCCTCGAGGGACGTGATTATCGCAGTCCGAACAACATGCCCGATGGGCCTGAGAAAACAATTCTTGGTGCTGAACAAAAAGTGTGGTTGTTCAAGACACTGGATGAATCGGAAGCGACGTTCAAGATCATTTGCAGTCCCACGCCGATCGTTGGTCCAGATCGTGAGAACAAGAGCGACAATCACGCGAACGATGTCTTTGTGCACGAAGGCGACGAAATACGCAAGCACTTCTCGTCGATTGAGAACGTGATCGTGCTTTGTGGCGACCGGCACTGGCAGTATGCGTCGGTCGACG
>JBGSNA010000140.1:0-9454 GCA_041739875.1 Pirellulaceae bacterium
GTTCGACGCAATCGCGTGGCGATTGGAACGGCAACGATGATTGCGATCACTATGCTCGTCGGAACATTGGCGAGTTTATGGCAAATGTCAATTGCGATCACGGAGCGAAACCAGAAAGTGATGGCGCTCGAAGAGGCGACCGAAGCTCGGCGGGAAATCGAGCAGTTCGCGGACAAAATCACGCAAGCCAACCTGCTGATCGCGAGCGGTCAATCCCACGCCGATTCGGGGCGTTGGCAAGCGGCGAGCGACGACTATGCTCGAGCGGTACAGATGCAACCCAGCTACTTCTTGCCTTGGATGCAGCGTGCCCAACTCTACATTCGTCTGAAACTGTGGCAAGAAGCGGCCGACGACTTTCACATCGCTTTGGATCTGGGGGCACCCACGGACTCGCCCCAATGGGCTGGCGTTGGTGCGTTGTTTCTTTGGACTGGTGAAGAACAAGCTTATCTCGACCACGCTACCAAGAACGCGGCACGAGTGATGCAATCGGAAAGCAGTTCTGTTTGGGACTCGCTACGGGGACTGATGCTGAGCCCCAATGCTCACCCGACGATAACGGCTAGGCAATGTGTCGAACGTGCGGAGCAATGGCTACGAGCGCTGGATTCCCCGGCGGGACAATTGCCGCCAAATGACCCCCGTCGCCAACGTCGGCCAGAGGACGATACTGGGCCACGTCGACATGACGCACTTGGATTCCGAACGCTGGGTAATTCGCAACCCATGCCAGTTTGCCAATACATTGCGGCGCTCGCGCACCTCCGAGCTGGTGACTACGCAATCGCGATCAGGCTACTGGAGGATGCTGGGAATGATGAACGTTGGCCGTTTTATGCAATCGTCTACGCGCCTCTGGCAATGGCACACTATCACGCTGGGAATCGAGACGATGCTTTTGCAGCTCTCGAGCTTTCGCACCTATCGATTGAATCCGCCATTGAGGAACTGGTTGAACATCCCCAAGCGATCCCAGACTATCCGTGGTTCGACATTGTTGAATCACTCGTTCTCAATCGAGAAGCTAACGTGTTAATTCACGGGCACTTGCCGGAACAAGTGCGCGAACTCGAAACTCTTCGCCAGCAGTCTCTCGAAAAGCTTTCTGGCTCATCCGAATGAACGTTCCACAAAAAAGCATAATAAGCAAGTCTTGACGGCGCTACACGATCCAGTCCCACACGGTGGCAAGTGCGTTATCTAGTTCGCTCAAGTCGTTGTCTGGGGCTCCATTGCTGTCGCTGTCAACGTTATCCGTTTCGGCAATGCTCGACGGCTCAACACGTCTAGACGACTGGATTGCAGATTGCGATTGAATGGATTTTGACATCACTTCAGTTCTACTGCTCAACCGAGTGTCGGCTGTGGTTCCCAATTCGCGTTGCATATCGACCTCATCGGCCACGATCCAGGCTGACTGCACGGGTGCTGATTCACCTTCAGCGGAGCCGGCCAACGATTGGACGAACAGGATGTTGATCACAAACAACGCATCCGCCGCCGTGCTCGTTCCATCTTCGTTAGGATCGTAAAAACGGAAGTCGGACGGCGCGACGGTAGCGGCATTGACCAACATTCCTTGCGCATCAAATAGTTGCGATTGCCGGAGCGAGAACAAGACGTCCAACGCATCCCCGGCCGTCACATCGCCGCTTCCATTGACGTCGCCAGCGTTCAATGGATTCGTCCAGCTCAATGGTCCTACCAGATTTATAATTTCTTGGGAGTTCCGAAATGTTTGTAGCGACTGTCCGTCGACATGCTCAATACCGCCGAATCGCCAACCGTTCCCGACAGGCATCTGGTCGCTCGCCTGAGTGATCACTCGCACTGCTTGAAGTCCTCCAGAAGAACTAGCAGACGCGGCATCGTCATTTTGTATCGTCCCCGCAGCAACGGCCGTAGTAACTGTCCCAGGTGAACTAGGTGCGCTGAGCGTGACGATGAAGCCTTCGTCGGGTTCCACCGCAGTGTCACCCAGCACGTTGATTGTGACAACTTGTCGAGTCACTCCCGCCGCGAAGGTAATCGTACCACTTGGTAAAACATTGCCAGCGAAATCCGCTGAATTGGCACGGTTCACAGTACTGCCTGCAACCGAATACTTCACCGTCGTAATCCCAGTCGTTAATCCGCTGCGAGTAACAGTGAACGTGTAGGGGGTAGACGAGGAATTTCGTTCGACTTTCACCGCCGATGTCGCTGCGATCGCGTAGCTCGTATCGTCGTTCTGGATCGTTCCTCGAGCCACCGCAGTCGTGATCGAGCCGGGCGAGCTCGGAGCGCTGAGTGTCACGACAAATCCCTCGTTGAGCTCGACGACGGTGTCGCCCAGCACGTTAACCGTAACCAGTTGAGTGGTCACACCTGGGGCAAACGTCACCGTGCCACTGGGTAAGGCATTCCCCAAGAAATCCCTAGCGACTGCACCGTTCACTGCGCTACCGGTGACAGCATAATTCACCGTCGTGATGCCAGATATTATACCGCTGCGAGTGACCTGGAATGTGTAACGGGTCGGGGTGATCAACGAATGACCTTCCGCTTTGACCGCCGAGACCGCAGCAATGGCGTAGCTCGTATCATCGTTGCGGATCGAAGCACTAGCAGCCGCAGTCGTAATCGTACCGTTCGCGCTAGGCGAACTGAGCCTGACGACAAATCCCTCACTGGGTTCCACCACCGAGTCGCCAACTACGTTGATTGTGATCACTCGGCTGGTCACGCCGGCAGGGAACGTCACCGTACCACTTGGCAAAACCCCGCCCGCAAAATCCGAGGCAACAGCGCGGTTGGCCGTGCTGCCTATGACCGCGTAATTCACATTCGTAATACCAGTTGTTAAGCCGCTGCGAGTGACAGTAAAAGTGAACGGAGTTGGTGAGGCCAGCGAATTGCCTTCGGCCTTAACAGCCGACGTTGCCGCGATTGAGTAGAACACTGGTTTTGGCGCTACCAAGAAATCGATACCGGATGCGATATCGGTACTGGCACCGCTGACCGAGACGCGCCGCGAGCCTTGCACGAGTCGATTGGGAAGCACGTATAACGTATCCGTATTTTGTGGAATCGCGACAATGTCCAGCGTGCCTGTACCACCGGGGCCCGAGGTGTCGTTGTCCAAATTTGCAATCGCAAACGGCATCTGCTCGCCAAACTGGAATTGGCCGAGTCCGATGTTCTCTTGAGGTTCAAAGCCGACCTCGCCGGTGGTTGAATTCACACCGCTGTTGCGGAATATCGAGACTTGACGCTGGGCAAGTTTTGTCGTGATCACGTCCATCTGGCCGTCATTATTTATATCAGCAATTGCCACATTGATCGCTCCGTTGGCCGTACCGAGCGAGGTGCTTTGGACACGCAGCGTGCCATCCGCTTGACCAAGCAGAATCGAGATCGAATTGCTCGAAAAATTCACGACGGCCAAATCAGGACGACCGTCCCTGTTGAAGTCTCCTACGGCTGAATCGAGCGGCGTTGCTTGCACGGAGTAATAGTTACCGTTGTAGGCAAAGCCACCGATACCATTGCCAGCCAATACGGTGACGCCGCCAGCGGTGGTCGTTGTCGTTTTCGGTACGGCATGAGTCACGGCGATATCCAGGGCGCTACTGCCGATGAAGTTACCTACCGCGAGAGAGACCGGAGACTCGCCTCCAGTTACGACTGGCGCACCCACCGTGAAGATTCCTGATCCGTTGTTCGTCAGCACTTGCACCGTTCCAGCAAACCTGTTTAGCACGACTAGATCCAGTGCGCTATTGCCAGCGAATTGGCCCGACACGATGTCGATCGGTTCTTGACCAACGGACAGCAATGCCTTTGAGCCGAAGGTACCTGTGACACTATCGAAATTCATTAGCACCAAAACGTTGCCGGTGAAATTGCCAGCGATCGCGAAATCCGGTTTGGGGTTCGCATCCAACTGGTCCGCCACTAGCGCGATTGGCGCATTGAATCTATTTGCTGGGTTCAACGTGATCGCAAAGTCACTCAAATTGAAATCAAACTTTTGGGATGTAAATCCACCGAGTTTGTCATTCAGACGGACGCTGAGCTTGTTGGACTCGCCAAGGACGACCGCAACATCAGCGAACCCGTCGGCGTTAAAGTCACCGGTGACAACGCTCTGTGGATTGCCACCGCGTTGTTCTTTGTCGCCCAGGGGGAACTTAAGCGGTTGAGAATCGTTGCCAAGTAAATCATTCCCCAGCGGCGTGACCTGCAGAAGCGAATCATCAAGCAATAGTCGAACCGGCGATAGTGTGGAGGGCAAGCCTGGGAAACTGTAGTTGCCGTTGGCATCAGTAACGGTTTGCGGATCATTGAAGTCGCGAAGTCCCAGCGTGCCGCCATCAAGATAAACCACTCGACCACTGGCCGGCGTGTCACCCGCATCGACGCTTCCGCTTCCGTTCGAGTCGGTCATCACGCGACCACGGATAGTTGAATCCGAAGATTGACCAGTCGTTGAAATCGGTCGAAAGCCGAAATCAAGCTCGGCTAGAACGCCACCCGCGGGCAGGAAGATGTTGAATGCGGTGTCACTACCGGAGCGAGGTGTGACTTGCTCGAACCCTGTCGCATTGATCGTACGAAGGACATAGTTGCGAAACGAGGGTAGGTTCGTAAATTGATAGATACCACTCGCGTTCGTCACAGCGGTCCGTTCGGAAGTATCTAATACGCCATTGAGATTGGCATCGACAAATACGGTTCGACCGGGAAGCACGCTTT
This sequence comes from Pirellulaceae bacterium, assembly GCA_041739875.1. Taxonomy (GTDB): domain Bacteria; phylum Planctomycetota; class Planctomycetia; order Pirellulales; family Pirellulaceae; genus JBBSJZ01. The sequence goes on from JBGSNA010000140.1 coordinate 4,741, forward strand.
CTCCCAGATCATAGACGCCGTTCAGGATCGCGGTGTCGTTAAACAATCGTCCGGATATCGTGCCTTGATCGGGAACGAGTCCGAAATTGAGGTCAGTGATTGCGTCTCCAGGAACTAAGTTCAGTTGGACTTGACTAAAATCAGCAAGCGGGTTGGCAGTAAAGAAGATGTCACTAACTAAGTTGTTGTCGTCCTCAACAAGATTGGTGGCGAAGGAATTAAACGCAACGAATCGTCCGTCCGCGCTTAGCGATGGAATTAAGCTTTCGTTATTCGCCGGTGTACCACCAGCGGCCATGCTGACTCGCTCGATCGTATCGCTATTGAGATCATAAATGAACAGATCTCTCGTGCCGTTGGTATCACCAGAAACTAGATTACTGGCCCCAGACACGAATGCGACGAATCGTCCGTCCGCGCTCAGTGATGGGTCAATGCTAGTTAGATTTGCCTGTGCGCCGCCTGCGTCGACGCTAGCCCTTTTTACTCTATTGCGATCGCGATCGTAAACAAAAATGTCTGCAGCGTCATTGGTATCCCCAGGCACCAGATTACTGGCGTCTGATCGGTACGCAACGAATCGTCCGTCTGCGCTCAGCGAGGGACTAAAACTACTGCCATTAGGCCGCGTACCTTGAGCGTTGACGCTAACTAGCTCAATCGTGTCGCTATCGCGATCATAAACAAACACATCGTCATCGACGTAAGTATTCGCCGATACCAGATTACTGGCACGAGATGCGAACGCGACAAATCGTCCGTTCGCACTCAGCGATGGAACTAAGCTAAAGCTGTTCGCCTGGATGCCGCCAGTTGCGACGCTGACTCTCTCGACCGTGTCGCCAATACGGTCATAAACAAAAATATCTGTCGTTCCGTTGGTATCTCCAGGCACCAGATTACCGGCATCGGATTGAAACGCAACGAATTGTCCGTCTGCGCTCAGCGAGGGATTCAAGCTTCGATCAATAGCCTGCGTGCCGGAACCGGCAACACTGACGCGTTCGATCGTGTCGCTCTCCCGATCATAAACAAACACGTCGCTTCGATTGTTAGTATCCCCAGGCACCAGATTGCTGGCAATAGATTCAAACGCGACGTATCGTCCGTCCGCGCTCAGCGACGGATTCGAGCTTTCGCTATTCGCCTGTATGCCGCCACCGGCGATGCTTACTCGCTCGATCGTGTCGCCTATGCGATCATAAATAAAGACGTCTTTAGTACCATTGGTGTCTCCGGATACTAGATTGCTGGCGGTAGATTCGAAGGCAATAAAGCGTCCATCCGCGCTCAGACTCGCATTACTACTGGCACCATTCGTTGCTAAGGATGGCAGTTTCCTAATTTCAGGACCCGGTGCCGTAAACTTTTGAGGCAATGCAACAGACGTAACGTCCTGTCCTGGATCAATCCCCTGAGAAACGAAATTCCCAATCGAGTCAGTGACGATGCTAATAACTTCTGTTGGCGTCTGAACCGATATACTCACATTCGGTACGAGAGGTTCATCGGTATCTCGCTGCTGATCGTTATCAAGGTCGATAAAGACCGTTCCGGCGACCGTAGCGTTTACCGTTTCTACTGCCCCTACGTCGGGATTCGTCGATCGTTCAACTCCACGTTGATCCGTGGTGTTTTGAAATTCATTGCTACCCGCGTCAATTGCAGGATTGCCACTAAGTAGCGCGTGAACAGGTGGCGCAAAACCTGCGCGAACAAGACCGGCAATTCTTGAGATACCCGCCATTGGGTTTTGGACGACATTCGTCACTAAAACGGAATTACTCACGTTTAATACGCTTCCATTGGACAGAAAGCTGTCTTTCAGATCGACGCGACCATTGACGGCAAACGAAGCTCCTAGAGTACCTACAACGCTCAGTTGATAAGCATTCAATATTGAATTCGGCAAATCAGGGACCAAAGAAGCTTTTTCGGTATCGCGATCATAAACAAACACGTCACCGAATCCATTGATATCCCCAGATACCAGATTACTGGCATCGGCTTGGAAAGCTAAGAATCGTCCGTCGGCGCTAAGCGTCGGATTCAAGCTTTGGCCATTCGACTGTGTGCCACTATCGGCCGCGCTGACTCGCTCGATCGTGTCGCTATCACGATCGTAAACAAACATTTCTTGAAAAAGGGGATTGGTATCCCCAGGTACCAGATTACTGGCATTAGATGTAAACGCTACGAATCGTCCGTCCGCGCTCAGCGATGGCCCTTCGCTAAATCCGTTCGACTGTGTGCCGTCAGTGGCGACACTGACTCGCTCGAACGTGTCGGTATCGCGATCATAAACAAACACATCTCTGCCATTGGTATCCCCAAGTACTAAACTATTGTCATCCGATGCAAACGCGACGTATCGTCCGTCCGCGCTAAGCGATGTACTATTGTTAAAACTAAATTGTGTGATGCGCTCGATCATGTAGTTATTGCGATCATAAACAAACACGTCTCTATTACCATTGGTATCTCCAGGTACCAGATTACTGGCTTCAGAGGCGAACGCGACGAATCGTCCGTCCGCGCTCATCGACGGATCAAAGCTTCTGCCAGTTCCCTGGATGCCGCCAACGGCGACGCTGACTCGCTCGATCGTGTCGCTATCGCGACCATAAACAAACACGTCGCCAGTGCCATTCGTATCTCCAGGCACCAGATTACTGGCGTCAGATACGAATGCGACGAATCGTCCGTCCGCGCTCAAAGATGGAAAAGAGCTAGAACTATTCGCCTGTGTACCGTCAGTGGCGATGCTGACTCGCTCAATCGTGTCGGTAATGCGATCATAAACAAATACGTCTGTAGTGCCATTGATGTCCCCAGATACAAGATTGTTGGCGTCAGACTGGAATGCGACGAATCGACCGTCCGCGCTCAGACTTGTATTCAAGCTTCGAAAATTCGCCTGTGTGCCGTCAGTGGCGATGCTGACTCGCTCAATCGTGTCGGTAACGCGGTCATAAACAAACACGTCTGTAGTGCCATTGCTATCCCCAAGTACCAAATTATTGGCATCTGATTGGAATGCTACAAATCGTCCGTCCGCGCTAAGCGATGCATTGACACTGGATAAGTTGTTTGGATTTCTTCCATTTAAGACTGCACCGTTTCCGCCGAAGTTCGCAGAAAATGTCGAGTTCGTTACCGACCCGTCGATGGATGATCGCGAATCGACTCCTCCGCCTTGATTATTGCTGACGGTGCTTTGCGAAACATGTATCGTTGCCAATCTACTGACGAACAGTCCAGCGCCAAAGTTGCTTTCATTGCCGTCAATCCAGCTTTGTAAGACGTCGACGCGGCCATTCCAGGCAGCGATTCCGCCGCCGGCAATCGGATTTACCAATGACGAGCCCAACGCCTGATTGCCAATGATGTTTGACCCACGAAGCGTCAGCTCTCCAGCCGACAAAATTCCTCCGCCGCCTTGATCAGGCGGCGATTGCCCACCTGTCACTGTGACTCGCTGAAGTTCCAGCCTTGCACCTGGATGTACCTTGAAAACTCGATCAAGCGATGTCCCGTCAATGACAGTAAAATCATTTTGGTTACCGACAATGGTCACCGACCCAGTGATATCAAAATCACCTGTTGTCGCGTTCGACCAGCCAGTGACAGCGGTTGATGCACGGCTATCGGGAGGCGGTTGCGGAAAAGTTGACGCGGGATCCGGCACCGAAGGAATGCCAATGTTATAGGTACCACTGTCCAAGATAATCGTCCGCGGTGCACCGGCTGCATTGGCCGCAATAATCGCATCTCGAAGCGATCCGGTTCCTAGTTGATCAGTGAACGTGCTCGCGTACAGCACTGTCGGATCACTGTTCGTCACTAAAGCGCTGTTGTTGATTCTGACGTTGAATTTGCCAATGTCGCGTTGTTGGATCAGTGAGCCGTCAGCGGCAGCGACCTTCCCAGCTTGAGTTGTGATTAGGTAATCACCGAAGTCGAGTGCGTCCCAAGTGCCACCAGGTGCCGTCACGATATAGGTTGCGGTCACGGAACCTGATGGATTGACGACCTTACTGCTCAACCGGATCGCAACGTTCTCCGCTGGTCCCCACTGTCGCGTCGCGACCAGATCATCGCCGTTGATTGAGGGCAGCGACATCCCGCCGCGATGGCTGTACTCAACCCTGAATGTGGCGGTCGTGCCATTGATCCGAGTGATGTCTTGTTTGCTTATCAAGCGCGCAGCCGGTGCGAAGACATTGGCACTCATCGCCGCTCCTGAATTCAAACGCCCTCCGGTTTTGACTTTGCCAGCCAACGCGGCGATTGGATCGACGGTAGAAAGGATTGCTTGGCGGACTTCGGCAACGGTGGCTTCCGGAAACGCCGACCAAACCAGCGCCGCAGTTCCCGCTACATGGGGCGTGGCCATACTGGTGCCGTTGCGCGTGCCATAACCACCGCCTAGTTCGGTGCTGCGAATCCCGGTTCCCGGTGCGGCCAAGTCGACTGATTGCGCACCAAAGTTGGAGGATGAGGCGAGTGAGTCAGTCGAGTTGCTCGATGCGACCGCGATCACGTTTAGCGAGTCGTATCCGGCGGGATAGAACGGTGTGCGGTCGTTGTCGACAGCTTGCCCCAGAAAATTGCCATTGCCCGATGCGGCGACAAACAAAATACCCGTTTCGCCGCTCTCTTGGATCGCCGTCTCGAGCGAACTTTCAAAACCGCCCGGCTGGCCCCAACTGTT
>JBGSNA010000142.1:0-3279 GCA_041739875.1 Pirellulaceae bacterium
CGGACCTCCCCGGATTCTGGGTAGAAACACCATGCGACAGTGCGTATCTGGTAGACTCCTACTGACGATTCAGTGGGTCTGAATCGGTTGTCCGAGCCAATCCAAGCCGGACGACAAAGTTCAACGCACGATCTATCCGACCGCCAGGCGATCAGCTCAATCGACCAAGTTGAGCTTTTTTCACGCCTGACCATCGCATAGATCGCAATTCGTTATCGGACTGAATGAAATCGAAGCACACATTTTCAGCTCACGCCTATGACCAGCCTGCAACTTGCCGTTTCTGGACGCCTGCCTGAACCAAGCTTGGAAGCGGTGTTGATCCGCGCCGGATTTTCCTCACGTGTTGCTAGTTGGGTTGACGCACATCTTACCACTGTAGCATACACACACTTTACAGTGAGTCAGCAATATCGCGGTTCGCAAACCATCCTGTGCGTAGACACGTATTTGCTCGATCACTGGATCAACAGCAAGACCGGTGAATCCGGAGAATCGCCGCACGGAAGTTGCAAGGAATTTGAAATTGACGCTGACGGGAACGTAATCGACACGGTTGAAACCGTAAACGACGATGGATCAACCTCATCTTCCTTTTCACCAAGCATCACCTTCTACGGTGGCTAGCCAAAAATGCTTGGGTCTGTCTGGATCGCAGCTTGCTGGTAACCAAGCGATGGACGAATCGAACGGTAAGTATTTGAGAGACGAGCGGGGGAAGATCCTGCCTGAGTAGCTTTTAGCCAGAGGCTCAGTATCTAGGCTGGCAGCGTGTCTTTGAGGCGAACTCGCCGAAGTCATATGTTGATGTGTAGTCAAGAAATGAAACGAGGAAGGAAGGTATCGACTGGCTTCCTCGCCACGTTCTGTCACCTCGCCGTAGTTGCCTTCGCCTCGTACTAGCTTACTTCTGAGTTACATTTGGTATACTGCCTCGTCATGAAAGAAACCGGAACTAAGTCCAGGGGACGGTCACCTCACAGGATCACGCCTATCGTTGGGTGTACTGCATCGAAGTGGCGGATCGACCGTTGTGACTTTTCGAAACTTTACTTGCCGCCACTCGATGAATGGGGGCGTTCGCCACTTGAATGAACAGAATCGCCTTCGCGCCCATCGTTGACGTTCCGTTGGTAATAATTGCCGTGATTGCATTCATCTGGCATTTCAATCACTGGGCGTTCCGTCGCGATATAGAAACGACCTTGGATATCCTTTCTCGACTCCCTGCTGCGCGCTTTCGCGTATTGCTGTTATTCGCATGCTTGCTGTTTCTGTGCTGGCTTGTTGATTTGGCAGTGTGGGCTATCTTTGCCATGGTGCTTGGAATCGGCTTGATCGTTGCAATGGCTGCGGGCGGAGAACCTGCAGGCGGAGGATTCGCTCTCGTCGGTGCTGCCTACTTCATCAGAGAGTGGGCATTTGGTTTTCCACAACTAATCCTTTACCCTCCCCGCCACGAAACCAGATCATCGCCGCGACATGAAGAGCACGAGCGACTTTTTGGCAGGACGGGTGTCACAACCTCTTCTTTGCGCCCCAGAGGCGATGTACTCATAGACGGGGTGAAATATTCTGTGGTATCCTTTGATGGCGGGTGGATAGACGCTGGCGTGAAGATTGAGGTGACGAATTGTCGAAGCGGTTTATTATACGTGAGACCCAGTACCCACCCCGCCGATATTGGCGAACCATGACGTCGCTTTACACTTGCTTGTCAAGCGGATTCTCAGAAACTGACGGCAAGCGAGCCGAGTCTTCGAGCTCAATCTAAGCCGCGATGCTCGTGCGAGCCAGGAATGGGATTCCGTCAACGAGAATCCAAGCGAGTTTCCTTGTATCGATGACCTGCAGCATAGGCAGAAGACGCTAGCCTTCGACGTTATGCACTATTTACGTAAATAGTGCAGTTCGACTTACTCCCGACCGCGACAACATGACGGCTGCGTTGTGGGACCTTGGTACGGAATCTGAGACAATGTCTCGACTCTCGAAATAAGACTTCGCAACCACGAAACTTGCGACCAACCTTCCCGCTCAGTTAAACTGAGCTGTCGTCCGAGGGTTGATATCAATAGAAACCGCATACGTCAGCGGTCACTCACGAATCGACAAAGTTCAACGCACGATCAATCTGACAGCCAAGCGATCAACTCAACCGACCATGTTAGGCTCTTTTTAACGCCTGCCGATCGCATAGATCGCAATTCGTTATCCAACTGATCTTCATCTCCTTGCCTTTTCCTTACCACACAAAATGTCCAAGACCGAGAACCAACCAACTGATCGTCCATCCGCAAGCGAATATACACAACCGCTCGTTATTGCAACATTATCGGGTGTAGCTGTGTTTGGTTACAACTATTACTCGACCGCTGACGTGACCCGAGCACTTACTGTGGGTGGCGTTGCTTTCCTTGTTCTTTTCTGGGTAGTACTTCGCGGGAACAACATAGTCAAGCAACGCGAAAGTAAACGCTTACCTCCAACAGATTCCAACTGAGTACGCTGTTGACTCGCCGATACCCAGATGTTCGAGTCACCCGGACGGATCTCCAGGAACAACACCCACTGACCCCGCAGCGGAAGGGTGATTGAATGTGGGTTGGGACGGTTGTCGTGGCGATAAAATGGTTTCTTTAAGTCTCCGGCGCAAGGTTTTGTATGCTTTCTCGAAGGTGCAGGCGTACCGGTAGCGATGCTTACTTAAAGTTGCGACTCTTTGACTCGCTTTACACGGCCACGGAGGGTTGCAGGTCGTAGCCTAATTCGATGGCTCTGCGGCGGAGACTTGCCACCAACTTATCCTGGAACCGGCTGTTGTATGCATCTGCCCCAACGTCTTGGTAAGGTCGACCCGTTTTAAGCATCGTGTAGATAATGATCGCTAACTTGCGAGCGATCGCGGTGATTGCACTGGCCGCTCCGTCTCGACCTCGCAGTCGACGGCCGAAAGCACCAAGAGCACACTTGGACTGTATCAATGTCTGGGCACAAACGCGAAGCGTTTGGGCAACGCGATTGCTGCTGCGGTGCGTCGGGCTCTTTCCCTTCTTTTGTTTCTTGCCGCCTGACTTGTTCGCCTCAGGGCAAAGACTTAGCCAGCTCACGAAATGCTTTTCAGTTGGGAATGCGTCGACTTTCGTGCCGATCTCCGAGACAATTTGAAGAGCGGAGTGTGCTCCGATTCCATCGATACTTGTTAGGTCCACGCCCAGCATCTCGTAAAGCACTGTCCTTGTATCGAACTTCGGTTCGTTGAGCGTCTTACTGCGTTGT
>JBGSNA010000198.1:0-2301 GCA_041739875.1 Pirellulaceae bacterium
TGACATGAAGTTCTGGTGGCCTCAGAATGAAACGATCATCGCCACTCTGCTCGCTTACCAGCTCACGGGCGACCCGAAGTACGCGGCTTGGCATGAGATGATCCATGATTGGACCTACAAGCATTTTCCCGATACAGAGCATGGCGAGTGGTTCGGCTATCTCCACCGCGACGGCAGTGTCAGCTCCAGCCTGAAGGGCAACCTCTGGAAAGGGCCTTTTCACAAGCCCAGAATGCAACTGGAGTGCTGGCAACTCTTGCAAGAAATACGCTCCGATATGAATTCATAGCAGCGTTAGCACGTTGGCAATCAACGAGAAATGCGAAACTTTCTAATCGTCACTGGAATTTTGGCGGAGCAAGTTAGCGTCTAACAATTACACAGGCGAGCGAATTAACTTCATCGCTCGTTGTGTGAACTGTAAACCTTACTGAGCAAGAAGACGCGATGCTGGCCACGAATGCTTTGAGTCTGTGCAGCTGGCGAGTCGTCGCCTTGGTTTTAGTTTCAGGTCTCCCGTCGAGTGTGAGTGCCCAGAGCGGCACGCGAGCAAGTGCTCCGCCGCGAGTTCCAAAGTCCGCTCAAGCGACGGGTGTTGCGGTTGTGGAATTGTTTACGTCACAGGGATGCAGCAGCTGTCCGTCGGCGGACGCCGCGCTTCGCCAAATTGCCTCAGTCGCAGAGCAAGGCAATCTGCAAGTCTACACCCTGTCATTTCATGTAGACTACTGGAACCGACTCGGATGGAAAGACCCGTACAGTGATCCGACGTTTACGAATCGCCAAAGAGCTTATGCCTCAGCGACCGGTAGCAAGCGGATTTATACGCCGCAAATGATCGTGAGTGGAACGACTGAATTTGTTGGTTCGGACAAAGCAAAGGCGCATGCGGCGATTACGAAGTCGCTCGGTCAGCAGCAATCATCCACGGTGAAGCTGAAGGTCGTTGAGAGCTCAATCGCAGACCGTGTAACGGTGCAATACGACGTGGGTGGTGTTGTTGAAGGAACGGTGCTGAATGTCGCTTTGGTCCAAACACCGAAACCGAATCAAGTTCCGCGTGGCGAGAATGCCGGACGGGAGCTGGCGCATGTCAACGTAGTCCGAGCCTTTGAGACGGTGTCGCTTGTTCAGTCCTCGGGAACAGTCGAACTGAATATTCCTGATGATGTCGATGCACCCACGGCGATGGTGATCGCTTACGTCCAGAACCCGCAATCGTTGACAATTACCACTGCGGCGTCGACGAAGCTTTGAATCAACGCAGGAGTCCGAGTGCATGAAAAATAGTTTTTTCCTCGCTGCTGGCGTTGTTCTCGGTTTGGTGTGCGTTGCATCAAATCGTTCAACCTCGATAGCCCGAGCTGAGGATAGCTCGCTTGCGCGACAGGCGGAACGAACTCCGATTGACGCCTTCATTGCATTGGCTGGTGAGGACGACGCAAAGCGGCTCAACGCAATTTCATTGATTCGCGAAGGATGGCATGACGGGGATGCCGCCATGCTCATTGAAGTCGCACTGTTTGCGCGTAATCAAACGTCGCGAGATGCGATGATTGCATTGCTTGCGCAAGCCACTGGGCAACCAATCGGGACAGATCTGCGTGCTTGGTACGACTGGGTTTGGAACCGAGAGGATCAGCCGCACCCGAACTACGCAAGTTTTAAGAAAGAAATCTACTTACGCGTCGATCCGCGATTCGCAGAGTACTTCGATACCTCGCGGGCGACGACGATTCGGCTCGACGAAATCCGCTGGGGTGGCGTTTTACGCGATGGCATTCCGCCACTGAATAAGCCAGAGACCATTCCTGGCTATGAGGCTGTTTACCTTGCGGACACGGATCTTGTATTCGGTGTCGAGTTCGGCGGCCAACCGCGTGCTTATCCGAAGCGCATTCTCGCTTGGCACGAAATGGTGAAAGACGTTGTCGGCGGTCGTTCGATCAACGGTGTTTATTGCACGCTCTGTGGGTCGATGATCGTTTACGATACCGAGGTGGCTGGGAAACACTACGAACTCGGTACAAGCGGATTCTTGTATCGCAGCAATAAACTAATGTATGACCACGAGACCAAGTCGATGTGGTCTACCCTTGCTGGGTCGCCTGTCGTTGGACCGCTAGTTGGCAAAGGTCTTGCATTGACGCCGTTGCACGTCGTCACGACGACTTGGGGCGAATGGAGACGGCGGCATCCTGGCACAGACGTGTTGTCGTTGCGCACGGGATATCAACGGGACTACGGAGAAGGCGTTGCCTATGCTGCCTATTTCGCGACGGACGAGTTGATGTTCACGGT
>JBGSNA010000203.1:0-3211 GCA_041739875.1 Pirellulaceae bacterium
TTGAAACTCCCTTTTGTTGCGCCCTGCCGGAACTCGCTGCTCCCGCTCTCGCAGATGATACCAGTCTGTTTCAAGATGACTCTGTACAGTCGGATACACACGGCGGACTGCGAAGAGAACAAAGGGGTCGCTGCTAGCGATGTCTGCACGGTTGCGATCTGCGGAGAGTCCGGAGAGTCGATCGGTGCCGCATTAGAGTTTGCTGAGTTGGGTTCGACTGAAAAGCCAGCCGTCATCACGCACCCATCTACGACACAAGACACCCAAGATTAATCCATAGGCCAGATGTGCTAGTGCGACAGTGATCGGCATCATGGGCATCTCCAAGCCCATAAATCCTATGCCAAGCGAACTGACGGCGGGGCTGATCAAAAATCCCATGCCGACAAGTTCTCCGTAGACTACTGCACTGAGGAGCGAAGTGCGTCCAAAAACAACAGCGAAGATGATTCCGAATGTCGCACCGTTCCAAAAATGATAGGTCCAACCCAGAACATCCGAAAAATGCGACGGTCCCAGCATGAAACGATCCGTCATCAGTACGCCCAGTAGCCGCGGCAAATCTCCCGGCATCCCCTCAAAAACGTGAAAGCTGGTAGCTCGTACTGCTTCCAAACCTAGAGTTGCCACCAAACCCGCTGCTGCCCCGGCGAAAATTCGGTTGCTGAGGCGTCGATGGCGTCGCCATGCGGCAATGCCAGTAACCAGGGCTAAAGCAACTACAGAAGGGAGCAACAATCGAAGGCCCAGCACTGACATCGATGCAATGCCAGCCTGCGCGGCCGGGAAAATGTTCGGTGAGACTCCCGCCAGCAACAGTGCAAGTCCCGACAAACTCAATTCTTCTTTGCGGATAGAGCACATCTGGATTTCCAGTCGGTGGGACAGCTCACCGCGAGCCATCCCACCCAGGTGGAAGGTGAGTCAAAAAACTACTGGGTCGCCATTGACATCAACTTCTCAAGCTTTTCATCCAACATTTGTGCAATTTGGTTAACTTTATCATTTCCGAATTCTTGGAGCTGACTCGACGGAGGGACGTACCGCACGTGCGTCCGGCCCTGTTTGTCTGCATAAACATTGATTCTGACCGGCACAACCAATCCCGCGCCAGGCTCTTCGGAGAACAACTGCTTGCCGACGTTCGGATTGCCGACAAAGAACGTTTCAGACTGGAGCTTGAGTCCCGTCATCGAAAGTACTTTTCCTTGATTGATTTCTCCCATGACCATCATCCCGTTGTCGGCGACCATCTTTTTCAGACCGGCGACCGTTTGGTCGACGGAACCCTTGGCTGTTACGTCGATCGCACTCCTTTCGGGCCTACTACTTGTCTGACGCTGTCCGCTTTGAGCGAAGGCTGTCGCACTCAGTGCTGCAATAAGGCCTACCGTACCCAATACGTTCTTCATCGTGTTTGTGAGCATCTTCAAGCTCCCTTTATTGTCCGCCGCCCATGAGATTAAAGGCTGCGAGTCGCTACGTTGCGACATACGCTTCCGATTGCTCAACGCAGTATGGGACGGCCACATCCGCGTGCCTTCTGGTGGAGAAGACGAGCGGTGCGTGAGAACCTTTCAACGGAACTCTAGAAAAGACGAGAAAGAGCGATCGCGCAGTGCCGAAACCTCAACTTTTCAATCGTATCTGACAGCTTTTCTTGCGTTTGCTGAAATTGCCTTTCAGTCGGCGACCAAGCGCCGTTCAGTGATCTGCTTCACTTACTGACAATAGTTTGCCAATAAACAACTGCAAGCCAGTGTTGCCGATCTGTCACAGTATGTAAGCGAAATTACACAGATCATGGTCCTAACTGAATCGCCTCATTTTTCGTTGAACCTAGAAAGGTTTGAGCTGCTCGTACGTCTTGGTAAGTAAGAGGGAATATCTTCGCCTCATTGGATCAAGATTTCTTATTAATGAAAGGTCAGTGCCATGTTGAAGAATTGTGCTTGCGACATCTCGACATCAGTACCATCCGAAGAGTTCCATGAAGTGGATCATGTCCGTTGCCACCCATGTTCCATAAAGAAAATTAAGATCATGCTCGCTATCGTCGGTGTTTTAGCGATTATGGCCGGCGTGCTTTTGCGAATCGTCGTTTTTGGATAGCGCGACGTCTCAACCTGACAATAAGTTGCGCCTACAGCAATATTCCTGCGATTCAAAATGGCACGACTGAGAACTTTGCCTGCTGACAGTTCACTAGCCATGAGGCAACGGCCAACGCGGCATTGCGAGCCTGATCATGAAGACACGATTGTCGATTCGTTGCAAATGTATCGGTGAAGACAGATCGCCAAACGAGCGTCATATACCGTATGCGCTGCTTAAGGCCGATTGCGGCTATCTGAGTTCGTAAGAGGAGTAGCAAAACGATGATAACCCGAGGGAACAGAATGGGATCGAAAAACGGATTTACCTTAGTGGAATTGTTGGTTGTGATCGCCATTATTGGCGTGCTTGTGGCCCTTTTGTTGCCGGCTATCCAAGCGGCGAGAGAGGCCGCGCGGAGGAGTCAGTGCGTGAACAACATGCGGCAAATGGGCATCGCCATGCACAACTATGAGAACAGTCAGAAGAAGTTTCCGTCTGGAGGCCAGGGAACAAGTTATCCGCCCGACTTTCCTACGACTAAAGCAAGCACCACGTTTGATACTCACTCTTTTTTTAGTTACATCCTGGCCTATGTTGAGCAAGGTAACATCGCGCAGCAAATGGATTTGAAGCTTCGCTACATGGATTCGTCTAACAACATCGCAGCCGCGCAAAACTCGATCGAGCTGTTTCTATGTCCGTCGAATCCCATCAAGGAAAGTCCCGTTGATACTGAAGGGTACGGCGCCACTGACTATGGTCCGACGTACTACACGGATATCGACCCCGTGACAGGCCAGAGAAACAGCGCGGCTCGTGCGGAGGGAGCCCTAGTCACTGGCGGCACCCCGGCGAGCAGGATCTCCGATGGACTCAGTCAGACAGTAGCTGTTTCGGAAGACGTGGGACGTCGTGAGGAATTCAGAGGGGTCGCGATGACGACGCCCTACACGGATAGTAACGGCGTCCCACTAAGGTTCTGGCGTTGGGCTGAACCCGACAATGCCTTCGGCGTTTCCGAGGTCATTAACAATAACTCCAATCCGATAGGAGGTCCCGATACCTGTCCGTGGTCTACAAACAATTGCGGACCTAATGACGAAATGTTTGGCTT
>JBGSNA010000224.1:0-5913 GCA_041739875.1 Pirellulaceae bacterium
GATCGCTGACGCCGGGATGACCTGGGAACACCACCTTTATGGATCTCCGATTGCCGAGATTGCGATCGCGCTTCCACCTAAAGCAATCGTAGTCGCAACCGTTATTGGATCGTCAAATGAAAAATCAACTTATGGTAATCCAGCACATCGGTTTTGCGACGAAACTTCTTGATTTGGCTGGGCTCGACCAAGATCAATTCAAAGCCGCGACGCTCAAGCACTTCGAACAGTGGTATCCAATAAACGCCTGTGGACTCCATTGCGACAGTTTCGATGCGACATTCCGTAGGCCAATCGGCAATCGCATCGAGATCTGCGGTGAAGGCTCCGAAGCTACGCACGGGGTTCTCCGCGTCACGATCTTTCGGTACAGCCACAAAGTGGACGTTCGCCGCGATGTCGATTCCCGCCGCGTTGGTGTTGACTTGCTTGAGCGATAACAATGCGATGAACGCGGAGGGGCCGACAGCGCGTTCTCAAATGGAAGATCAACCGCGGCCACCCGGTTATCGCAACCGTTGAACTTAACCGCTTCGCGGAGTGCGCTGCTTGGATCGTTCGAGTGGTTGGGGTGACTCTCGCTTTGCAACTTCTCTTTGGGTGATTCGAAGGCGGTAGTGACGCTGGCGTGGTGTGACTCGCCTGTGGGTGCGCTGGTCTCCTATCGTTTAACAGTCAGCAGTTGGCGTACATGGTGGTGAAGGTGGGAAAGAAAGCGTACGCCTTCGGCTGACGGTTAAACGATTTGTCTCCATTGGTATTCAATGCCGATCCCAGACACCTTGCGAACACAGTATACGACTCGCACTCTACACGCAGATGTCGTCGAAGAAGTTGAAGCAACTCGTTTAACAGTCAGCTGTAGGCGTACTTGGTGGTGAAGACGGTGAAGAATGCGTATGCCTTCGGCTGACGGTTAAACAAAGAAGTTAGAAGAGGTTAGAAGAAGAGGTTAGGGCCATCTACACGCTTTGGCAGAATAGGGGGCTGGTTGATTACGGCTCTTGGATGCCGGGTGGGGAACTCAAGCCGGTGGCTAGCGCCAAAGCCGCTCATTTTGCGAAAAGGGCGGGGCTGGCGTCGCTACTGATGTGCCTGTGCCGAGTGCTGCGTTTTCATCGACGAGGATGGAGAGGTCAGCGGACAGGATGAACGAATTCGGACGCCCCGACTGCTGAGAGTGCCGCTCGCAACTCGTCGACGGTTTTGCTCCGCAGCGTGTGGAGTATGACGAGGACGTCATTTACTACACCCTTCGTCTTTTCTTTGTCCGTCTTTTCTTTGTCGCTGCGCCCATCGCCCGACCAGAATCCGTTCGATTGCCGGACGAAACCGGCTCCAGCGACTTGCTAGTAGAACGAAGTTGTTTAACCGGATCGTTTCTAAGTTTAAGTTTAAGTTTTTTTTTGGGGGGTGGGGGAGGCTTTCTTTTGTTTCTGTTCCGTCCTCGGTTTGGAGATGGTTTTGTCCCGGGCTAAGAATCGGGTACGATTCCTTCTTTTGCATCGCTGGTTCCAAAACGCCGTTCCACGAATTCGCACTGATTCCCTCTCGCACCGTCCAACCGATACACTATGCCAAAACTGATTGCCGGAATTGCTGAGAAAAACGCTACCCTGTTTCGCCGAATCGGAGTTCCACTCGGTGATCCTGCAGCCTGGATTGATTCTGGGAGCGAGACAATAGCGATCGTTCGCGATTTGGAAATGGATCGTGTTCGTCAAAAGACAACAGCGGCGAGCGTCAGTTGTCCAGCGGAACACGCGCCCCCGCGAGGGCTCAGCGGCGATCGAGAAACAGCGACCGCAGAAGCTGTCGCCGAGTGGTTCCGGAAAGCGGGGATCAAGACTGTCGACGTCGATCGGACGTTACCTTACATCTACGCGTATCATCTGACTCAAGTTGGTATCACGCTGCGATTCGATCCCGACCTTGGCTTGCTCGATCGACGCACGAAGTCGGAAGAAGAAATCTTGGCGCTGACGTCGGCCCAGAACGTCACGGAGGCTGTCATGCGCCAGCTCTGTGAGACCGTCGCCCACGCCACGGCAAGTGCGGATGGCACACTCATTCACGACGGTGCAACATTGACAAGCGAACGTGTCCGCTCCATGGCCGCGATCGCTTTTCTGGAGCGAGGCTTCTCGATGAGCCACGGAGCGATCGTGGCGACGGCGCCGCATGTGGCTGATTGTCACCATGCTGGCACAGGCCCACTGCGCACCAGTGTTCCAGTCATCATCGACTTGTTTCCTCGTGACGATCGTTCTCATTACTGGGGTGATTGCACACGCACTGTCGTTCACGGCCAAGCGTCTGACGTTGTGACAGCGATGCATCGAGCCGTTGTGGACGCGAAACGCGCGGCGACGGACGCGTTACGTCCAGGCGTGACGGGCGCGAGTGTCCATGAGGCCGCTGAAGACATGTTGAAACAGCGTGGCTTTGACGTATCGCGTGGAACGATCACAGAATATCCGAGTATCCAACACGGGACGGGGCACGGCATCGGCTTGGACGTGCACGAGCCCATTTTGCTCGACCACGGCGGCGGCGAAATCCTGCTCGGCGAAGTCTTTACGATCGAGCCGGGGCTGTACGGTCGCAAAGACGGCGGCGTCCGCGTCGAAGACATGCTCGTCGTCACCGCAGATGGATGCCGCAATCTGAACCAACTTCCCGAGGGCCTCGATTGGAAATCTTCCTAGCCTGGTTGTACGCACGACTCAGCCCAAGCGATAAGGCGCGCGATACTCTTTCGTCAGCCACTTGGCTGCGTCGGAATCTCCAGTGATCGTTTCAGTCTTCGGGTCCCATTGGATCTTTTTGCCTGAGCGAACAGCGATATTGCCGAGGTGACAAACCGTTGCCGAGCGGTGACCGATGCTGATGTCCGCCACAGGCGTCTCTCGAGTCTTGATGCAGTCTAAGAAATCGTTGACGTGATCGATGTTCGCTTGAGCCTTTCCAATCTCAGGAACTTCGATCTGGCTCAGCAGCTCGGGCGGGTTCGCGACGATGCCGCCACGGTAAACGAACAAGCTTCCCTTTTCGCCAATGAACTTCGTGCCCTGTTCGTTGCTCTTGATTCCAGGCACTTGGCGAGAATTCAGCACGATGCCGTTTGCGTACGTGTATTTGATCTCGGTCGAGTCAGGCGTTTCGTACCAGCCATCAGGATTGAACACACCGGTGCCTTCGACCGCCACCGGGCCGCTGTCGTCCATTCCCAATCCCCATTGTGCGATGTCCAGGTGGTGGGCGCCGAAGTTCGTTTGTTGTCCGCCGCTGTAATCCCAGAAGAATCGAAACAGATAATGGACATGGTTCTTATTGTACGGACGCTGCGGTGCTGGGCCTAACCAACGTTCATAATCAAACCCGCTCGGTGGAGCACTGTCGGGGACGGGCTTGCCAGCTCGATCGATCCAGTTCGGTCCTGGGAGTGTGACGACGACTTCGCGGACCTTACCCAGCAATCCATCCTGGACCAATTTCGTTGCCAGTTTGAACTCCTTGCCACTTCGCTGCATCGTGCCCGTTTGCACCACTCGTCCATGCTTGCGAGCCGCGTCGATCATCGGGCGACCCTCACCGATCACGAGCGTCAACGGCTTTTCACAGTAAACGTCTTTACCAGCCTTGCACGCATCGATCGTCATCAGCGCATGCCACTGGTCCGGCACCGTCACCACGACCGCGTCAATGTCTTTGGAGTCCAACACACGGCGGTAGTCATCCGTCATCATCGCCGACCGGTCGTCTTCTTTGCGAAGAAAGTCTGCTGATTCAGCGAGGTAGTTCTTGTCGAGGTCGCAAAGCGCTTCGATGTTCTTCAAGAAGTACTTCATGTTGTTCTTGGGCCCGCCCTGGTTGCCCACGCCAATCATGCCCACTCGCACACGCTCACTCGGCGCCTCGGCCGCGAACGTGGCACGATAGCTCTTGGCAGAAATCCCCATAAACAAACCACCAGCGGCTGACTTCTGCAGGAATGAACGACGAGTAAGGTTGGACATGGCGAACCAATTCGATTTTGACGGGGGGAAAGGCAAGCGAAACGTTGGTTGGGTGATCTAAGTTCGTGGAAACGCACGAGATTTGAAAGGCTAATTCACATTTTACACGATTTAACCTTGTGGCATATTCTAAAACTTCGTGGTTGGTGACTTACGCCGGCGTAGGCCAGGACCTGTCCCGGCGCTTGCCGTCCTGCCCGGACAGGTCCTGGCCTACCCTCGAACGCACTGCTGATAGAGCACTAGTCAACGGGACTGTCGCAAGTGCCTTGGATCCGGCATAAATGGCACATGCCCAAGCAAGCGTATTCCGTTTTTGTCGTTCTGTTGGCGATGTGGATGATCCAGATCGTTGATTCGTTGATTCCGTATGATCTCACACGTTGGGGGCTGCATCCGCGCTCGCTCAGTGGGCTGGTGGGGATTCCGCTGGCGCCGTTCTTGCATGCTGGATTCGGGCATTTGTTGTCCAATACGGTGCCGCTCGTTGTCTTGTTGCTGTTGACGGTTGCGTCGCGGCACCAAGCTTGGCTCGTCGTCGGCGCGATCGTGATCGGTGGCGGAACGCTGCTTTGGTTCATCGGTCGCAACGCGAATCATGTCGGCGCCAGCGGTCTGGTGTTTGGCTTGATCGCGTATTTAATTACAGTCGGTATTCGCGAGAAACAATTTCTTTCGCTCGGCATCGCGATCCTCGTCGGTTTTCTATTTGGCAGCACCCTACTATTTGGCATGCTGCCGGCGTTCGGTTCCAGTGTTTCCTGGGAAGGCCACTTGTGTGGCGCGATCGCGGGACTTGGCGTCGGTATCGCAACGACCCAGACCAAGCGGAGCGTTTTCTAAATGTTTGTTTGGATAAGTGAGTAACGATGGCGAATTTGACGGCAGAAGTGGTCTCGATCGGCGACGAGATGACAAGCGGTGCGCGCTTGGATACGAACGGCCAATGGTTGTCGCGACGTTTCGGTGAGTTGGGGATCAACGTCGAATTCCATACGACGGTGGGGGATTCACTTGCGAATAACGTGGATGTTTTCCGTATCGCCGTGAATCGTGCGGACGTCGTGATCATGACTGGCGGACTCGGACCCACACGAGACGACTTGACACGAGAGGTGCTTGCGATCGTGTCTGGACAACCGCTGGAGCTGCGACGCGATATTCTTTCACAGATCGAAGCGATGTTCACTCGTCGCGGCCGCGTCATGGCCCAGCGAAATGAGGTGCAAGCGATGTTCCCCGCAACGAGCTTGGTCATTGCGAACCCACACGGAACGGCGCCGGGCATCGACATTGCGATTTCACGTGACGGTGGCGGATCATGCCGCGTGATGGCGCTCCCTGGGGTGCCCGCGGAAATGAAGCAAATGTTCGAAGAGACCGTCGCACCGAGACTGATGGAGATGGCGGGCGGCGCGAACCACATTCGTCATCATGTGATGAAGTTCTTCGGAACGGGCGAGAGCGACATGGAGCTGCGGCTCGGTGAAATGATCGCGCGCGATCGCGTGCCTCGAGTCGGGATCACGGTGAGCGAAGCCACGCTGTCGTTACGCATCACCGCGATGGCCGAGAGCGAAGCCGAATGTCTCGAACAAATTGGACCGACGAGAGCTGAGATTCTCGAGAAAGTCGGCGATTTGTTCTTTGGTGAGGGTGAAGGTTTCGAACAGTACAACGCGATCGATGAAGCGTTACGCAAACGCGATGAGTCACTGGTGATTGTCGAGCTTGGGTACGCCGCTCCATTGGGCGACTGGTTCGCGTCGCTTGGGGATACACCAGCGTTTTGCGGTGGAGTGTCGCTCGCATCGGTTGACCAACTATTGCAATTCACGAGTTGCGAAACGCTGCCGTTTGCACTTTCGACATTGCGCCGACAAGCGGGGGCATC
>JBGSNA010000257.1:0-5923 GCA_041739875.1 Pirellulaceae bacterium
TGTCATCCTCGACCATGTCCGTCAGCCTGGCTCAAGCCACCCAAGTACCGACGTGGCGTTTGTTGCTGCGGAAATCAAGTAAAATTGATCGAGATTTCATTCTAGCTTATTTCCATGAATGAATCTGTCGACAACGGCGTATTGATAGAAGTACCGTACGATTGCCTGCCAGTTTCTGATATGTTGCTGTAATGCTGGAAATGCTCCATACCGAAGCTGGCATCCGCCTCACATGCTTTGCCGTGATTTTCACGGCCATGGCCATTTGGGAGAGTCTCGCGCCGCGTCGCAAGCTAACAGTCAAACGTCCATGGCGTTGGACGAGCAATTTGGGGCTCGTGTTTCTGAACAGCCTGCTGCTCCGGTTAATCGCACCCCTGGGCGCCGCCGGTGTCGCTCTTTTGGCTGAGAGCCGAGACTGGGGACTGTTCAATGCGATAGACGTATCAGCCTGGATGGCATTGGTACTCAGCGTGCTGATCTTGGATCTTGCAGTCTATTCACAGCATGTGGCATTTCATGCCGTGCCTCTCTTCTGGCGACTGCATATGGTGCACCACGCCGATTTAGATATCGATGTCACCACGGGAAGCCGTTTCCACACGATTGAGATCTTACTTTCATTCGGAATCAAGGCGGTCGTGATTCTGCTGATTGGAGCCCCAGCGGTGGGGGTGGTGATCTTTGAGGTCTTGCTCAATGGCACGTCTATGTTCAATCACAGCAACATACGCATGCCGCTCGTGATTGATCGCTGGCTCCGCATGCTAGTCGTGACCCCCGACATGCATCGCGTGCATCATTCTTGGCACCGCCGAGAAACCAACAGCAACTTTGGTTTCAATTTGCCGTGGTGGGATCACTTGTTTGGCACATACCTCGACCAACCGTCAGACGGACACGAGTCGATGACAATCGGTCTGAAAGAAATACGCGATGAGCGAATTGCCGAGCGACTTCCGAGAATGCTGGCATTGCCACTGACTTTTCGTAGCAATCAACCAGATCAAGAGTGATCGAGCGATGGACTTAGTAGGTTGAGCGATCTTTTTGAGTCTGCTTCCATACTGTTTCGGTATCAAGTTGTAGTACCTTTGCGACCAAAGAACGTCGCTATGAAGCCAGACGTAACCAACAGGAGCAACTGATTAGGCTCCGGCACGGCCACGCTGCTAATGGCCGCCAATGAACCCACCCCATAATTCGCTTGCCAATCGGCGAGGTCGCTGCTGCTTTGTGCTGCCGGCGAGCCACCCCGCTGCCAAATCAAGAAATCGCGGCCATCGACATCGCCGTCGTGGTCAAAGTCACCCAGGAGGCTCGTCACTCGCAAGAGACCAGTTCCGGTGATTACCGACCATTCGAAGTCCGCTCCAGAACCAATAGCGCCGTGCGTTCCCACGAGTTTAGAATTGCCGTCGATAAAGAGCGAGCTGATAACGTCCGTACCATTGAAATTCAAGTCAAAGGTAGCCCCGTCAGCGATGTGGATATCAGCCGCATTGCTGAGAAAGGGATTCTGGATACTTAGGGTTCCGGCCAAGATGGAGGTGTCTCCCGTGTAGTTGGTGGCGGCGGGAACGATCGTTGTGCCGCTGCCTAGCTGGTTGACCGCGACGTTTCCGAAGATGTTGACCGGCACCCCGTTTGCTAGACCGTCGCGCGTGAAGTAGTGGCTGCTCTCGGAGTGGTTGAAGTTCAGCGTCGCGGACCCCAGGAGACCGCGCACCTGGAACGCGTCGAGCGTGCCCGCGGCCCCTCCCGTGCCGATGTTGAGAATGCCAGAACTCCCGCTGTGCTCGCCGATGGTAACGTCGCCGCTGTTAACGTGAATCACGCCGCCGTTTTGCAGGTTGAGCGTGCCGTTGCCACGCTCGCCGACGACGATGACGCTGCCGGAATTGGAGACCGAACCCACGCCGTCGATGGTGACCGTTCCATCCGAGCCGGCGTTGCGTCCGATCGAAAGGTTGGCGTTGTCCAAGGCGCCGCCGTCCAGGACGCTCAATTCGCCGCTGCCGAACCGGCCAACAGCGAGGTCACCCGACCAGAGCGAGCCAGTCCCATCGACGACAGCGGCACCGGTGCTGCCGACGGTCGAGCCGATCGCAGCGCCGGGGTTGGTGTCGGTGGGCGACTGGTTCGACACGGTTCCGCCACCGGTGATCCGCAGCAGCCCGCCGTTGACAATGGTCGACGAGTTGGTGCTCACACCCGTGAGCGTCAGCGTTCCGGTCCCCACCTTGGTGAGCGTGCCGAGAGTGAAAGTCTCGTTCTGAAAAACGGGGCCTGGCTCGATCGTTCCGGCGAACGTGCTGTCGCTATCGTCCACCCCGACGTTGAGGCCGCTGTCGCCGAGGTAGATGCGGCCGTCGCCGGCGATCGAGGCGATCGTGACGCTCGAGTTGTGGGTGCGGACATCGAGGAAGCCGTTATCGTAGACTTCGACATGGGCGTTACCGCCGACGGAGTTCTCGGCGAAGGCGATACGGCCGCCGAGCCCGACGCCGCCGTTGGCAACGAGCGTGGCGTTGCCGGCCGAAGCAGTATTAGAGAAGCTCGTCTCACCCCCGCGTGAACCGACGACAACGCCGCCGTGGTTGGTGAAGTGGCCGTTGGCAGCGGTCGCGCTTTCGCTGAAGCTCGTTTCGCCCCCGCCGCGGTTGTTCACGACGCCGCCGTGATTGATGAACGTGCCGTTGGCCGCCGAGGCGTTGACGCCCAACGCCGTCCGGCCAGGAATGGCCAGCGTGCTGTTCGTCGGAGCGTGATTAATGAACGTCGCGGTCCCGGCGTTGGCGTCGTCGAGAAATTCGAGTTGGCCGTTCTGCCCCAGGACGACAGTGCCCCCCGTCGTTTCGTACATGGTTTGACTGCCGGCGGAGGCGCTGTTGCTGAACTGGATAAAGGCAGCTGATGTCCCATTGCCGACGACGAAGTTCTGTGTGACGCCCGAGTCGTTCACGACCCCCGCACCAGAAAGTCGCAGCGGGCCGTTCTCGTGGACCGTCAGCGTGTAGGGGCTCGCCCCTGGGGCAAACGTGATGGACGCGGCGTCGGTCCCGACTCCGGTGATTTCCGAGACGAGCACATTGGTTGCGTTGGAAACGCCGAATGTCGCCGTGTCGAGAAGGCCGTCGGGGAAAATTCCCGTGTCCCAATTAAAATCTTTCCGCCAGTCGTTCGTACTTGGACTAGTCAGCCAAGTGGCATTCAACTGGCAATAGGCGTCCGAAGCATACATGAGTAAAGGCAAAGCACAGAAAGCGATGGCGGGCATTCTTGTACGAAGCAGGTGGAAAAGAGTTGTAGCCATGAGTTGCCCTGCTTCGTTTTTCATTTGGAGGTAAGAAAGATCTACGACTTGCTAATCAACACAAACAGTCATTCTTCGGCGAATGTTACCGACTAGCAAAACAAACGGCACTGTCGTCGACTCATCTCACGATGGAACCGCCTTTTTGACAGCACCTTCCAAATGCATTTTGTTGATCTAGCGAAACGCTGCAATCGTATGAATGACTTCTAGCGGTCTGAGGGTGACGAGATTTTGAATTGATATCAACGACAAGAATTCTACATTTGCATTACCGGCATCCAGGCGTTGCACTAGGTCTCGACTTCGGACTGAGTCAAGATGCTCAACGATGCATCACTGTAAATTAAGCACCAGTGTATTCTGCGACTTATCGCTCGAAACCAAAATGCATCTGTTCATTCTCGATCTGATCGACCATTGATTCGAGAACTTGCAGTTGACTCAGCAATCAAGAGACGACGCAACATGGTTCAGCGAGTAAGTCTGTTTGGCAATGGTGGCAATGTCAACCTTGGCTCGAACGATTAGTCAGAAAACGGTGAAGGGATGATCGCTCCTGGAGAATGCCATATTTGAACTACCACTGCTTTGGGAAGTCGGAATGGTCAAATCCATGCGATCTGTAAGCAGATTTACAGACCATTCCAGTCGGTGCGGCGATACTTTCAAGGATCGAAAGTTATTTGAAGGGTTACCAGTTTCTCAAGGAGCAGCGAATGGACGGAAGGAGCTTTGTGTGGGGATTAGTGCTGACAACATGGATTCTGGGAACCAACTGCTTAGGTGGTCCGACGATTTCCTTAGGCTCAAACGTGCCGGCCGCACAGCGTATCCCCGCTGGAAAAATCGATCATAGCACTTGGGACTCGCTACTGAAGAAATATGTCGACGCCCACGGCATGGTTAACTACCAGGCATGGAAGGATAATGCGTCGGACAAACAGCTCCTTGAGCAGTACTTGGTGCAACTCTCCTCAGCCTCGTTCACTGCCCAAACCCGAACATCGACGAAGCTCGCCTTCTGGATCAACGCTTATAACGCGGTCACGGTCGAAGGAATTCTTCGTGAGTACCCCACGAGCAGCATTCGCAACCATACGGCGAAACTCTTCGGCTACAATATCTGGAAAGACCTTCAACTCATTGTCGAGGGCAAGTCTTATTCGCTCGATCAGATGGAACACGAGGTATTGCGAAAGATGAAAGAGCCCAGAATTCACTTTGCAATCGTTTGTGCCTCGATCGGTTGTCCACGTCTTCTCAATGAAGCGTATGTCGCTGCGAAAACCGACGAACAGTTGACGGTAAACGCGCAAGCTTTCTTTGCCGATCCGACGAAGTTTCGCTTCGATGCGAATCGAAATTCAGTCTCGATATCTCCGATACTAGAGTGGTTTGAAGAGGATTTCGGAGACAGCTCCTCTGAGCGACTGCAGCGGATTGCTCCGTATGTTCCGGCTGCTGCCCGCTCATTTGTTTCTCGTGGTACTGCGTCCGTTGAATACCTCGATTATGACTGGGACTTGAACGATCAATCCAAATTCAGACGTTAAGCGGCTTTATCATTTGCTGATATTATTAAAAACTGTGATGCTTTAAGTTTTTTGACTTGCAACTTTTGAATATCGGAATGTTTACGAATGTCAGACAGCAACCGCCCCCCGAAGCGGCTTAAGATCGGCATCGCTGTCGTTGTTGCGATTGCAATCATCGCGGGCTTCATTCTGTTGCGCGATTTCTTAACGCTTGAATCTCTGGCAAAGCAAGAAGCACAGCTTCGCAATTTTCAGCAACGCCACCCTACGCTCGCGTACGGTCTGGCGTTCGTCTTTTACGCAGCAATAACTGGGCTGTCGTTGCCGGGTGCAACTGTGTTGACCCTAACGTACGCTTGGTTTTTCGGTTTTGTTCGTGGTATCGTACTGGTGAGTTTTGCATCTACTGCCGGAGCGACACTGGCATTCCTTTTGAGTCGATTTCTCTTCCGCAGTTCCATTCAGAATCGCTTTGGAGAGCGGCTCGCAAAGTTCAATGAAATGTTAGAGCGAGATGGCCCGTTCTATCTCTTTACGCTGCGACTTGTTCCCGCCGTCCCCTTCTTCGTCATCAATGCCGTGATGGGGTTGACGCCGATTTCGGCGTGGACGTTCTGGTGGGTGAGCCAGCTCGGTATGCTGCCTGGTACCGGAGTCTACGTCTACGCTGGGGCGAGTGTACCAAGTTTGCAGACTCTCGCGGACGAGGGCATCCAAAGTGTATTTTCAGCCGGTCAACTGACTCGTCTACTCATTGCGTTTGCTCTACTCGGCGTACTTCCCCTCATTGTCCGTTGGGGTCTGCGACGATTTGGTAAGGGGTCGCCCCTGGAAACCTCTGCTTCAAAGTAAAACTTGCCTCCTGTCGACAATCTCAGTAGTACACCTGCGAAGTCCAAAACATGTCAAAGAATCACGCACTGCTTCCCTTCAGTGTGCCTAACCAAGAGCTTGAGGCTCAGGTTCATCCGATTGACTGGGAAAATCCTTCTCCAAGTGGCCGCTATAATCTGGTCGTCATTGGCGCGGGTACAGCTGGCCTCGTCACGGCAGCGGGTGCGGCCGGTTT